>JAZSDC010000035.1:0-30697 GCA_045530935.1 Candidatus Enterousia sp. | reverse complement strand
CTAAGCGCTGACCACCCATGTGGGCCTTACCAGACAACGGCTGTTGTGTGACCAATGAATAGTTACCAATCGAACGTGCGTGAATCTTTTCATCAACAAAGTGATGCAATTTCAGCATGTACATAATACCAACGGTCACAGGACGGGCAAACTTTTCGCCAGTCATACCGTCGTACAAGTCAAATTGACCTGTTTCTGGTAACTTTGCCAATTTCAGCATGCTGCGAATGTCTTCTGGGGTCGCACCGTCAAATGTTGGTGTTGCCATTGGAACACCATCGCGTAACAATGCAGCCTGGGCACGAACGTCTGTATCTGTCATCTTTTCCAGTTTTTCAGAAACCTCGGCACCATAGACACTGCCCATTATATTGCGTAAGTCGTCCGTAACAGCGCGCTTTGCCTTAACTTCATCCAACACGGCCCCAATCTGTGCCCCTAAAGTACGTGCAGCCATACCAAGGTGGGTTTCCAGAATCTGACCAATGTTCATACGCGATGGCACACCCAATGGATTCAATACAATGTCAACAGGTGTACCGTCCGCCAAGTGAGGCATGTCTTCAACAGGCACAACTTTGGATACAATACCCTTGTTACCATGACGACCAGCCATTTTATCACCAGGCTGCAATTTCATTTTATGCGCAATGTATACTTTTACTTCTTTTAATACGCCCGCATTCAATGAATTGCTTTCTGTTGCCTTGGACACTTCAGCGTCTGCTTTTTCGTTCAACTGTTTCAATTTCAGAACATGCTGTTCACGCAGTTCATCAATCTTAGCTTGCGCTTCTTTGTTTTTAACAACCAATTTCTTAACGTCTGCCGCGCGAATACCTTCGAATACCTCGCAGGTCAATTTTTTACCAATAAATGGTTTCAAACTGCCTGTGCCTGCTTCGATTTCCATATTTTCTGCAATTTGGAAAATCTGGTCTGCAAAGCCTTTTTCAATAATGGCGATTTCTTCTTCGCGATCTTTGTTAATCTTCTCGATTTTCTGCAGTTCAATCATCTGGGTGCGTTCGTCTTTCTTGACACCGTGACGTGTCAGAACATTTACACCGATAACTGTACCTTCTTCGTTTGGACCAACACGCAGCGATGTATCCTTAACATTTAATGCCTTTTCACCAAAGATGTTGCGCAACAATGCTTCTTCTGGGGTCAGCAATGTTTCGGATTTTGGTGTGACACGACCAACCAATATGTCGCCTTGTTTTACACGTGCACCAACGTAAATGATACCGGATTCGTCCAAGTTCTTTAACGCTTCTTCACCAACATTTGGAATGTCACGCGTCAAAGATTCTGGGCCCAATTGAGTATCACGAACCTTGAATTCTTTTTCTACGATTTTGACAGATGTAAATACATCATCACGTGAAATCTTTTCAGAAATAACGATAGAGTCTTCGTAGTTATATCCACGCCATGGCATAAATGCAACCAGAACGTTACGTCCCAATGCCAAATCACCATAGTTCATAGATGAACCGTCGGCAATGATGTCGCCCGCAGATATACGATCGCCAACCTTGACCAATGGTTTCTGGTGAATGATTGTTTCACTGTTAGAACGTTCAAATTTTTCCAGATTATAGATATCTACACCGGTCACAACATTGCGGCTGTTCATGCATTTTACCACGATACGATTTGCATCAACAGATTCAACAATACCACTGTGTTTTGCAACCTTACCTGTGCGAGAATCGCGCGCCACTTCACGTTCAATACCAGTCCCAACTAATGGTGCCTGAACACGTAATAATGGAACGGCCTGACGCTGCATGTTTGAACCCATCAATGCACGGTTCGCGTCGTCATTTTCAACGAATGGAATTAACCCAGTTGCAATTGATACCACCTGGCGTGGTTCAACGTCCATCAAGTCTACTTCGTCTTTGGCAACCATTGTAAATTCGCCATCAACACGGGCGGTTACTGTATCTTCGCCCAACAGACCATCTTTTGTTGTTGGGGTATTTCCCTGGGCGATTTTATGCCCCAGTTCTTCGTCCGCAGTCAGGTATACCATCTTGTCGGTAACACGACCATTTTCAACAACATAATATGGTGTTTCAATGAAACCATATGGATTTACACGTGCATATGACGCCAAATGGTTAATCAGACCAATGTTTGCACCTTCGGGTGTATGAATTGGACACAAACGACCATAGTGTGTCGGATGAACGTCGCGCACATCAATACCGGCGCGTTCACGGTTCAAACCACCAGGCCCCAATGCCGAGATACGACGCTTGTGTTCCAGTTCAGATAATGGATTGTAGGCATCCATAAACTGAGATAACTGGGATGTTCCCAAGAATTCAGATACCAATGACATCAATGGTTTTACATTGATTACATCTTGTGGTTGCATGTTTGCAATGTTCGGTGAAGACAGCGCTTCACGGACCAGACGTTCAATGCGAACCATACCTGTGCGGAAATTCTGTTCCAGCAATTCACCAACCGTACGAACACGACGATTTGACAGATTGTCAATATCATCGACATTGTCTTTGCGGTCAATAATATTTGTTAATGTCTTCAATACCGCCAAGAAGTCCGCCTTGGTCAACAAACGTTCATCTTCAGGTTTCTTGCCAGAATCAATCTTTAAACGCTTGTTCATTTTGAAACGACCAACCGCAGATAAATCATAATATGCGGGTTCAAAACCTTGACGCAAGAACAGGTTTATCGCCGCTTCTAATGTTGGGCGTTCACCTGGACGAATGATATTATAAATTTCAATCAATGCTTCTTCACGATTTGTCGTTTTATCTGCCATCAAAGTATTGCGCATATGTGCACTGACAGTGGCGTTATCAATGGAAATCATACTGATTTCTTTGACATTCATTTTATCCAAATCATTCAATACTTCTTCGGTAATCTCGGTACCCGCAGGGAATACAACTTCATCGCCAGACATAATCGGATCAAACAGATATTCACCAATCAAAGATTCTGGCAATATCCCGAATGTTTTGGCATCCTGCAACTTCTTCATACGTTTTGCGTTCAGACGATCACCCTTGGACGCGATTACTTCTTTGCCCTTAGGTGCGAACAAATCGTAATTTAAACGGTATTTATCCAATCCGTTATAATCTGACGTAGAACCTGTCCATAATTTGCCGTCAAATTTTAAACCGATACGGTTATAGAATACGCCTAAAATTTCTGTATCAGACATACCCTTGATAGATGGTTTACGTGGCTCTGCAATCCATTTCTTTTCATCTTCTGCGGCAGGCAAGCAACGCAAAAGAACAGTTGCAGGCACCTTGCGACGACGATCAATACGAACGTAAATAATCCCTTTGGATTCTTCGAAATCAATCCAAGAACCATGTTCAGGGATAATACGCGCAGTGTATGTAATTGGATTTCCGGCGACTTTGGCTTCTTTAGTTGTTGCAAACACAACGCCCTGGGCGCGGTGCATCTGTGATACGATAACACGTTCAACACCCGATGCGATAAAGCTGCCACGTTCGGTCATTAATGGCACTTCGCCCATAAATATTTCTTGTTCCTTGATATCGCGCAGGGTCTTTTTGCCATCTTCTGCGACATCCCATAAAATCAATCTCAGCTTCAGTTTCAACTTGCTGGAATATGTCATGTTGCGTAACATGCATTCTTTTACATTGTACACAGGTTTGTCCAATGTATATTCCACAAATTCCAGGTCGGCAATACCGGCATAGTCTTTGATTGGGAACATTGAAGAGAATACATTTTGCAATCCTATATTTTTACGTGATTGCGCATCAACATCTGCCTGCAAGAAGTCTTTATAAGAATTATATTGAATTTCAACTAAATCAGGAAGCGGAGTTTGCAAAAAACTTTTACCAAAAGATTTTCTAAGTTTCTGGATAACTGCCATCGGTTTTAATCCTTTTTTTCTGTGCGTTTTGCAAACATAGCAGGGCAAAAAGGAAATTCTTAAATAAATTGCGAATAAATTTTATAAAATATATTGGATAATTAATACTGTTTTTCCTGTTTAATTATCATAACACAATTTATCTAACAATCTCCTTTTTGCCCTGCAGTTTTCTTAATTTTTGGCTTTCGCCTTTTTACGCCTTTGTGCCCGCATGGAATTTTCATCCCACGCGGGCGGCGTTTCGTTGCATTTTCATGCAACGGTTTTTCAAGACCCATAAGGTCCCATGCAAAGTCAAATTATTTCAATTCAACTTTTGCACCAGCTGCTTCTAACGCTGCTTTCAATTTGTCAGCTTCGTCTTTGGCAACATTTTCTTTAACAGCTTTTGGTGCAGATTCAACCAAAGCTTTTGCTTCGCTCAAACCTAAACCAGTTGCTTCTTTAACAGCCTTGATTACAGCCAATTTGTTTGCGCCAACTTCAGCCAAGACAACGTTAAATTCTGTCTTTTCTTCTGCAGCAGCAGCAACAGGACCAGCTGCAACTGCAACAGCAGCCGCCGCACTAACGCCCCATGTTTCTTCTAATGCTTTGGACAGTTCAACTGCTTCCAAAACAGTCAATTTTGACAATTCTTCAACTAATTTCTGAATGTCTGCCATTTTTTTACTCCTAATTTCTGTTTTAGGTCAGAATATTGATATTCTGATTTTATTGTTCTTTTTTTCCATACTCTGCAGAAACGCGTGCAATACGTGAACCTGGTTCTACCAAGATGCGTGCAATAGTGCCACGGATTTCCAACAGGGAAGGAAGCTTGGATAATTGCAATACGCCGTCCATATCCAGAACGTCTGCATCCATTTTACCGCCCAAAATTGTCAAATTTGGATGTTCATCCGCAAATTTTGCCAATACTTTGGTCACCGCCAAACCATCAGTTGCAACAGCAACCGCAGTTGGACGACGCAGCATGTCTGATACAGGTTCGAATTCAGTGTCTTTTAACGCCAATTTCATCAAACGGTTTTTAACAACTTTGAATACAGAAACCAATGGGCGCAATTCATTACGCAAGGTTTCAAATTCTTTTACAGTCAAACCGTTGTTTTCAATGACGAAAACACCGTTCGCTTCTTTCAGGGACGACTGCAACGCTGAAATCAAATCTGATTTTTCTTCGCGTTTCATCTATTTTTCCTTCAAGCTTCTGTTTTGTTAACTTATCCATCCGGGTTGCCCCGGGATGGGGCTTTGTTCCTGCCCCAAAGAATTTTTTCTTTGTCTATGATGGAAATTAAGTGTCGCCACACCATCAGTCTTGGACAGAAATCTGTTTTTGCGACCATGGATGTCCACGGTCGCAATTAATTATTTTGCATCTACTTTTAAGCCAGGGCCCTGGGTTGTCGCAACGGAAATACCCAAGATATACTGTCCTTTGGACGATGCAGGTTTTACCTTTTTCAACTGGTCAATCAAAGCAATCGCATTTTCAACCAATTTGTCAGTTGCAAATGACATTTTACCAATACCAGCATGGATGATACCCTTCTTTTCTGCGCGGTATTCAATCTGACCTGCCTTGGCTGTTGCAACTGCGTCTGCAACATTGTTTGTTACAGTGCCTAATTTTGGATTCGGCATCAAACCTTTTGGTCCCAAAACACGTGCAATCTTTGACATTTTTGGCATCATATCTGGTGTTGCAATTACGCGATCAAAATTGATATTACCAGCTGCAACCGCATCAATCAAATCTTCGGCACCAACTACATCTGCCCCAGCTTTTTTTGCTTCGTCCTGGGCATTTGCAGTAAATACCGCAACGCGTACAGATTTACCTGTCCCATTTGGCAAGGACAACATACCACGAATGTTCTGGTCAGCCTTGGTCACATCAATACCCAAGCGAACCGCGATTTCCAATGTTTCATCAAATTTCTTGGATGTATATTCACGCAACGCATCAATCGCTTCGGCCAAAGAATATACTTTATCTGTATCCAAATTTTTCCAAGTTTGCTGTTTCTTTGTCAGTTTCATGATATTACTCCTCTACCTTTACGCCCATAGAACGACATTGACCTGCAACAATATTCATAGCAGATTCAACGGAAGAGCAATTCAAGTCTGGCATTTTCGCTTCGGCAATTTCTTTGACCTGTGCCTTGGACAATGTACCAACAAAATCACGACCAGGTTTGTGCGAACCGATTTTCAATTTCAATGCTTTTTTAATATAGTATGACACAGGTGGCAACTTCATAATAAATTCAAAGCTGCGATCTGTATAAACAGTGATAATACATGGAATTGGCATTCCAGGTTCTTTATCAGATGTTTTGTCATTAAACTGTTTGCAGAATTCCGCAATATTTACACCAGCAGCACCCAACGCCGGACCAATAGGAGGCGCAGGATTAGCCTGCTTTGCAGGGACGACCAATTTGACCAATCCCTTAACTTCTTTCTTTGCCATTTTTCACTCCGTTTTTTTTCGTTTGTGTCGTGGTACGATATGGCGTATCTACCACGGTTTGCTGTGATTTTACATGATATTTTTCAGAAAACCACAAAAATTTTTCATTTATTTACTATACCCTTTCGACCTGTTCGAATTCTAATTCCATGCTGGTTTCGCGACCAAACACCAAAACAGTTACCGTCATCTTCTGTTTTACATTGTCAACTTCGGACGCAACACCATTAAAGCCTGCAAAAGGCCCATCGATAACATGCACTTCCTGGCCAACTTCATACGTAACATCTTCTGTAACAACAGAACCTTCTTCAACCTGCTTCATCAGACGATGAGCTTCAGCCTCGGTCACGGCAATAGGCTTATTTCTGGCACCCAAGAACATCACAACCTGGGGAATCTGTTTAACCAAAGTAAACGTTTCATTATTCATAACCATTTGAACAACAATGTAACCAGGGAAGAATTTTCTTTCTGCCTTGACACGTTTACCTGCTTTGATTTCGGTAACTTCGCGTGTCGGAACCATAATTTCACCAAACAAGGCATTCAGACGACGCTTATCAATCTGTTCACGCAAACCGCGCGCAACCTTGTCTTCACAGCCTGTATGAACATTAACAACAAACCATTGCATTTTTTCTTCCATCTTTACGCACCTTTTGCATATTTATTTTTAGAATATCCAACCAACAATCGCGTTCAATATGCTGTCTACAACAAAAAAGAACAACCCCGCACACGCAGCAAAAATCAAAATCATGATTGTTGCACGAACAACACTGTCGCGTGATGGCCAAACAACCTTGAACCATTCGCCACGCACAGATTTAAAAAATTCTAGCATCTTTTTCATAAAAAATCGCCCAAAATTACGTAACCTTTACTTTTTTCAAAACATACCGTGGGCACACTTTGAAAAACTGGCAGGGGCAGAAGGAATCGAACCCTCATCCGCGGTTTTGGAGACCGATATTCTACCGTTGAACTATGCCCCTAAAGAACTGCTTCACACCACCAGGTGCGCCAACAGTCTGCGACAGGATAGCACACCAACATAAAAAATCAAGTGCAAATATTATAATCTTTTTTTCTTTTTTTCACAAGTATATTTTAAACATAAAAACCATCATAGTGTGCAAGATGCAAATTTCCACTTGCATATCTGTAATATTTTTGTCTACAATCTTTATTAATTATAGAGAGGGAAGCAGTGAAGGACCGTGTAGAACCACCAGTTTTAATATCTAGACTTATGGCCTTTGTGTTTGCGGGGGGACTGGCTGTTTTTGGAACAATGCTGTTTACTATTGACAAGATTTTTCCTTTAAGCAGACCACAAGTTTTCATACTGCGTGCTACGATACGCGACGACCAGGATATAAAACTGGCAGAATTTCCACAAAGCGATGAATACCTGGATTTGTACAAGTATGCGTTCATTTACGAATACATCCGTCAAAGAAACGAAATATTCCCAAATTTTGATTTTATGATATCAAAATGGAATGCAGATGACGGTTCTATAAAAAGAATGTCAAACGAAGACGTGTATAAAAACTTTTCCCAAACAGATATGTTCGGCGCGATTATGGGGGGCAAACAAACGGATCTTAACTTTAGTTGCCGGGTAAATTTTGAACAAATACAATATAAGTCGCATTCAGAAACATACTTGGTTAACTTTTTCTATTCTTGTTCTGACGATAATGCTGGACAGACACCCGAAAAAAAATATACAATCGAAATGAAGATCGTTGGGGATGACACACAACAAATCAAGTGGGTTGACAGAATTGAAAATCCTTTGGGACTGAAGGTTGCATCCTACAAAATTGTATCAGGAAATGGCGATCCGTTAGATACAGGCTGGCGCGACACAGAGACAATTATGAGATAAAAATTTAGGAAGGTTATCATAATGGCAAAAATGAAAATATATTTGTTACCACTTTTTTTAGCTGTTTTTTCTGCTGCATTTGCAAATGATGAACAAAATAAATTTTATGGTATCCAGGCGGCATGGGATAATCCAACTGCAAACATGGCAAAAGGTAGTATAAAACCGGGCTATGCACAATTACCATGGTCAACAGGCACAGTTTTGCCAGTCAAGCTGAGAAACGGCATGGCAACATTGATTTCATTACCAAACGGCGAACAAATTGCAGATGCGTATGTTGGCGATAAAGATCAATTTGTAATTCAATCTGCGCCTGGTGAAAGCACATTGCTGATTACGCCCGCTGCGGACAATCAAGGGTCAGATACAAACCTGATAGTAACTGGTAAATCTGGAAACAAATACCTATTTTATCTGCGCGCAGAACCTTCTAATTCCAGCGAAATCACATATTCACAGGTCGATGTTGTCTTGGATGGAAATTCGGCATTGCCAAACTTTGGAGGCACAGCGACTAAATCTGGTGGCGCAGGCTCTATATTCAGTGCTGCACCAAAAACATCTGCAATTGGGGTTGATGGCGAAGATTACGGATGGATAAAGTCAATGAAAATTGATCCATCTGAATTTAGATTTGATATGGATATATTCGTTCCAAATCCAGATGACTATGTTATTGCCCCAGAACGTGTATGGCGCGACAGAATATTTACATATATCGACTTTGGCGACAAGGTTATATCAATGACTCAACGTCCAGTTGTCTCGTTATTGGTAGAAGGTGGCGAATCGCCTGTTGGATTTCGTACAGATGGTCAGGATGGCAGATTGTTAATCGTAGAAGCCGTAGGTGATATGGTTCTGCGCAGCGGTCAAAGAATCGTCTGTATCAAAAAACGTGAAAAACCATTCCTAATTGCAGATACTGCATCTGTTATGGCACTGGCCGAAGCAAATGTTGCACAGAGCATGTTATCAGGACAATCATTAAATAATATTGCATATACAGACAGTATGGCCGCAATGAGTATGGGCACAAATTATACAGGCACACCAGTGTATACAGGTAACCCACAGACAGTTAACCCGGCAACTGGCGCAGGCTATTATATGCCGGCTGGGTTTACGATACCACAGACAATGCCACAGTCTTCTGGTAGCGTTGTAAACATGTTGCCACAGCAACGCAATACTGCGGGCGCATATTTACCACAAAATAATATACCACTGATTTCAACTAATCAGATTGGTGTGGCAGTGGAATTAAAATCTGATACATCTGTTGATGCATTAAATGAATATTGGACCACACTGTTGGCAAAGTTTAGTGGCGCAGAAGGCGATGGTCTGTTGACCCCATATAAGGACATGGTGTTCTTCGCAATTGATGAACAGGGGGTTGGTGACCTGGGCGCGACTTCGTCCAGTGCACGCCAGTATCGCCTGCGTATTGGGCCACTGGCAGATATTGCCACCGCCCAGGAATTATGTGACAAACTGTTACGTTTTAGCGACACAAGCTGTAATGTTGTTCGTATGCAATAATTAGGGATGAGTGTGGGAGATGAGTAAAGCGCAAATAAAAGATATGTTCAAGAATATGCCAAAGCGTGTAACATGGTTGTTACTGGCGGCGGCATTTATTGTTGTCTTAATTTTGTTAACTATGCTGATGAACAAGGATAACAAAAAGAAAGCAGAAGAAGTTGGACAGATAAATATAGACACCGCTTCGTTGATATTGACGCAAGAAACCGTCGATTTTACCGCCGTAAACGTCGGTGAATCAAAATCCCAGGAAATAACAATAAATGCGTCTGCGCCGGTGCATATCTTTGGTGTAGAATGGGATAATAATATTGCAGGGTACAGTGTAACAGAAGATTGTGTAAACATGCAAAAAATAACCCAAGCAATCGGGTGTAATATTACGATTACATATAAACCAAATGCTGCGATGGACGCCACAGAAACAAAAATCACATTGAAATGGCGTGAAGTTGCCCAGGCGGAAAGTATCGAACAAATTAACGACATCAATGTTCTGTTAAGCGCGCAAGGCAGTCCAGCAAAACAAGAAAAAGAAGAAAAAAATGACAATATAAAAAATGCATTTATGGATATGTTGCCAAAGCTGGTTCAAGAACCAGAGCCAGAGCCGGAACCAGAACCAGAACCAGAGCCAGAGCCGGAACCAGAACCGGAACCAGAGCCAGAACCAGAGCCTGTGGTGAAAATAGCGCCACGTCCTGTAAAAACCAAGCAATCAAATTATGAAGAATTTAATGTTGTGTCTGATGCCTGTTCTGATTTTTCATTCCCAGGATACGATGAAAATGGTCGGGCAATAGGATGGATAAAACCAGATGGTGGTGCATATTATTTTCACCCATATTCTGATACGGACTGTATGAATCCAACAGGTATTTATAATCCATCAAATGGTATCATTACAGATTTAGATTCCCCCGGCAAAAAAATTGGAACTGATGCAGACCATATCGGATATATCAATATAATGAAAGGCGTCATACCACGATTAGGCACAGGGGCGACAACACCAATACAAACAGTAAATCGCGCAAAACAGCTGGACGACCTTTCAATGAGACCACGGGGCGGAGATGCAGGTTCTATCTTTACCGATGAGCAACTGACTAATGCACCAAAAGACGTTATTTATGGTACATCTGGGGGAGAAAATTCCATTGTTGCATCGCAACCATATGACCGCAGCTTTGTTTTGCGTCAATATAAACCAATTCCTGCGACAATTGTGTCGGACGTTCGCGCAGATGCAGATGTATACCAACACGGAAAGCCATTACCTGTGCGTGCAACAGTTGACAGAAATGTATATTCTGATGACGGACGCAATATTATCATTCCGACAGGAACATTGATGTTAGGCTATGTGACTGGGGATTTACCAGGCCCTTATAAGGCAATTGGGCGTATGGATATTAGATGGTATCAATTTATACGCCCTGATGGGGTTGAGTTTAATTTTACCGAGGAAGCCAACCAACCTTTTGCGGGCGATGCCCAGGGACGTGTCGGCGTGCCAGGACGCGGCAGCACGGATTATTTGGAACAGTTCTTTATGCCAATGTTAACAGCAGTTGTGCCAGCCGCAGTTAATATGATTGCACCAATCAGTGATAAATTTGTAAACCAAATTGATTTGGACAATAATACTGTTGTGCAAAGTGGTAATGTACGCTCGTCCGAACTGGCAAAAAATGAAATTATTACCGCATGGAATCAAGTCGCACAAAAATTAATGGTTGATATGATTGATAATACAGTTCCGCCATTTACAATTGCTGCTGGTACGCGTATAACAGTTTATTCACCAGAAGATTTAATTGTTGTTTGTCCAGATAAAAATAAAAAATGTTTTGTCGATACGTATTATGCAAAATCAATACCAGGAGCGCAAAAACGTTTTGATTATAATAATGTTATAAATAAACCGACACCTAATCTAGATGATGGCAGTTGGGTTGGTCAGGTGCGCTCTTTTGCAGTTAATGCCTTTTGTACAGAAACTGGCGATGTTGTTCCCAGCTGTAAAACCGGTGGAGAATGCGGGGGATATGATTACAGGACAATATTGTTCTATTGCCAATCACAAAAATATCGCGCAATCAATCTGGCGCGTCAGGATGCACTGTATGAAGACCAAAAGAAACAATTTCAAAAAACAGCTGGCACAGTAGCGCCAGGTAGTATCACGACTCAAACAAGTGTTACAGGAGATAAGACATACAATCAAAATGTTCTGGGATTAAAATATGATGAAAATGATACTATCATAAATCCATTTAATGCACCATCGGCGCCAAAAGAAACAGAAGGTACCATCGCTTGTTTAGACGGAACACAGCCTGATGAAAACGGTTGTTGTACAGGTGAAACTTTTACGGATATGGGGGGACCATATGATGATACTGGAAATACATTCGCATGTTGTCCTGATGCAGGTGGGGACTGCTATCCTCCGTTCCAATAAATATTCCCGCCAATGGCGGGATTTCTTCTATGACAGGGATTAAATAATAAAATTCTTGGCACGCAGATTTGCGTGCTTTTTTGTAAAACTGCGACATGTGACTAAGAAATAAAAAAACACGATTCGTTTAAATACACACAAACACGCGAACCGAATCTGTTTTCTGATTCGGCTTTCAACCGTTGGTTGTAGTGTTTTACAAGAATCTTTTCTTAGTCTATATATCATACTGTGAACACAAAACCAAAGGAGAAAGAAAGTATGACACAAACACAAGTAAATATTAATGCAGAAAAATTTCAATCAGGTGAACAGCTGTGGTTCTGGTTTATGTATTCAAAACAAATGCGCATAAATAATTTTGGTCGTATGCATGCTGCCCCCACACGCCGACCATGTGAAATATTGGATGTGGAATCAATGATTACAAAACTGTACTTGTCAGGGCGACTGAGTGATAAACAATTATCTGTTATGAAAAAATATGGCGATCGCCGGCGCGCACCACATCAATATATTTGGAATGAAAATCGCGATGCTGGATTATGGAATCGTGCAATGAATATAATTGAAATTACAGCACGTGCACGCGGATGGATTGAATAATAAAAATCTTGAAATAAGAATTTTTGTTTAAGAACCAGTTGTAAGTGGTTCGTTGTTAACGGATAGTGTTGCCACTATTATTATGTATGACCATTGTTAGACACAATTACTAAACACTTAGACTGGCCACTTACAATAAACTTTTATTTTTTGGAGGAAACTATGATTATTGTTGGCTTTACATACAAAACATCAAAATTTTTACCGCGAATTTTTTGCCGGAAATTTCGACATGTTGCACTAATTAATCCAATGGGCACAAATTTAATAATGTATCAATTTGTGCGCCGCAACAAAATAGTAAAAATAAAATTAAAATGCCGTGATATTAAAATATTGGCACAACACGGTTGGGTGTTTATCTTTATGCCCGGCACACTGGTCGAAAATTTTAATAAATATCGTGCATTTACATGTGTACAATTGGCAAAGCGCGCACTTGGGATAAGGGCGCCCTATATACAAACCCCAAACGCATTATATAAATATTTGATTTAAAAAATCCCCTTTTTAAACAAAGGGGACTTAAAGTTTTGTAAAATTATTTACTTTGCTTTTTTATTATTTGCATTTGAATTATGCCGAATATATTTGACACAGTCCAGTACAAGACCAAACCTGCAGGCATCCATGCAAACATTATCGTAAATAATATCGGCATCCAACGCATCATACGCTGGGTCTGGGCAACAGCGTCATTTCCATTATTTGTATTTTTCTTTGCAGACTGCAGATATTGCTGAATCCACATTGTTGCCCCCATCATTATTGGCAAGATAAAGTATGGATCCATCGCAGATAAATCTGAAATCCACAAGAAGTGCGCATTACGCATTGGAACAGATACAAGTAACGCCTTGTACAATGCAAAAAAGATTGGAATCTGAATCAGCATTGGCAGGCATCCAGACATTGGTGATGTCTTGTGTGTCTGGTATAACTTCATCATTTCCATCTGCATACGCATTTTATCGTTCGCGTACAGTTTCTGGATACGTTGCATTTCAGGCTGCATTTTCTGCATGGCCGCCATCGATACATAAGATTTACGCGTCAATGGCCACATTAACATGCGTAATAATATTGTCATGATAATAATCGCAACACCATAATTCATAACAATATGATGTATCCCATTTAATACCCATAGCATTGGACGCGCAAGGAACCAGAACCAGCCATAATCTATTGTTTGGGCAATACCAGGAATCTTGGATTCAATCCCATCTAATATACTTTGATCGCGTGGGCCGACAAAAATATTTGTCGTTACTGATGTCGTCGTACCACCAGGAACATAAACGGCAGCAGCAGCGATATCAACTTGATACTTATCTGATGATTTTTTCATACGAATTGTTTGATCAGGTCTGTCAATTGATACGACTGTTTCCCAATACTGATCAACAAAACCAGCAAAACCATTTGTTGTCGAATATGCATATGTTTTCTTATCCAGCTTTTGCCATGGTATTGTTTCTGCATCAGAATTAACATACGCAATCGCGCCATTTAAAACGCCTGCAGCAGATTTGGTGTCGTTATCACGCATAATTTTGGCATATGGCGTAAACGCAAAATCACGCGCACTGTTATTCTTGATAGTATCTGTAATAGTTATAATATATCCATCCGCAGTTACATTACGTGTAAATTCTAGGCCATCAGAATTACGCCATACGTTTGCGTTATCAACATGTTTCCATGCAGTTGTAGAAACAGGCGAAGATGTACCGGTGGCCAGTAACCCAACTTCGATAAAATTATTGTCTTTATCCAGCAGCGTTACAGAATCTGCCCCATCGGGGGTAATCGTAAAGTCTGCAAGACTTACATTATGTACACGCAGCCCCTGAACAACAGATGAAATTTTATCCGATGAAACCACCGCAGTTGGAACCCCAGATAAATCTTCGACAGTTACCGTATCTGGCGTGGTGTTTGTGGCAGGTCGCGGATTCATTAAAACACCAACCAACCACCATGCAGCCAAAAATAATAATATCCAACGAAAGAAACCAGATAGCGCAGATTTCTTAGTCGTGGCTGCTGCCGCTGCATTTCTGTTACTGTTCCACATGTTAAAACCAGAATTTCTGTTATCCATATATCGAACCATGATTATTTACCACCCTTTATTGTTTTTAAACATGCACGACGTGCAATGTAAATGTTTAACAAATACAAACCAACACCAACAACAATGCAAATATCTGCAACGTTAAATGCAGGCCAATGCCATCCACCAATATGAAAATCTAGAAAATCAACAACCGCCCCAAAACGAATACGGTCAATCAAATTACCAATTGCCCCACCCGCAATCAATGCCAATGGAACACGTTCATACCGCGCAGAACGCATGAATAAATAATGCAAAATAAAGCCAATCACAAATGCAGTCGCAAAAATTAGCACGATTGGTGCACCTTCGCCGATTGTGCGAAACAGCGAAAAAGACGTTCCAGGGTTCCAGGTAAATACAATATTGAAAAAATCCAAAACATGCGCCATCAAATACGGCACAGGAATAATTTCCCACGCGTGCCCAGATAACGGAACAGAACCTGTGATTAGATACAGCAATATACCCTTGGTCAACTGATCAAAAAAGATTGTTAACAAAATTATCGATATCACCAATATATTTTTTTTCATTGAAAACCTTTCCGCAAATACAGGCTGTAAATATAGCAATATATATATACAAAATCAAATAAAAAGTCCCCAAAAAAGGGGAACAAAAAATTAATCATTTTTATCTGAAATAACCGTAGATAACGCATGATAATTATCATTGCGCATTTGCGATAACATGTCCTTAATCCGCGTATCTGGAACACCAATACAATTCAAGACATCGCGCCCTAATAAAAATGACGATTCAACCGTTTCTGGTAATGCAGCCATAACACCTTCGCGCATCAACATTTCAGAATCAGCCAAATTACGCGCACGTACAAAAATCTTCATACGAGGCGCAATTGATTTTATAGACATTATCGTTTTGCGCGCAGTATAGGCGTTATCCAGCGCAACAACAACCGCACGAATGGCACGTGGTCGCAATCCAAATTCCGTTAATACTGCACGATTCGTCGTATCACCGTACACAACATTAAATCCCATTTCACGCCCCATCATGACAGAACTGACATCCAGGTCAATCGCAAGATACGGAACGTGTTGCGCATCCAGCATCTGACAAATAATCTGTCCAACACGACCAAAGCCACAAACAATCACATCAGGATTAATATTTTTATCCACATCATCCAAGGTGCGCGGATGACGCTGGGGCAATAATTTTCCGCGACGCTGTAAATAATCATGCAGACACAGCAACAATGGCGTCAACATGATTGACAAAATAATTACCGCAGTTAGTATTTCTTCGTGTCCCGCAGGAATCGCACGAATTCCAGAAGTCTTCATGGTCTGCAACATAAGCAACGCGAATTCGCCACCCTGGGCCAGGATTAAGGCAATCATTGTTGCATCCATAAAGTTCACACCACGGACACGCGCAACAATAAAGATTGCGCAAAACTTTAATGCGACAAACACAATCATGCCACCCAACACAACGTACCAATGACTTATTAAAAACGATAAGTTCAATCCCATACCTAAAGAGATAAAAAATAACGCCAAGAACAGGGTTGCATACGGTGTAATCTCTGCGGTTATCTGATGGCGATATATTGTTTCGGACATTAACATACCAGCCATAAATGCACCCAATCCAGATGGTAGCCCCATCCAATTTATCACAACTGCCCAGATAACAATATTTAGCATAATTGCCAACAAAAACGCTTCTTTGGATTTTAGTTTTCCAATTTGACGAAATATCGGATTCATTACAAATCTGCCAATCAGAATAACAGCCAAAACCAAGGTAACAGAAATCACTGTAACATCGATAGCAGTTGCCCCCATACTAAATGCACGACCTGCAAAAACAGGTAACATCGCCAGCAATGGAATTGACAACAAATCTTGGAATAACAATATAGAAAATGTTTGTCGCCCCATATCCGTATTAAACTGATTGCGTTCATTTAATACCTGCATATCGGCAGAAGTACTGGACATAGCCAACATCAACGACACCATTATGCACCCCATAATTGACCACTGGGTTATACCAAACAACAACGGAAACAGCATAACAGCAACCATCATAACCTGGGCGGCACCAAATCCAAAAATTGTTCTGCGCATACGCCATAAACGCCGAATATTTATCTCTAACCCAATGTTAAACCATAGAAACATTATGCCAAGCTCGCCCAGGAAGGTCCAGGTTTCAGACAGTTCAAATAAATTAAAAACATATGGCCCAGACAAAACACCAACTAGTAAAAATGCAGCCAAAGAGCTAATTCTTCCAAGACGAAAGAAATAAACCAAACCAAACGCAACCGCAAAAAACGCAAGTAATGATAATGACAAAATTCTCTCCTGTTAATCCCTGATAAATGATTATAACAAATTTTTTGCCAACAATGCAAATGTTTCAGGTGATAAATTTTCCGCACGTTCGGTACCACACAAACCGAATTTATCCCATGCAACTTTTGGAATTATACCACGTATCATTTTGCGACGTTGCCCAAATAAAGTTGCAGTTAATTGTTCTATCTTTGATAAATCATGTATTTTAGAAATCTTATCTTTGTTTGGGATAATTTGAACAACGGCACTTTGCACCTTGGGACGCGGAACAAATGCAGTATTTGGTACGTCAAATAAAATCTTTGCATCCCCAATTAACGATGTCAAAACCGCCAGACGACCATAATGCGTATCCCCAGGGGTGGCAATTATACGCAGTGCAACTTCGCGTTGAAACATTAATGTCAATGATTCTATGGGTTCACCAGATACAATTTTCTGCAACCAACCAATTAACAACTGCGTTCCGACATTATAAGGTAAATTTGCGCATACTGCATATTTATCTAGACCAAATTCAGAAAAATTTACACGTAGCGCATCATTATACACTACCATCAATCGACCATTTGATGCATCCATAACACGCGATAGTATTGGCGCAGTCGTTTTGTCTTTTTCAATCGCAATAACCCGGGGGGCGCCTGCCATTAGTATAGCACGCGTTAATCCTGCGGGTCCAGACCCAACTTCTATAACTGGGATATTTGTTATATTTGGAACGCTGCGCGCAATACGCCCAGTCAAGTTTAAATCAAACAAGAAATTCTGTCCAAATTGCTTCTTGGGTTCTAAACCACAATCACGCATCATTTCTGACACAGGTGGTAAATTTAAAATTGCGTCAATCATAATGACTTTCGCCCCCCGAACGCTAATGTTAGTGTCCCATCGTCAATATAATCTAAATCACCGCCCAATGGCACACCAGACGCTAATTCCGTGAAAGACAAATTTGTCGTTTCGCCAACAGCAGACATAATGTAATGTTGGGTCGTTTTCCCTTCGACAGTATTAGGCAATGCAAAAATAACCTCTGAAATTTGTTCATTGGTAATACGAGATGACAAATTATTAATATTTAAATCCTGGGGTAAAATGCCAGATGCCCCAGACAACAAACCACCAATTATGTGATAACGTCCATGAAACACAGATGATTTTTCCAATGTCCAAACGTCAGACAAATCACGCACAATGCACAATTGTCCATTTGCACGCGACGCATCACGGCAAAATTCACACACACCAACCCCACGATCTGTCAATATTCCACAATTTGGACACGGCGTAATATTTTCAATTGCATCAATGATTGATGTCGCCAAGGCATTTGCACGACCTGTTTTATCCTGCAATAACGACAAAGCAATACGCTGACCGCCACGATTACCAACCCGCGGCAGTTTTGCAAATAATTTGATTAATTTTTCTATTTTTGGATTCATTTCAGTTTATAAAATACTAGTGAAAAACATAACTGTCAATACCTGATGCGATTGCAGACTGTTTTAATTTCTGGGCACCAGTTTCATCTAAGCCATATATACGTACACGATATAATCCAGAACCAGTTGGTTCAACAACAGCATTTACATTCAGCGTGTTTTTTACATTTGCAACCTGGGATTGTGCGGCAGATTCTGACGAAAATGCGCCGAATTGCACACCTGGACCACTGCGACCTGTAACAGGAACAGAAGCGGTCTTGTAATGAGGCATTGCATTTGTTGTCGCAGCATTATAAGCACTTGAAAAAGTTGTGGGCGCAGATACCGTCGCAGGTGACGACACAGACGACGGTGCAGGCGACGACTGTGAAATTGGGGGAACATATGTATTCTTGACAACTGGTTGCGCCCCACTGTTTAACATTGAAAAACCACGGCTTAGCATTTGTGCAGCAACATTTGCACGCACATCTTTATTTTCCGCCCCCAACACAACCGACATTAAATGACTATTCCCACGATGCGCAGTTGCAACTAGTGAATATTTAGATTTCTTGGTATATCCTGTCTTCATACCATCACAACCATTAAATGATGTTAACAAGCGATTTCCGTTAGTGTAAGTCTTGCCATTGTACGTCCAGGATTTTATACCAAAAAAGTGCCAATATTGTGGAAAATGCTTGTACACAGCCATGGATAATAACGCAATATCCCGCGCAGTAGATAAATGATCATCATTTGGCAACCCAGAAGAATTTTCAAAATTTGTATTTGTTAAACCAATTTCGCGTGCGACACGTGTCATCAAATCCGCAAAAGATTCTTCTTGTCCACCTTTTAGATTTTCAGCCAAGACACGCGCAACGTCGTTGGCGCTGTACACCGCGACAGCCTTAATCGCATCTTCAACACGGATTTTAGCACCAGCTGCCAGCCCAAGTTTCACAGGTTCGGCATTTGCAGCAGACTTAGACACAATCAAATAATCATCCAACGACAAACGACCATGTTCCAAGGCGTTAAACGTTAAATACAATGTCATTATTTTCGTTAAACTGGCTGGATAGTTTGGTGCGGTTGCGTTTTCCTGGTACAATACGCGTCCTGTGTCCATATCCGCAACCAGCGCAGCACGATACTGCGCCGCATATGCATTTACACAAAATATTATCGACAAAAAAAGAGGGAACATTCTTCTCATACATTTAATGTTAATAAAAAATATATGTATGGGTCAATAATTAAAAACGCCCATCCGGGCGTTTTTTTCTTAATCTAATGTCCGCAAACTAATTCTTTCTTCATCTACGATAACAATTTTTCCAAGATTTATATTAAAACGACGCGCAGCACTAAATGCATCGCGCATACCAAACAATTCGTTATCATAAATCGGAAATACACCACGCGCCAAACACAATTGGTTTGCAATTACCGCTTCGTTACACACTGCAATAACAGGGATATCTGGTTTGCGACACGAAATCTCAGTCGCAGTAATTGTATCACGCGCAAAAACAACAATTGCAGACACCTTGTTTAAATATGCCATAGAAGCAACAGAACGCGACCAGTCGTTTTCGGGCACATTCTCGACCCGTGACCAATCATATGGATTTGCAATTGTATCACTGTCTGCATGCGATAAAATATTTGACATAGTATTAATAACATTTACAGGATTCATTCCGATTGTTGTTTCTTCGGACGTCATAGAAGAATCAGCGCGCAAATATGCTGTATTCGCAACGTCTGTAATTTCTGCACGTGTGGGGAATTCACTGTTCACCATCGAACCTAACATCTGGGTCGCGACAATTACAGGCTTGTTCATTTTACGACATTCACGAATTATATGGCGTGAAATTGCAGGCACTTCTGCATACGGCACTTCAACCGCCAGGTCACCACGCGCAATCATAATACCATCTGCAATCGCAGCAATATCTGTAATTCGCGCAACCGCATTTGGACGTTCTATCTTTGCAATTATTTTGATTGGGTGGGATGTGCGCTGTGTTATAAAATCACGCACTTCGGCAATATCTTCAGGTTTTTGCACAAATGAAATAGCAACCCAATCAGGTTTTTTTGTGATTGCATATTCCAGGTCCGCACGATCTTTGGCAGTTAATACAGATGTCGCAATTTCTGTATCCGGCAAATTAAAGCCACGACGCGACCAGATTTCCGTACCACGAACAACCGTTGCATCTACTTTATTTGACGATGCAAAATCAACGCGCATTTCAATTTTACCATCGTTTAACAATATTCTGTCACCAACTTTTAATGAACCCAAAACATCCCCATCAGGTAATTGAACACGTGTAGAATCCCCAGGTGTAGAATCAATGTCAAAAGTGAATTTTTGACCAATTTCCAAAGGATATTTATCTTCAGTTTCGAAATTACCAATACGATGTTTTGGACCTTGCAAATCAACCATTACTGCAACAGGTGTATTTAATTCTGCAGAGATTTCACGAATCATATCGATTTTGCGCCCCTGGGTATCACCAGTATCATGACTAAAATTTAACCGACACATGTTAACACCAGCACGTATCATCGCCGTTAATGTTTCACGATCTTCGCATTTTGGTCCAATTGATGCTGTAATTTTTGTAAATCTTTTCATGTCTTACATCCCGTTTTAAATTTGTTTTCTTGATTTTTATGTTTTATGGTATATCATAAGTTTTAGAAATAAACAAGGGGAAAACAGAAATGAAACAGGCAAATCACGGCGCAATTGATAATCAACAACTGATTAGCATTATCGAAAGAATTGAAAAATTGAATGAAGATACAGCGGCAATCGCTGCAGATATCAAAGAAATTTATTCCGAAGCTAAATCCGCAGGTTTTGATCCAAAATATATTCGCCAGATGATACGTCTGCGCAAATTGGATCCAGATGAACTGGACGAGGCAGATGAATTGACACAAATGTATCGCAATGCATTGGGGATATAATGAAAGGCTTTACACGTACAATCGAAAACTTTAACTGCGCCCATTGTGGCGCAGTTGTTCGTGGCAATGGATACACCAATCATTGCCCTGAATGTCTGTGGTCGCGTCATGTTGATAACAATCCAGGCGATCGCGCAGCAACCTGTGGCGGAATGATGCGTCCCATAACTATCGAAGCACAAGGGGCACGTTTCATTATTACTCATAAATGTGAGATATGCGGAAAAACAAAACGTCAACGAACATCAGATGCAGATAATATAAATACAATAATTGAATTATCACGAAATAAATCTTTTATTTATGGCAAATAAAAAAACGCCCAATTCTGGGCGTTTCATTATTTCTTGCTAAATGGTCGCCAATGACGCGCACGCTCGATTAAAAAGAACAGCGCAGGCGTTAATGTAAAGGTAAATATCAAACTGGCCAACATACCACCTATCATAACCGCACCCATCGCAACCTTCATGCCGTCAACAGACCATAACTGTGGAACCATACCTGCAACAACAGCAATCGAAGTCATTAAAACCATATTCTTTTTATCTTGCAATTCCGTCCACAAGGCAGCAAACGGTTTTTCGCCTGCATTCACACGATTAATTGTTGGCTCTAACACCAAGATATTATTGTTAACAACCAATCCAACCAACATAACGAACGCCAACATCGCACCGACGTTCATCGTCGCACCAGACAAGAACATCATAATGAACACACCCGTAAAACTGGTCAAAATCGATGTAGCAATCGTAAATGGATGCGCCAAAGAATTTAATATCGCCGCCAGCAGCATAAATGTTAATATTGTTGCCAACATAAATGCCATTCCGATTTCGCGCGCAGATTCAGCCTGGGTATCAGACATACCGCCAAATTCTGAATAATATCCAGGTGCCCAATCAATTTTATTTAATTCGGCTTGAATTTTTGCTTGGACTGGGCCCATTGTTGATTTACCGATATTAATATCAATTTCGGTATATCTGTTTTTATTTTTGCGACGAATTTCCGGTGTTGCACGCGCTGTTTTGACAGTCCCCAAGGATGACAACGCAACCATACCCTTTTGTGAGTTTACGTAAACATTATCAAACAAGGCTGTATTTTTAAACGGACGTGCAAAATCCAATATGATTGGATATTCTTCGCCGTTTTCTTTGTATTTGTAATCATCATTACCAAATAATGCCGTACGCAATGTCGAACCCGCATAAGAATTCTGAATGCCCCAGAAATTCATTTTTTCTTGATCTGGCACAAACTGTGTTTCCATTGGTGGCAACTGCTGGGCACGTACAGCAGATTGCACTTCGGGAATTTGGTTTACGATATCAATAATTTGCGCTGTGTATTTTTCACGCACACTGTCGTCTGGACCAAACACATTTAAAACCAAATCCGCAGAAACACCTGCAGACATTGCTTCACCTGCACGAATTTGAATTTCTACATCTGCAATATTTGATATCACGGGCAAAATCTTTTGTGCCAGTAATTTATCAGAAATATTGCGTTCAGAAACATCAACCAATTCAACAGAAACTGTGACATTCTGTAAACCACGTTCGCCAATCTTTACGGTGGTAGATTTTATTTCTGGAAATGTTGACAATCCCTGCTCTATCTGTTTAGCGATAGATTCTGACTTTTCAAAGGTCGCCCCCATTGGCGCACGCGCAGTAATTGTGATTTCATTTGCATCGGTTGATGGTTGAAATTCATTTCCAACAAACTTCATCAACATAGTAGACGCAATAAATATAGCCACCATCAAGCCAACAACACGCCAAGGATGCGCAGCCTGGTATTCATACCAACGACGCATACCGGTGCGGGCGCTATCTTGAATATCATGATTTACTTTTTTTTGCTTTTTGGTTTTCTTGTTATTTGAAAGACGTAAAAACTTTGCAATCATCATTGGAGTTAATGTAAACGAGAACATTAATGATAATACTGTCAAATATACGACAGTCATACCAAACTGAACCATAAACTGCCCAACAATCCCCCCCATAAATGCCAATGGCAAGAACACAACAACGTTTGTTCCAACACCAGCTAAAACAGATACTGCGACCTTTTTCGTTCCATCTATTGCAGCGTCTTCAGGATTTTTACCCGCATGCAATTCTTGCAACGCAGATTCAATCAAGATAATTGCATTCGACACCAATGTACCAAGTGCTGACGAGTACGCCAACAGTGTCATCGCATTAATTGTAAATCCATTCCCATCCATAAAGAAAAATCCAGCAACCAAAGACGTGGGAATCACAACGCCCGCAATAACAGTCGAACGCCAATTGCGTGTAAAGACCAATAATACCAATACTGTTAACAATACCCCCAACACAATACCGTTAATCGTACTGTTTGTTTCATCAGATACTGCAACAGATGAATCTGACGCAATTAACATTTCTGCGCCTGGAAAACGACGTTTTAAATCGGATTGCAATTCTGGCATACGTTCATGCAATGCACGCGAAATATTTATCGCATTACCATCTGATGATTTCACAACAGATGCAACTACAACAGAATTTCCATTGTAACGCGCACCTGTTTCTATATCGCGCGCAGCATCTGTGATTGTTGCAATATCTGATAATTTAAAGTTATTTCCTTCGACAGTGGTCAGGTGTAAATTTGCAATTTCATCAACAGACGCAAATTCGCCAATAAAGCGAACATTCGAAGAATCAATTGTTCGTTCTATCTTACCGCCTGGAACATTTAAATTATGCGCCCCCAATGCACCAACTACATCCATAACGGTAACACCGCGCGCAGCCATCTGATCAGGATTCATTGCAACGCGTATCGCACGTTCGCGACCACCAAACACAGACACACTGGCAACACCACTGATTGCAGTAATCTTGTTAGATAAAATATCATCAACGTATTCTTGCAAATCGCGCGAATCTGCCCCATACAAAACAATGTCAACAACCGATTCTTGTAATGGATTTAATTTTTCAACAACAGGCTGGTCCATATCATCAGGAAATTCTGAAATCAAAGAATCTAATTTTGTTTTTATCTCGTTTGCCTTGTCATTCACATTTACACCCAGATTAAATTCAGCCATAACAAATGCGCTGTTTTCATATGAATACGATGTAATGTTTTTTAATTCAGAAACTTCTGAAATTGCATCTTCTGCACGTTTAACAACCTGTGATTCAATTTCTTCGGGTGACGCACCAGGATACACAAAAGTTGCGGTAACCATCGGGAAATCAACTGATGGTGTGCGCTCTATATTCATTTTGGGGAACGAAACAAGCCCCAATACCCCCCAAACCAAAACAAACATTAATGTAGTAATTGGACGACGAACAAAAAACTTTAACATTTCTTACACCCCCATTAAATCATTTTGAACAGAAACTTTATCGCCTGAATTTACCGTGGACAATATAACAATATCGCCCGCATTTAGACCTGATGAAACATATGCCGTTTCAGAATCTTGGCGTGCAATCTGGATATTTCGTGGCGTGGCAATACCGTCCTGAACAACATAGACAGAATTATCTTTTATTGCATACAATGGTACAAAAAATCCATTCGCAGAAAATTCTGCATAATGCAACCCATCTGGAACGTCGCGCGTACGAACAACAAACATACCAGTATCTAAATCAATACCACGCGACACAGACACAATTTGCCCATTGCCAACGCGTTGACCTGCACGTAATTTTGCCGCACGATCACCTGTTACATATGCACGATTATTTTTTATCGCCAGTGGCTCATACAAAACTCCTGTTTTATACTCTATATTTATCGCAAGAACAGGCGCCCCAACATCTGCAGCGGCACGCGATGCATTAAATACATTTCGCGAATTTTCGGATGCCACCGCCCAGAAACGAAATACAACCCAACCAATCATTAATACAGCCAAGCCTGCATGCATTACATGCTTGAAACGCTTGCTGTGTATTGTCATATGCAATTTTTCCATTTTTATTCACCTAACTTTTTTACTGTTTCTGCAGACATTAAAATTTTATATTTAGTATTTAATAATGCTAAATCTAGTTGATATAAACCGGCAGAAACCTCTGCCAATTCAACAGCAGACGTCTGGCCGGACGCAAAGCGATTTTGAGACAACTTGTATGTTTTTGCAGCCAAATCACGCGCATTTTCAAGCGTAGATAAATTATTACGTAAATGATTATACTGACGTACTGCATTGTTATATTGTTCTGTTGTTATTTTTTTTGCCTGGGCCAAATCCTGACGCGCAGCCTCAGCATTCATTGCTTCGATTGTTGCGTTGGCACGATTCAAACCGCCACTAAAAATCGGCATTTGTAATGCTAATCCCCAATATGCAGATTGACCACCCTTTTTATCGAACAAATGCCCAATATCGCCCGCCATTGATGAGTATGTATACGAAGCAGTTGCCGCCAATGTTGGATAGCCATTTGCGCGCTGGGACCGCGCCAAACGTTCATACATATTTACCTGTTCATCAAGAATTTCCCACTGAGGTGTGTTTTTTAAATCGCCTGCATTCAATCCAACAAATTCAGATGGAAAATCATCTGTCAAAACAAGCGATTCTGACACATCAATCCCTGCCAAAATCTTTAACATGCGATATGCTGTATCACGGTCAAATCGCGCATCAGAAACATTTATTTCTTTGGTCGCAATATCAGATTCTATTTTCAAAAGATTGCTGCGATTGGCGCGCCCTGCGGATGTTAGTTTTTGTTTCGCAGCACGAGCGTTTTTTAAATCGTTTTCTGCCAATTTTACTATTTCATCTGTCATTTTCGCAGTCCAATACAAATCAGTTGCCGCATAGCGAACTTCACGACGTGTTAACTCTTGGGATTTTTCTGCCATTTTTACCGCAGACTTAACAGATTTTACCGCATTACCAATTTTTCCAAATGTATAAATAGGTTGAGTTAATGTTAAGCCAGCCTGGAAAATATTATCCGGTATTTCAAATGCAACAGACTGATCTTTTAGCGTTTCAGATATCAGCCCCCCCAGTGATGGTGGCAATTCTATTTTCTGTGATTCTGATGGATTTTCAATATTTACCATATTCATATAAGACGCAGAACCATCCAACTTAAACCAACGATTCGCATTCGCCGCATCTAATGATGCTTCGGCACGATTTAAATTTGCATTTGCTTTCTTTAAGTCGTGCGATTCGTGCATAATTTTTTCAACCGCATCATTTAACGACAAATCAACCGCAACCGATGGCACAGAAACCAAGATGGCACCACACACACCAAAAACAGAAACAATTTTTTTATTCATTACCTAGCTCCACTTTTTTCAATATATCGCGCATGGTACGCAATGCGTCTGTTAAACGCATCTCATCTTCACGCGAAATACCCGCAAAAACACGTTCAATACCAACACGAAACAGATTCATCGCAACCGTCGCCAACTGCGCCCCCTGCTCCGAAACACAGTACCACGTATTACGACGATCATCTTCGTCAATCGTACGCACAACCAAACCATCTGACTCTAACTTTCTGAAAGCGGCGCACAAATTTGGCGCAGACACATGTTCGCGTCGGGCAATATCTTTTAAACGCGCACGCCCACCATTGTGCAAACGCACCAAAATAGACATCAATTGACGCGGATAACCAGTCGTATCAACGCGATCTAGTCGCAACTTATCTGCGATTTTATCCAGGGTCCAAATATTTTCTTCCATTAAACGAACAAAGTCCTTGCGCGCCATTTTAAACTCCTTTATAATAGAGTTGATTTTGAAATTTGTTATAAAGCTTAATCATTATAAGTTTTAATAAATTTTATTTCAAGTGTATTTTTAAAAAAATTTTCATGATTTATTATTTTTATTGACTTTTACAGCAACGTGCGCGACATTTAACAAGCACAAAAAAGAGTAACTGACAAATGAACCTGAAAGATATATTTGAAAAACTAATCAAAAACAAGAATGACAGTAACCAGACTATTTATGGGCAAGATTATTGGGCGCAAATGTTCTTTGAGCAAATTTTGCCACAGATTGAACAGGTTTCAAATCAGTCCAGATACGGTTATCACGGTTTGACGCATACGACCCAGGTTGCCTTGTTTGGTTTGGACATTGCATATACTATTAATCAAAATCCCCTGCCCGTATTGTTAGCAGCGGGATTACACGACTGCGCACGCACAAACGATAAATGGTGCATGATGCACGGTCCACACGCAGTACCAATTGCACAGGATTTTTTAGCAAAGAACTATCCAAACCTGCCCAAATCTGATATTAAAAAAATTATTAACGCAGTAAAGAAACACACAATTGGACGCAATGCGCCAGATGGGGTTTCCGCATGTCTGTGGGACGGAGATAGAATCCGCCTGTCATGGGAAATGGGATACAAACCAGAATGCTTTTCGACAATGCGCGGACGACAAATTGCAGCATTACCCCCAACTGAACAACAAGAATATATAACTAATCAAGACAACTTTCTGATTAATAACAACATTCGAACGCGTGCGCAAATTGAATATGATCGTACACAAGATGAAATCCAAAACAAAATTGGCACTCAATTTAAATTAAATAACCGATAATTTTGTTATTGCAAAAACATAAAATATATTTATAATCATAACCGCTATTGGGGTGTCGTCTAATGGTAGGACAAGAGATTTTGGTTCTCTTTATCATGGTTCGAATCCGTGCGCCCCAACCAATATTCAAACGCACCCTTGTGGTGCGTTTTAATATTGGCTTTGTTGCGCCCGTTTGATTTGAAACATCGTCCGCCTTTGGCGTGACAGGTTCGACTATGAGTAAGCGAAAACAAGCCTTGCGTAGTTTGAGCGCTAACGAATGCGGCGCAGTGTCGGCACAGCTGACCGAGCCAATCCGTGCGCAATTTTTTCAGTTCGATAATTAAATTTCCATTTTTTATCTTTCCGGACACACTTTCGAACCGCGTATAACACGCTATAAACATTCGAACTAACAACAATCTTATAAAACCAATAAAAATCTGCTCTAACTGGTTTTTTAATTCAAAGTGGTTGTGGTGTGTGGACGAAACAATTAAAAATAAATTCACAATATAATAAAATAACGGTATAATACTAGCCAAATAATAAAAAGGTGCAAAAGAATGGCAAAAAGTAAAGATACAATAATTATTATCGCTGGGCATGGTGGAACCGCTTTTAATAAAAAAGACTTGTTACAAGCCGTTTCTGGATATATGAAACATTATAAGAATGTCAAACTTATTGGAAATGGTGAAGATAATCTTTCTTTAGACAAAGTAAAAGAAACACTAACAGATGTAAAAAATGGCAACTTTGATATATGCGTGTATGCTCATGGGGAACAACGACCGAATGGTTTTAATTTTCGTTTTGGCGATAACAATTATGTTCACTGTTCAAAACTTTTTGATGTAATAAGTGAAGCCACATCAAATCCAGTAAATTTACATATATTCTCCTGTCATGGTGGTGGAGCACTTGAAAAAGCGTATACAAAACACCTGCCAGATGGTTCAATAGCTTTTTCGTGCTGTGATTATAGCAATTCTTTACCAGGTCAAGATGTCAAAAATTTTTTTAAAAATTTGAACTCCATGAATTTAAAAGATAATAGCATAGAATCCATATTGTATTTATATTTGGCTTCTATGCAAAATAGAAATGCTGTTATGTTAGCAAGCAAAAATTCAGAACCAATCAACTTGTTAAACTGTATGTTGAATGTCCAAGGAAGAGCATTGTCAGAATCCCAAATAAACAAAATAAAGGGTGCTATTGAGTCGTTATTTTCGCCAAAAAACCTCGATACTGTTATCAAAAAATTTGCGAACGATGGCGAATATAATATGTATGCAGTAGAAATCGGTTGCGCAATGGCTATTACACATCTTATATACAAGAATAAATTAGCCGAGTTGAATTATAACAAATATCCCAAACGGCAAAATCATCACATGGGAATTGAAATAGACATGTGGGAACGAAATGGCAGGAGATAAAACTACCCACTCGCGTTTCGCTTACACACCCCGACCAAAATAAACAATGCCCGCAAGGGGCATTTTTTATTTGGTATACAAGTTTCTATTCATGGGTTGATTGGTTCTGTTTTTGTAAAATAATTCCATTAACAATTTGTTTAATGCGTGATGGGGCCATAACTAAATTTGGCGCATAATCCAGCACAGTATAAAAAAGTTGTTGGTCTTGGTCTATCTTGTTCAACCAATCAAGCCCTTTATGTGTTATCAAATACTTAATGTCTTTGGGGTGAATTCTGGATGTGACACCAATCAACAAATCATACGCATCTAAATGATTGTTCACTGGGATATCTCGCAATACAGGGTTTAACATTTTTATTTCGTTAACCATGTTTTCCATATTCATCAATGCAACTTTCCGATTTTTATTGCTTGTAAAATGCGCTATTATTTTTCTTTTTTCTTCGTCATTCAATTCGCCCGTTACACTGTTCAAAAAGTCTAAATATCGCTGTTTCTCTTTGGCTGTTGCATCTGTGGTGCCTTGGAATATATAAATGACATACTGTTCTGGATTTTCAATACGAAATGGTTCAAAAAAAAGCAGATAATGCATATTATTCATTACTTTTTTTTCATAGCCTTCCTCGGTAATACCATCAGGAAATTTATATTGGTGTGAAATCGGACATGCAGCAATAAAGCCATCATCGGCCAGTCGACGTTCAAAATTTACCGCAGACGACCAATGCCCATTTTTAAACACAGCTTCCTTGTCAAGGATATTGCTTATCACCTTTTGTATTTTTTTTGCATTTGAAAAATTTGAATTAGTTATTTGCATACGTTCC
>JAZSDC010000015.1:0-10173 GCA_045530935.1 Candidatus Enterousia sp. | reverse complement strand
GTGTGGTGTGCCCTGTGCGCGCGGATGTGTTCTGAACCTTGCGCGGGGATACAGATGCCGATGAAGTCGCCCCCTTGGCGCGCGATGCAGCCGCCACATGACCCGCATTGGCCGTGTCAGAACGCGTCGCAACAGCCGTTGCGTTCGGGGTAACAACACGACTAATCGCGCCAAAGGCCAGATGCGGAAAAGGAAAAATTATTGCTAAAATCAATAAAATACGCAACACAGGCAGTATTCCTCCACACACTTGTTATAAACAGCCTAGCAAAATTTAATAAAGCATGTAAAGCATTTAATAGCCTAACGCGTACCACGTATACGTAAAGACTTTTGTTTATAAAAATTTATTGCGCGCTTTAATGCACGCTCTTTACTAACCAAACCTATTTTATCATCAACCGGGAATATATATTCATAATCCCCATGATACTTATATTTAACCGTCACCTTATATCCCAAAAAGAAATCTCCCATATCTTTATAAAATCGACTGTAGGGTTGTGGGTTTGAAACCTCTACAACCGTCCAGTCAAAAATATGTCTAAGATTTTTTATGGTATCCCGAAACGCCATAACTAATTACCCTGTGGTTTTACACCTGGCATACCACCCTGGGATTGCATACGTGCCATGACCGCTTCCATGCCACCCATACGTTGAATCATAGCCATCTGCTGTTTCATTTTTGTGTATTGTTTAATCATATGTTCCACTTCACGCACAGTACAACCCGCCGTCTGGGCAATACGCGCCTTGGCATTTGCGAAAATCTTTTCAGGTTCTGCACGTTCTGTAGCAGTCATCGCTTCTAAAATTTTTATTTGCGCATCAACACTGCCATCCTTAATCTTTTCCTTCATTGCAGATACAGCACTACTCATCCCCGGCACCATCTTCAACAGACCACTAAAATTACTCATCTTCTTAATCTGTTTTAATTGCGCCAACATATCATTCATATCAAACTGACCAGACATCATACGCTGTGCTGTTTCCTTCATCCCAGCAGGCATTTTATTAACACCCAAATCTTTCTCTGCGGCCTTGACATCTTCTGCACTAAAATTATTGTCAACAACTTTTTTTTCTTTCTTTTTTCCAAAACCAAACATACTACTTACTCCTTTTTTGCCTGTTTATTTTATTGTCTTTTACAGATTTTTCAAGATACTTCTTCAAATATTTTCCAGTTTTAGATTCTGCAACATTCACAATATCTTCTGGTGTACCTGTTGCAATGATTTGTCCACCACCTGCCCCACCAGATGGCCCCAAATCAACAATCCAATCTGCGGTTTTTATAACTTCCAGATTATGCTCGATAACAATTACGGTATTTCCTTGTTCTACCAATTCGTGCAGAACTGACAATAACTGCTTTATGTCTTCAAAATGTAATCCTGTTGTTGGCTCATCCAAAATATATATTGTTTCGCCTGTACTACGCGCAGCCAACTCCTTGGACAGTTTTATTCGTTGCGCCTCGCCACCTGATAGGTCTAACGAACTTTGTCCCAATTTTATATAATCCAGTCCAACACGTTTCAGCAATTCTAATTTTCTAGAGATTTTTGGAACATTAACAAAGAAACGATACGCTTCTTCAACCGTCATATTCAGAACATCTGCAATTGATTTTCCCTTGTATTTAACCGCCAACGTTTCTTCATTATAACGCGCCCCATGACAACAATCACATTCGACATAAACATCAGCCAAGAAATTCATTTCAATTTTAATTTGTCCATCTCCCTGACAGGCCTCGCATCGACCTCCTTTGACATTAAATGAAAAACGTCCAGAGGTATATCCACGTGCTTTTGCTTCGGGTAATCCCGCAAAAAAATCACGTATATCCCCAAACACACCTGTATATGTTGCCGGATTACTGCGTGGACTGCGCCCAATTGGCGATTGATCGATATCAACTACCTTGTCAACATTTTCCATACCTGTAATGATATCATGTGGTGCCGTCTCTAATTTAGAATTATACAATGCGCGCATCAATGCCGGATACAGCGTATTCAGCAACAATGTTGATTTCCCTGACCCAGACACCCCAGTCAGCGCAACAAATTTACCCAGTGGAAATTCTGCTGTAACATTTTTTAAATTATTTCCATGCGCCCCATGAATAATAATCGACTTACCATTCCCCACACGACGATGCAAAGGCACATAAATTTGACGTTCCCCTGACAAATATTGCCCTGTGATAGAATCCTTATTTTTTATTACCTGGACCGGCGTACCCGCTGCGATAACATTACCACCATTTACCCCTGCACCACGCCCAATATCAACCAAATAATCTGCCACCCGCATTGCATCTTCATCATGCTCTACAACAATAACCGTATTATCCTTATCGCGCAGCATTTTTAACGTTTCTAACAATTTGTCATTATCCGCCTGATGCAAACCAATAGACGGTTCATCTAAAACATATAAAACACCTGACAAGCCACTGCCAATCTGTGACGCCAAACGAATCCGCTGGGCTTCGCCCCCCGACAAAGTCCCCGCCATACGTGACAGTGTTAAATACCCCAATCCCACATTCTGCAAAAAATACAGCCGGTCTGTAATTTCACGCAAAACGATTCGCGCAATATCATTATCTTTTTTCGACAAATGTTTTGGTAAATCACGAAACCACTGCAAAGAATCATCAACAGACATATCACAAACATCCATAATATCTGCATCATTTATACGCACACATAACGCATGAATATTCAAACGTTTTCCATGACATACCGGACACGGCTTTTCAGATTGATACTTTGACAATTCTGCACGCATTGCTTCGGAATCAGATTCGCGCCAACGGCGCTCTATATTTGGGATAACACCCTCATACGGTTTTTCATAAACAAAGCCATTCCAATTTATTTTTATCGGTTCATCACCACTACCATATAAAATTAAATCTTTTTGTTCTTGAGTTAATGTATGCCACGGTTTTGACAATGGGATTTTAAACTTTTTATGTAATGCATCTAACAGATGTTCAAATTGACTTAACATTCCACCGCGCGACCATGGTGCAATCGCCCCGCCCAGAATTGATTTCGAAGGGTCTGGCACAATTAAATCAGGAGACATATTTAACTGAACCCCCAAACCATCACAATTCTGACAGGCACCCATTGGGGCATTAAATGAAAACAAACGTGGCTCAATTTTTGGTACAGTAAAACCACTAACTGGACACGCATAACTTTGCGAATATAATATATCCTCATTTGTGTCCAAGCGTCGTACCAACACACCGCCCGGCACCAAACGCAAACTGCCCTCAAAAGAAGCATACATACGCGAACGAAATTCTTCAACATCTGCATCACCAACCGGCATTTGCAATCTATCTACAACAACCAAAATAGTATGCTTTTTATTTTTATCTAATGGCGGAACCGCAGACAAATCAACCAATTCATCATCAATTATCGCACGACTATACCCCTGCTTTACCAAAAAAGCCAATTCCTTGCGATACTCACCTTTACGTTCACGGACCAACGGCGCCATTATAAAAATTTTTGTTCCAGACGGAATCTTCATCGTCCAATCGACCATCTCTGCAACAGTTTGCGATTTAATCGGCTTGCCCGTAACAGGAGAATGCGGCACACCAATACGCGCCCACAACAAGCGTAAATAATCATAAATTTCTGTAACAGTTCCGACTGTTGAACGTGGATTTTTTGACGTGGTCTTTTGCTCAATCGAAATAGCAGGTGCCAACCCCTCTATCAAATCGACGTCTGGTTTTTTTTGCATATCCAAAAATTGACGCGCATAACTGGACAAAGATTCAACATATCTGCGCTGACCTTCGGCATAAATAGTATTAAATGCCAATGACGACTTTCCTGATCCAGACACACCTGTAAAGACCACCAATTTATTTTTTGGTATGTCTAAATCAACATTCTTAAGATTGTTTTCGCGTGCACCACGAATTTTTATAAAATTTACCATAACCAAGATATAGAACAGATAATCGAATTTTCAATACAAAGGGCGAAAATTTCTTTCGCCCCATATGCTATTTTTTATCTTTCCCCATTAAACTGTCTGGATTTAACATAATCCCACTTTTTCTGGTATGGTCAGCACCCACATCTGGCACCAATGTACCATTTACCCAGATATCAACACCACCTGCATTACCAAATGTAGCCTTGTATTTATTCCCAACAGGCACATAATAAATATCCCCTGGCACCAACACACGACTAAACACAGTATTACCGCGACCATCTTCAACCTTTACCCAGGATTCCTGTGCCGCCTGCAAAATAACATTAGCCTTTTCACGATTATCCAAACCAAAGCGTTCACGCACCGTCAATTTATATTCAGGCTCTGTACTAACGACCTGTTCAACCACAGGGGTACCGACTGCAACTTCTTCAGCTGATTCAGCTGGTCGTAACAAAATAATTCCACCAACAATCAGAGCCACCGCAACGATTGCCCCGACAAACCACAACCAATGTTGATAGACAAACTGATACGCCTTTACAAAATAAACTTTAGCCCAATTTTCTTCCTTGATACTTGGCATCGCGCATGCACTGGTATCTTCGTCTGTATCTGCACAATCAGACGTCAAACCCATTTCTTTTTTTATTTTCGCAACAATTTCATCAGGATTCAACCCCAGCTCCATCGCGTAATTGCGCGCAAAACCTAGAATATAAACAGGTTCTGGGATTACAGAATAATCACCATTTTCCAAAGCTTCTAAAAACTCTTCACGGATGCACAACTGTTTTGCAATTGTTAATATTTCACGTTTACGACGCCCTGTGGTGCGTGCATTATGCAACATCTGTCCTGCTGTCAATTCAACAGGCGCATCAACAACAATCGCTTCTTCTTTTGCTTCAATATTTTCTGTCATATTACACAATCCCCATATTAAATTTCACTAAATAATAGACCAAAATTCACGAATTGCAACCTTTAACACATCTGCGCTTTCTATTCTATTTACTTTTATACGAAAATCCGAAGAATTTTGCATACCTGCACTATACCACGCGGCATGCTTTCTAAACATCGGCACAGCTGTTTTTTCACCGTAATATTCCAGCGCATATTCTAAATGCTGCAAAACGATTTGACCAATATTTTCAGGCACATTTCCACCATGTAATTGCGATATCAGCCACGGTTTTCCCATCAATCCACGACCAATCATAACACCACTATACCCCAGTTCTTCTGGAATCTGCAAATCCGCCACTGTTTTAATATCACCATTTGCAATAACAGGTATCGGACAATCCGATACATCTGGCAACACGGCATTTCCCAAATACAATTGTGCGCGGGTACGTCCATGCAGCGCCACAAATTTCACCCCACAATTCGCAGCAATATTAATCAGGTCGCGCCAATCACGATGCGCATCATCCCACCCCAGTCGTGTTTTTATTGACACAGGTATTTGCACCGCCCTGACCACTGCGTGCATAATTTGTTCTGCTAATTTATGATCGCGCATTAAATAGGCCCCTGCCCCTGCACGAGTTGCAACCTTTGGCACAGGACATCCCATATTAATATCAATCCATTTCGCACCAGCATCCTGTAAAATACGTGCCGCGTCTGCCATCAGATTTACATCCGCCCCAAAAATTTGGGCACCAACATTGCCTTCGTCTGCATAATTATCAAAATTCCGCAAACAATTTTTATGTGCACCAACCAATGAATGACATGAAATCATTTCTGTAACCAGTGGTGCATCTGGCGAAAACAGTCGTATCATATGACGAAATGGCCGATCTGTAACACCAGCCAAAGGCGCAGCAAAAATTTGATTATTAGTAAACATTTGTGATATAATGACATCTATGAAAGGAAAAATCAAAAATTTATTTAATTTTATTGGACGCGCCTGGTCGGGTGGCATCCATGGGAAACTGGGGATTGCATTAACTGCATTTGCTGGCTTTATGTTTATCGGTCTATTTTGGGGTGACGTTAACATCCAGCGTTTCGCGATAAACACCTTACAACTGAATAAAGAACAAAAGCAGCTTATCACCGAACAGGCAACCTTGGACAAAATAACAAAACATATCGAATTACTGCAAGGATACAGCGCCGATTACATAGAAGAACTGGGCTTAAAATATCTAAATATTGGCGACCCTAAAACCAAAATATTAAAAATATAATCCCCCATTTTCCAGGGGGATTTTTTTTAATTCAACATCAGTATAACACCATTTAAATACAATGCAAAACACAACCAAATTATATATGGCCACACCAAATAAAATGCCCCACGACTGAATCTTTTAAACACAACCGCCATCCAAATTGCGACAATTGTTAAAACAGCCAACACTAAAAAAGCCGCACCAATCATCTGCAAACCAAAGAACAAATAGGTCCACATGGCGTTTAATATCATTTGTACAATGAACAGCCCATACGCCCCTGATTTATTTTGACGCGTTTTTTCATTATTCATTACTAAAAATAACGAAATCCCCAATAATGTATATAAAATCAACCATGCAATCATAAACACCCACCCATTTGGTGTTAACACAGAATGATTTAATCCATTATACCACACATCTGCCCCCGGTGACATTGGTGAAAAGAATCCGCCAATAACCCCTGGGATAAAAGAAATAACGATTGCCAAAATAAACAACCAAAACTTTTTCATATTTTCTCTCCTTTGCTTAACATCATACCACACTTAAAAAAAATATACCCCAGGAACGTTTCCCCAAAAAAACATCCCATTTTGGGATGCTGTTATAATTCATAGATAAATAATTTATGTGGAAATTCTGTACGACATCGTTGTCTGGAAACAAAAACGGTAGACCCACCACCAACATCAACGACACGCATTGGTTTCACATTATCAATCGGCACATCTAAAACAATCAACACATCAAAATGCGATTTAATTTCCAACAACCTGTTATTTACCTTTGGTCCTAAATAAGCGACCCCAATATCAAAATGCATATCAGATTTATCCAAATAACTAAATGCATCTGCACAAACATTTTTTACACGTTGCCCCCCAAAGAATAAACAAAAAAATCTAGACACAAAAGAAGTAAAAGGCATATTTTCAATTGCGCAAACCGACACCTTGCATTTTCTGGCAATATAAGATGCCAAACCACCGTACCCTGCCCCAATTTCACAAACAGATTTCGCATTTGGATAAAATTCATTAATCGCATTCACTGTTGCACGGCGCAAGCGTCTGGAACTGGGCTTAAAAGGAATCTGTCGCCGCACCTGTATACACCATGTATATTCAAACGCTTCAAGGCACAAAAATACAACAAACACCCCCAGAAAAATGCTAATAAAAGCAAACAAAACAAACATAAAACACCCCAAACGAACACTGCAAAATAAAAAAAATGGCACGCCCGGCAGGATTCGAACCTGCGACCTGCGGATTAGAAATCCGATGCTCTATCCAGCTGAGCTACGGGCGCAACGACAGCCATTGTATATTAATTTTTTATAAAATTCAAGCGTTTCAACCCAAAACCATCAAAAAAATCATCTATCTCCACGCGCATTACCCATCTGAAGAATGCTTCGTTGGTTTTGCAACTTAGTATTTAAACGCTTTTGCAAATTATCACGTTCCGCAACAATATTTTTATATGCGATACGCGCTTGAAAGCGTTCTTCGGGCGTTACAGAATCCGATTCTATAATACCACTCAACCTTTCCAAAGCTATATCTGCCTCTTTAATCAAAGTTTCATATTGCTCAACAGACAAATCCGAGTCAACCTTTTCATTCTTTTGCTTTTCTGGTGTTTCTAAACCATCGGTACCATTTAATGCCATCCCCCCCGCGATTAAACCACCAACAATTAGTGCAATTACACCAGCCGTCTTTAATTTATTTTTTTCCATAACAACACCCCTTTTTATTTTGTAATTAAATCTATAAACCAATCAAGCGTAACATCCTCTAACAAATTAATCTGTGATGCAGCATTCTCAGAACCACGTCCCGCATGATGTTCACCACCAATAACCCCGTTTCCCCGTGTATGAATTGCCATTATATTACCATTATCATCAAATATTCCGCCACCTGAATTACCACCCCACCCTTGGCAATTTTTCTTTGCCCCGACAGAATTATATTCACAATACGAAACTTTTAATTTTTTATCCTTAAACAAACCACTATGATATTCCGGATAATTTTCACTCAGTTCACTAAGAAACCTTTGCGGCATTGTCGAATATGTATAAATTCCACCATCATAAGAAGACATCCCATAATCATCAGTACTTTCAGGCGGAAAATCACCTTCCCTATCGCTCAACCAATCGGAATATTTACGTTTAAATACCCTAATCTCTTCATCACTCATAATCTTCAACGCACCATAACCAATATCTCGCGCAGAATAATCATATGATAAAGCACCACGACCAAATTTAGCATAATTTGAAATTTCAACATACGGAACATCTTTTTCACCTGATGGAACCGTATAAATCGCCCAATCCCCCCAATATCTCTCGCCATTTTCTATATCATAAGTACCAACATTGTTACGCTTCCCCACGAACGTTGCGCCATTTTGCATAGTAAAATTCAACTCATCAACTGGCAGACCACCATTTTTTACACCTGTACAATGCTTTGCCGTATACACATAGTTTTTATCATTTTCCCTTACAATTGTTCCCGTACACCAGTCCCCCACCGACACCACCGCATTATATGGTTTTACTTTTTTTTGAGCATCTGTAACATAACACCGCCTGTCAACTGTATAAGCAGATGGATTCGTACAAGAATCAGCTGCCCCAAATGCAAAGTTCGGAAAAAGCATAAACAAAAACAATAATTTTTTTATCTGCATAACTACAAAACCTTTTCACAACGCTCTGCTTGCTCGATTAATTTTTTGGTTAACGTAATCAATGAAATATTAAATCCTGTCTCAACAGCGCCTGTCACAACATTTGCCCCTGCCATAACATTCGCTGTTGTATTTAAAGTTTTTTCTTTTTTCTTTTCTGTTTCTGTTAAATTAATTTTGCTTTCCACATTCGTGTACTTATCAGAATTTGCCATCGCACTGGTAACCGTACCTGCAACACCAATAGCAGTCCCCGCAATAGAAGTCCCCATAACAACTTTCATTCTATCTTCTATTTTTTTAACACTTTTAACATCAATCGGCATACACCAATCCCTGATATCTTTTATTTGCTTCATAACAGGATTATTCCCAGGATTTACCCCTGCCATCTTCATCTTAACTTCAATCTCTGGAATCGCCTTTAACATTTCATTACACGCGGACACATGCTGAATCAAATCGGATTGATCTTTATTCAATCCTGAAATTATCGCCGACGCCAAATTCGTTCCAACAGTACCCGCCATTAAACCCGTTCGCCAATTCCCCAGTTTCTTGGCCTTATCCATTTGATTGCGCAATTCATCCAATTCTGCGATTTCCGCCATCGGCAGCATTACATTCGTATAAAACTCCTCGTCACTCATTGCGTCGACACCATCCGGTGTACAGCCACCGTTATCACAAATTTGCGCAATCAACTTATCTATCTCTTCATCTACATATGATTTTTTCACACCCGCAACCAACGCCCCCGCAGCCGCAGCGGTTCCAACACCTGTCACAGCAGTATTTACTTTAGATATATTCGCAACAGACGCAATCTCGTCCGAAATCCCAGAACAAGTTACGCGTGTCGCCTCTATAAATTGCTTCGCATCGCCAACAGTATCTTCTGCACACACCAACCATGGAAAAAACATAAATAATGCAAAACTTAAAATTTTAAAAAACTTCATTACGGCCTCTATCTTGAACAGTATTATATCACAAAAAAAGCAACAAATAAATCCTATACAAAAAATAATTTCCCCGGAATAAATATTAAATTTATCCCTAAACTGCAATAGAATCAAACCTGAGTCCAAGAAGTTGTGTTCAGGGCTGTAATAAACCCATGTGGCACACATTAAATGCAGAAAACATCAAAAACCCCAGCATTTCCGCTGGGTTCAGAAATTTTAAAAAAAATCTGGTCGGGTCGACAATGAGTAAATTTGCCAAGTGCCAAACGCAGGCAAATTGTCACGAATGCCCCACA
>JAZSDC010000042.1:0-13935 GCA_045530935.1 Candidatus Enterousia sp. | reverse complement strand
TATGTTTTTGATGAATCCAATGAGAGTTGGGTTCGGGGCTATCTCAAGCCCAGATTGTGCGGTGCGAAAGCATCGTTATCTAAGATGTTTCGGTGCTTTTTGCACCGTTATGTCCCTGACTTATGGTCGGGGAGTCGTGTGCTATACAATAGGGGCAACCCGAAAACCACGGAATCAATCACAATCTGATTTGAGAACTCCCCGGCCGCCGATTCTTGATTGGCGGTCAGCATTTTACGCGGGGATAAAGATGGATGTAATCAGCGGAATTAAAAAAGCATTTTCTAGCATAAGTAGACAAAGGTTTTTTGTCTCGGAAGCAGATTTTCAACATTCATTAGCAATAGAATTACACAAGATATTCAACGATACGGCTCAAATAATTTTGGAATTTCCAATTAAAAAGCCAGGCGAACAACGCATTATTCACATAGATATAATGGTCATCAAAGACGGCGATTTTTACCCCATAGAATTGAAATATAAAACCAGACCAATAAAATCAGAAAAATTTTACGAAAATACAAAAATACCTGTATCAGACCTCTTGGCAGATCATAAGGGAAATGATGATAATTGTTATCATGTATGGGCAGATATAAATCGCATTGAATGGTTAATTGATAAAGGATACGCAAAATCAGGCGTATGCATTTTTATCTCGAACAACAAGTCGTTTTGGTGCGCAAAAAGCAATCCAAATTCTATGGCGTATGCATTCAGGACAACCGAAGGCGAAAAAATGTCTGGATGGCATAAGTGGAATGTAAAAAACGACACCAATTCCAAACATCTTAAAGATAAACCAGATTTGTTTATGCAAAATTCCTATAATTTTCAATGGCAAGATTTTTTGCGATACTGGCGATAAATACGGACAATTCAAATCATTGTTTATAGAAATTCCACCCAAAAACAAAAAGGATTAAATATGAAGAAAGTAATTTTATTAGGTTTGTTATTGTGTTCTTGTGTTGGTTTGACAACACAACCGGTTCCGCCAAAAACTATACGCAATCCAGATTGCTTTCCAAGTCATGAATTAAAAGTATTTCAAGTGAATGACAAGTATTCTTTGATTCAATTATATTATTGTCATCCGGCAGATGGCGACACAGATGTGGCACGTTCATGCAAGGCACGACGGCAACAGATGTTTGGTGGCGAAGTTTTTGCAACCGATATGCGACAGGTTATAGGCGAAAAAGACTGGAAAACAGAATCAAAAAAATTGTATGATGGATATACGGTTACATTTGGGGCATATTGTATGGTATTAGACGGAACTTATACTTATTACAATACGATAGGCACAAAGAAAACTATTCGAAAGTTAAAGATGATAGAATCCCAGATTCCAAATCCAGAATATAAAAAATGGCAAGAAAAACAAGCGGCAGAGAACAATGAAACCACAAATAACAATAAGCAAACCGACGAATAAATTTACTGATAAAGATGCAGATTTATTATTGAATAATCTGCGCGATACATATCGTAAAGCAAGTGATAACGCAAAGAAAATTGTAAAATTATCATTTCGCAATATATTGTATGTGATTTCTGAATCAAGACCGGCAGATTTTATATCGGTATCGGCGCAAAATATTTGGTGCAAATCTGGTATAAATGGGGATTTGCATAATTTGTTGGTCGGCAAAAAGCGCACAATTCAAAAAGATTTCCCAAAATTGAAAGATTTAATATTGGAACACTGTGTGCCGTTATCTGAATTATTTCATGCTTTTATGGATGATGATAAAAGTGTTAAATATGTTTTGAATAATTTGAAAACCGCATGGATTACCAAAGAAGAAAATGCAAAATTAAACAAAAAATATAAATCATCGCGATTTGATTGGAAAAAGTGCTATACAGAATGCGGCATAAATTTGGAAAAATAATATGACAAACACACAAAAATCTTTAACAGAATATATATTAGACGAAAACCATTTTAAAGATTTCGAATATGAATTTGATTACTGTATTATTCATCAAGAAAATAATACCGATTATTTTAATGGGACATTGGCCAGTGCATTAGCAGAATACAACGTGTTCAAAGATAATGAAAGTTTGGCATATTTCATAGCGACGTTGTTGCGATCAAAAATACTGATACCTATTTATATTTGTCCGCCTGGTAAAAACGATACGAGTATTATGAAATTGCCAGATTGTAAAAATGACAGTTTTTTATACATGAAAAATGTAAATATTGTTCCACAAATAAAACTAGCAGATAAAACCAGGATTTTTAGTGGTTTTCTATCAATACGCGAAATACACGGCGCGGCCACAAATCATATGTTTTTATATATAGATTTTGAAACAGTATATAAGTGGATAAAAAAGCACAACAAAGAAATAGATATGATTGTATTTGATGCTTTTTCTAAACATGATTATTCATATTTTATATCATGTGATGATTTTATTAAACAAATAGACCAATTTAAACGGTTTATAAAATCTTATACTGGCAAGAATTTGATTAGTGATTTGCATAACGCATGTATACATAAACATATACCAAAATAAATACCGAGATTTTACCTAGTATTTATTTTATTGGTATGCCAATAATTCTTGACCATATGAAATAGCCTGTGTCAAAGAATCAACTTGATCTTTATATTTTGAATTTGGAAAGCTTAACAATTCTTTTTTAAAATCTGGCCACCATCGTTCTTTCCCTTCCACACCATCTGGCGGAAACAACAATTGTCCATTTTCAATATATGGTGTTATACCATAAAGTCGGTCAATTTTATCCCCTTTAGGCTTTATTGCCTCGATATTTAATACGCGGCCATATATATCTTTTAAATTTCTTAACAAATTTATAAGCGGAGTTCCGCTCGCAGCATCTTCTATTAGTAATACTGGTTTGATTCTGAAAAATCCAGACTCTTGAACTACAGAATTGTATGCTTGCAAAACAGATTCTAAAAGTTTGGTCATATCCAGTCGGGCACGCGCAACTTGTAACAAATAAAAGGTCCTGTTTCTCATTACTGCTACGACAGAACAAGCAGAATATGCATTGTTTTCTCCTGTTTTATTAGCTGTATCCCAACTTAATAATATTTTATAAACTTCATCAGGATTCAAACGTTGGTTTGGATAATATTGCATCCATTCTTCTTTTACGATACCACCCCCAACAGGACATGGTTCTTGTTGATATTGGGCATTCCATACATATTCCCCTAATTCTGTTTTTAATTCATTACACTTTTCAAAACTGATATATTGCTTGTTTAATACATCGCCTTTATGCCTTATAAAAGTTTTATTCTCAACTTCCCATTGTTCTTCTTCAGTTGCAATCATAGGCATAACTATATGCTCCCATTTATCAGACTCTTTATCTAACAGATAACCTGTTAAATCGTTTTCATGAACACGTTGCATTATCAAAATAATCACCCCGTTTTCTTGATTATCTAAACGGCTTAACAGTGTACCTGTATACCATTCTTGTACTTTATTTAGGGCATTCTCATTTGCCATATCTGTTGTTTTTATCGGGTCGTCTATGATTATTATATTGCCACCGCGACCCGTTAAAGATCCTTCGACAGATGCGGCAAAGCGTCCACCGCGTGAAATTGTTTTAAAATCATAGGCTGACGATTGGTCATTTGAAATCTCACTTTTCGGAAATAGTTGTTTATACCACTCAGATTGCATAACACGTTTGCAATCGCGTGCAAAAGTTTCCGCTAATTCTGCAGAATACGATGCACTAACAATTTTTTCTGTTGGATTATGACCTAATACCCAAGCAGTAAATGCAACATTTACAATTTGTGATTTTAAACTGCGTGGCGGAACATTTATAATAAGACGTTTTATTTCGCCTTTGCGGGCTTTTTCCAGCCGATCACACAATACTTCAAGGTGCCAATTTGGAATCAGTATTTGTCCACCGCTTGTTTCAAAATAAGCCCGTTGCACAAAACTGTAAAAATCTTCCTTTATTAAAGCATTAGCCAGATTTTGTGTCATTCTTCCACCTCTTTATTCTCTTCTAAAACCCGTTTTCGGAAATTTTCAATAATTTTCTGATTTATTTTAGACTGTTCTTTTTCATCGTGTTTTTTGCGTTCATTATATCTTTCGGCATCCTGCATCATTGTATATGCAATATTTGTAAATTTTTTATCGCCAGCAATACCCTTGTTTATCGTCGTTTTGACAAACACCTCCTTTTTGCTAAGTATTTTACGTCGACCATTTTCCATAATTGAAACCTTTTGTGATAACTCTCTGTTTGCAAGAGCCAAATAATTTTTATCGCCCTTGGGACGTCCTTTGGGATTACCAGATTGTCCTTTTTTGAATTGTGTTTCTTTTGGTGGGTTAGCATATCCTGTCATCTGCATCTCCTATTTTTATGGCTTTTTCACCGGTTAGTTCTTCATAACGTTTAATTGTCACATCACAATATTTTGGTTCTATTTCGATGCCATAACATGTACGACCTGTTTGTTCGCATGCGATTAAGGTTGAACCAGACCCCAAGAAGCAATCCAATACAATATTGCCACGTTTTGTGACATCTAGAATTGCATCTTTTAACATTGCAACGGGCTTAACCGTTGGATGTAATTTTAAATTTTCTTTACCATCTGCGGAACCATTGGCACCTGCGTATTCCCAAATATTTGTGCGATATCGCCCATGCGCCCCCAGATTTATATTATTCGTATGTGGGCCTTTGCCGTTTTTGTATATAAAGCACAATTCATGCTGTGAACGATACAGGCTGCCCATACCACCATTGTTTTTGACCCAAACGCAGATGTTTTTTAATTCTTCATAAACGGTTGATGCGGCCAGGCCAATTTCTATTCCATGTCGCCAATCCATAAACAAGTAATGCAAAGAACCATCGATGGAATATTCTTTTGCATGTTTCATAAATGTATTTAAAAACGTGATGAATTCATCAGATGACATCTCGCCAGATGCCATCGCAAATTCATCATGCTTAATTTTACCGCTTGAACCAATATCTTTTACACGGACATTATATGGTGGATCTGTTAAAATCATTTGGGCACGATTGTTTCCCATTAAATTTGCATACGTTTCCGCTTTTAATGCATCACCACAAATAAGGAAATGTCGACCCAATTGCCATATATCGCCAAATTTGCATTGGTAATCGTTGGTTGATAATTCTGGGATATGTTCTTCTTTCAGATTTGTAGGACCAGACTTATTTATAATAAAATTATCTATTTCTTCTGTTTCAAACCCTGTAATTTCTAGATCCAGATTTAAATTTTCCAGTTCTTTAAATTCCATTTGCAACAAAGACACATCCCATTTGCCTAATTCGGTCAGTTTGTTATCAGCAATACGATACAGACGTTTCTGCTTATCATTTAAATGAGACAGTGTTATTGTGGGGATGTTTTCCATATTTAACTGTTTTGCAGCCAAATATCGTCCATGTCCAGCTATGATTTCCCCATTTTCATCCAACAACACAGGGTTCACAAATCCAAATTCTTTAATAGAATCCGCAATCTGTTTAATCTGATGTTTACTGTGAAGTTTTGGGTTGTTTTTATATGGTTTAATTTGATTAATGTTTTTATCAACAATTATTAAATTAGACATTTGGGTCCCCTTGGTTATGAATAAGGACCATCCTTATTCATAATAATATACATTGTTGCGAACACCCGCTCCGAAAAAAAATTTATGTCCACAGTAAAACATGTTTATTCATTTGAAAGGAGTCACATACATGTTGATTTTTCTCAAAAAAATACTATATTATTGCGTGATAGCAAAGGAATAACCAGGTGAGCATAACAGAGTTTCTTATACACTTTAATAATTACACTCCAAACTTTATGTGGTTATTGGGAGCTGGTGCACCACGATCTTCTGGTTTGCCCACCGCATATGATATAGTTTGGGATTTAAAAAAGAAATATTATGCCAATGAAGAGCACGTTAATATTGATGATTTAAATATTGGAAACGACGGAATAAAAAGGAAAATTCAAAATTATATGGATTCTAAGGGGTTTCCTCCTGAAGATTCTTTAGAAGAGTATTCTTTTTACTTTGATTTGTTGTTTGGAAACGATCATGGTTTACAGCGCCAGTATTTAACAAGACAACTTATAGGGAAAAATTTTGAACCGAATATAGGATTTAAAATTCTGTCTGCGCTAATGTACATGGATCAAAGCAAGCTAGTGTTCACTACAAACTTTGATGATATTTTTGAAAAATCTTATGCGAATATAACTGGTCAAAATTTAAGAGTGTTTCATTTAGAAGGTTCTGAGGGTGCTGTAAATGCTATAAATAACAATGCTTTTCCTTTTTATGTAAAACTGCACGGAGATTATCAATTTCAAAGTATAAAAAATTTATCACAAGATTTATTAAATAATAATAAAGAATTGGAAAAATGTTTTTTGACAGCATCAGTAAAATTTGGGCTTATCGTAGCAGGTTACAGTGGTCGAGATGTAAATGTAATGTCATTACTAGATAAAGCTATTGAAACACCGAACCCTTTCCCACAGGGAATATTTTGGACAACTAACGACAAATCAAAATGTTTACCATCGGTACATGCTTTTATTGACAAAGCAAAATCTAAAGGAATTAAAGCGCAAATTATAGAAATAGATTCCTTTGATAGCTTTATGAATTTAATATGGGCAAGCATTCCCGGTAAGTCTTTGGATTTATCAGAAAAACTTGAGCTTGATGAGCAACGCATAAATATTCCTTTGCCACAGCCGGGAAAGAATTTTCCGGCAATCAGGCTTAATGCTTTTCCTATAGAAGGCATACCACAAAAAGCACTTCAAATAAAAGAGGATGCTATTTCTAGTATTAAAGAATTAAAAGAAAAATGCAGAATTGCACGTAGTCATGCAATAATGACAAAAACAAATAATATATTGGTTTGGGGAACAATGGAAGAAATAAAGAAGGTAGTTCCGGTACCTAATATAATTTCTGATTATGAGTTTTCTACAGAAGATATTATGAGACATGGTTATCTAAAGGACTTTGTATGTCGTGGCTTAGTGACAGCTTTATGTAAAGATAAACCTTTGTGCTTTAAAAAAATCAGAAACACATATTATATTGTACCAAAACAAGAACATATTAAGGATCCGTTGTTTACAGAACTGAAAGCTTTTACTGGCTCAATAGCAGGAACACTAATTCCTTCAGCATCATGGACGGAGTGTTTAAAGGTAAAAATTGATTTTAAAAATGATAGTTTTTGGTTGGTTGTAAAACCTGAAATATGGATAGAACCTTCTGCAGAACGAGAAAAAAACATTGGTTTTTTAAGAATCAGGAATAAAAACAGGTATAATAACAAACAAAATACCATTTTAGATATTTGGAAGAGAATAATATTTGGAGAAACGAACAATCAAGTTGAATTTCCAATTTTTTCTGAAAATGATGAAGACAAGTTTATCATATCACCAATAACTGCTTTTTCATATAAAGGGGGGCTGTAAACATGGTGAGCATTTCGAATTTATCTGCATATTCACAGATACAAGAACCTCTATTAGTATTTGCTGGTGGCAATAAAAGTAAAAATCCTCTCTTGGGCCTCAAGATGTATGGACCATATGGTCTGGATCTTAATTACTTGGATACTATACGTATAGCAAGTTTGACCCCCCTTGGATGTACAAGCAAAGTCAATGCACTTATAACAGAACTTTCTTCACATATTTCTCCAAAATATGCAAAAGAGTATTATCCGGATTATACCGGATTTGAAAATATATTTAGAACCAAGATCATTTTAGATAAAACTCTGAATTTTGAATTTGATGCCGAAATGGGGGCGTTGGCTAAGAGTCTAAATATAAATTCTTTTAAGTATAAATTAAAAGAATATCTTTTGACTGTGAGTAGGCAAAAAACAACTTTTGATGTCTTGTTCATTTATTTGCCAAATGAGTGGCAAATGATTTTTAGAACAACAGATTTTAATCTTCATAACTTTATCAAAGCTAGTGCGGCCCCATTAGGAATCCCGATTCAAATAATTACAGACAAATCTAATAACAATTGTAGAGCCAATGTCATGTGGGGAATTAGTATAGCAACATACTCAAAAGCTGGTGGTGTTCCATGGAAATTAGATGTTTCGAACAACGATGAGGCTTTTGTTGGGTTAAGTTACGCAATGAACAAGCATTCAGAAGGAATAAGTTACATAACATGTTGTAGCCAAATATTTGATTCGGCAGGTATCGGGTTTGAATTTATTGCATATGATGTTTCTAATTTTAAAATGGATGAAAATAATAAAAATCCATATTTGAGTGAACAAGAAATAATGAATATTATGTCTAAATGTTTGCAAATATATCAAAATACTCATTCTGGAAAAGTTCCGAAAAAAATAACTGTACATAAAAATATACCTTTCTCAGAAGACGAAATAAGGGGCTGTCGAAAGGCTTTTGGTAAAGGTATCGACTTAGAACTTATACAGATACAAAATACTGATTGGCAAGGTATTAAAATAGCCGCAAAAAAATGTCCACATAATTATCCTTGTGATAGAGGCTGTTTTATACCATTAAAAAACAACGAATGTCTTTTATGGCTTCAGGGAAATGTTAATATTGATGGGAAAAATATTTTTAAAGAAGGGGCTTTAACTCCTATACCGCATCCTGTAATAGTAAAAAAATATTTAGGATCAAATAGTTGGTATGAAACTTGTTGTTCTATATTGGGGTTAACTAAAGTTGATTGGAATAATAATACATTGTATAAATCAAGTCCTATAACTTTACAGTATTCGAGTTTGTTTGCTCAAGTAGTAAGAGACGTGCCCGAAATAATGCGCCAGAAGTATAATTATCGCTTTTTCATGTAAAAAAGTCGGAAGTATTAATTTTTATTTCCCTGTTATTTTTTTCGTTTTTTGATAGGCGCCCTAGAAAACTAATAAAAACATGGCAAAAAGTTTCAAAAATTCCCTGCAAATCCCTGTAAATTGGATATCCAATACCGTCATTTATTACAACTCCGCCACAAAAATCAAACGCCCCATTGTGGGCGTTTTATTTTTGTGCCGAAATCGGGGTTTGAACCCGGAAAAGCCACGATAGTGGCGTGGGTTCGACAATGAGTAGGTTTGACAAGTATTACGCCGTCAAACCGTCAGGAATGCCCCACAGCCCCGCCGTCCGCGGGGCGAGGGAATACTTCATCTCCGCCAGAAATAAAAAATACCCCATGCGGGGTATTTTTTATTTCTGTGGGTGTTGTAGTGTGGACGAAGCGTTCGCAATCTGCGATTGCCGGGTTCGGGGCGAGAGGTGCAAAAACGAGCCATTTGGCGAAGTTTGAATCTTATGTATGAAACTCAAGAAAGTGCATGCAAGATACTTCAGAATTTGGATTGGTAAGATTGTTTTTATCATTGATTCTGACCGCCCGCACTTTTGTGTTCGCAAAAAGACACGCTGGAATTTTAAGATTGTATACGGAAAAAGTGGATTATAACTACTTGAAAAAAACAAAAACCTGCTTTATAATAAATGAGAAATGACAAAAAATATATTGCATTTTAATCAAATTTCAAACGGTGCGCAGTTTTGCGTACGTGGTTTTTATTACGCCTATTGACCCCTTATGGTGTTATGGGTTTGATTGGCTTTGGCACCATAAGGGGTATATGTCAAAGCCAATTTTTTATTCATTAAACAAAAAACAAAGGATTTAAGTAATGAAAACCAAAGAACAAATTATTGATGAAATTCTGGATAGGGGCATAATCGTTGATATTTTGCCATCGCGTGCGGAATTTAAGAAAAAATTATTAACCGAAAAACTGCGCTTTTTTATTGGTGCAGACCCGACAAATACATCGTTGCACCTGTCGCATGCCAAGAACTTTATGTTATTGGAAGAATTCAGAAAACTGGGACACGAAGTCTTTGTATTGTTCGGTGACTTTACCGCATGCATTGGCGACCCTAGTGACCGCAATTCTGCCCGCGCCAGATTGACACCAGAGCAAGTGCATGAATTTTCTGCCGATTGGGTGCGTCAGATTTCGCCAATTATCAACTTTAACGACCCAGACAACCCAGCCAAAGTGGTCTTTAATGGCGAATGGTTGAATAAACTGACTATGCGTGATTTGATTGAGTTGTCATCAAATACAACCGTTCAGCATATGCTGGAACGTGATATGTTTCAAAAACGGTTGGCAAACAACCGGCCAATTCACCTGCACGAATTCCTGTACCCAATTTTTCAGGGCTTCGATTCTGTCGCGCTGGACGCGGATGTTGAATTGTGTGGCACAGACCAGACATTTAATGCGCTGATGGGACGGACATTGTTGCGAAAACTTAAAAACAAGGAAAAGTTTATCGTGTGTAATAACCTGATGGAAAATCCGGTGACGAGCGAACTGATGTCAAAATCGCGTGGCACAGGTGTTTTCTTGAATGTGGATGCAGACACGATGTTTGCGCAAATCATGGCCCAGCCCGATGAAATGATACGTATATTGTTGATAAATAATACACGCGTTCCATTGGCGGAAATTGATGCGTTGGATATTGAAAATGAACCAATGCGGGCAAAACTGTTCGCCGCACAGAAAATAACGGAAGTATTCCACGGTGCGGTTGCGGCGACTGCGGCACAGGAAAACTGGCGCAGAACTTTTTCAGACCGGTCTTTCCCAGACAATGCGCCTGAAATTAAAATCACCCAAGACGAATTGTCTGTAATGGAAATTTTGAAATTAGGTATGTCGGACGCATCAAACAGCGAACTGCGCAGACTGGTTGCCCAAAACGCAGTTACGATAAACGATAACAAGGCAAACGACCTAAATCAAACATTCATAACCGATAAACCGTTATGTGTGCGCGTCGGTCGTAAAACATTTTTCAAAGTCACAAAAGAATAAAGGTGGTGCAAATATGGCAATATTGGAACGATTGGCAGAAATGCAAAATGCCCATGGTAAAAACCGTCTGGTAATGATACTGGACGGTATGGGTGTTGCTGTGATGCGCAGGCTATTGGATAAAAACGGATATTTTTGTCGTCATTTGGCGGGCGTTGAAACGGCCATTATTCCTGCGACAACCGTGGCAGCAACAACAGCCTATCAAACCGGTAAAATGCCATGGGAAACGGGCTTTATCGGCTGGGCGCAATATTTTGCAGAAACAGACGAAGTTATCGAGGTTTTTAGAAATACCAACCTATATACAGGCGAAGTGTCTAAAATGCCCCAAACCACAAATACGCTACCGTGTAAAACAGTAGTTGAAGAATTGAATAACAAAGGTCATTCTGCGTACGAAGTTATGCCTGGCTTTGCCCCAGGCGGTTTTAATACGTTTGAACAATGGCTGGCACGTATTGTGGAATTGTGCAATACAGAATCTGATGCGTATATTTACGCATACTGGACAGAACCAGATTCGTGCCTGCACGAATTGGGTGCAGATGCCCCAGCGGTCAAAACATTATTGCGCGACATGGAACAACAGATAGAATGTGCACTAAACCAAATTCGCAATAAAACGGATGTTTTGATAACTGCTGACCATGGGCATACAGATATTGAATCTTTGTTTATTGACGATGTTCCAGAATTGCTGGACTGTTTATTGCACCCATTGTCACTGGAAAGTCGTTGTGTGTCGCTGTTTATAAAACCAGAATGTCTGGCAGAATTTCCAGGCCTGTTCAATAAACACTTCGGCAAATGGTTCAAATTGGTTACCAAATCAGAATTTGAAAAACAATACCTGCATGCAGAATGTCCTGTGCGTTTTATTGGTGACTTTGTTGCGCTGGCAACTGATAAATATGACTTGAAACAGCGGCCAGACACAATTGTGCTTAAAAGTCACCACGCAGGTATAACCCCAGACGAATTAGAAATACCAGTCATAAAAATAAGCATATGAAATATTGAGTTTTTATAAATCGTAGTCTAAGATATGACAAAGGATACGAAATGATAAAAGAACAGGGTTATTCTGCATATATTTTGCCGGTGCGTGATGGACAGGTCGCCTTGCTGAAATACGGTGAAAATGGATACGGACCAATTGGTGGGCGACTGGATGATGGCGAAGATTTCTTGACGGCACTGTGGCGTGAACTGACCGAAGAACTGGGCGAATCTGCATCTGCGCTGGCAGACAGTGCGATTGAAATCCCTGTGCCATATGCGTTTCGTCACCCAACCCCCGAACGGGCGCAAAAACGTGGCGCATGGGGCGAAGAACATCACTTTTTTATCGTTCACGTCCCAGATGATATGGAATTGAATTTCTGCGAAAATCGTCCCGAAGAAATTTCGGTTGCATGGGTTGCACCAGACGACTTATTAAACCCACAAATCATACCATTTGACGACATGCGTGAATTTTATGCGCTGCACATTTTGCCAAACTTGGGCTGTAAATTTTCAATGAGTTTGCGCCCTGAATATTATGAAATGGTGCGTTCTGGCGAAAAGGATATCGAACTGCGTCTGTATGATGAAAAGCGTCGCAGAATGCACAACGGTGACATTATTCTGATTTACAACGCACAAAACCACAATGATTATATTCGTGCCAAAATAGTTCGCCTGCATATTGCGCGCAGTTTTGCAGACCTGGCGACGAAAATCAGCATGCCCCGAACAGGTTTCGCATCGCTAAATGCACTGATGGGCACAATATCAAAATTCTATGATGCCGAAATGGAATCCAAATACGGTATTGTTGGGATTGAATTAGAGATTATAGAATCAGTATAGATTACAATATTTATGTTGTCAAAGTTTATGTATGCTGATTTTTCACAGCATACAATCCTTTTTGACATCTGTTGAATTCGGTTTATACTGATTCACGGAATGGCGGAAAGGTTTTATCTTTGCATTGATTTAAAGAGTTTCTTTGCTTCGGTCGAAGCGGTTGACCGTGGGCTGGACCCATTTACAACAAACCTGGTGGTTGCGGACCCGTCGCGGGGGCGGGGGTCGGTTTGTCTGGCGATAACGCCGGCGATGAAGGCGCTGGGGATTCGCAACCGATGCCGGGGCTTTGAAATCCCAGATGGGGAATGAAAAACCAGCGATATATTCTTATGTTTATATTTTCAATTTTTCTGCTTGTGCGATTTTTTGTGTAGATATAAACATTTGCTGCAATTTTTGACCACCAACTGTCTTCATAGTTAATGGCACAATCCTTGTTGCCAAGAGCCTAGCATACGGGTTCATCGGAGATAAAAAATTCAATTTGATGCCACGTCAGTTTCATATTTGTTGCCTTATTTTTCTAGTGTCGGTGCTTGCATTGTTTTGTTCTTTTCAATCTCGGTCATCGCAACTGTAAATGCGTCCATGCCGTCTGTACATTTGATGTCGGGTGTATAACCGTTCAGTTCGAAATTTTCTGTAAATAATTCACGATATACACAGCCGACATTAAACTGCATGTGTGAATGTGGTAATAATATGTATGCATAGTTATAGCCATACACTTCGCCACCACGTGTATTTGTTCCAACAAACTTTGCCTTTGGGTGGTTGCGCAACAGGGTGCATATCAGTTCCCCCGATGACATTACACCACCGTCTATCAGGATATAAATTGGCCCATTAAAACCTGCACGTGTTGCATCAAATTTTGGTAATGTATCACTGTTGCTGTTGTCTTCGTAAATAATGGGATCTGTTGTTGATTTAATATTGAACTTGGTGCCGTTTACATGTTCGTATATTTTTTTGACAGCATTGGCATCCGGGTTATTTCGAATATATTGTCTGCGTGCAAATGGGATGTTTTCATCGCCTAAAATATAATCTGCCATGTCGGACAAGGGTTTGCTGTTACCACCACCATTGTCGCGCAGGTCAAT
>JAZSDC010000024.1:0-21613 GCA_045530935.1 Candidatus Enterousia sp. | reverse complement strand
GTGTGGTGTGCCCTGTGCGCGCGGATGTGTTCTGAACCTTGCGCGGGGATACAGATGCCGATGAAGTCGCCCCCTTGGCGCGCGATGCAGCCGCCACATGACCCGCATTGGCCGTGTCAGAACGCGTCGCAACAGCCGTTGTGTTCGGGGTAACAACACGACTAATCGCGCCAAAGGCCAGCCCAGGCACTAATATTAATAATGTGAAAAATTTAAAAACCGCGCGCAATTTCAAATATATTCCCTTCCATTATTTCGGATGTTAGTAAAATTACACATGGTATGTAAAGTGTTTTTTTGTCGTGAACAATATGCCTTGATATCCCAACAAAAACATGCTTATATTTGCACCAAACAAAGGGAAAAATATGGCACAAAACAAAACCTGGGCAGACGAAAGTCGAAAAATTCATTTGGCCGAATGGTTCGTTTTACATAGTGATGAAAATATCGAATATAAGGTCAATCATATTGCCAGTGAAATAAACAAAGAACGATCAACCGCCAGCGACTACAGTGGCCGTATTTTGTTAGAGTTTTTGCAAAATGTTGATGATGCCGCAAATAAGTCAAATGAAAGCACCCCAAAACATGCAAAATTTATTCTGGATGGACGTGTGTTAAAAATATTAAACCAGGGAAAACCTTTTAATGTAAATGGGATGAACAGCGTTTACCATGGGCACCTGTCTTTCAAAAATCCAGACGATCCGGGGACTACGGGCTCTAAGGGTATTGGGTTTCGCGGAACATTAAATTGGTCAAAAAAAATACAGATATATTCTGGTGATTTTGCGGTTCTTTTTTCGCTGACCGAGGCAAGAAAAGCAGTAGAACAATATAAAAATAGTGAAATTTATCAAAAATCAGCAAAAAATAATCCCGATTGGCTGTCCTTGATTCCTATACTTAAATCGCCATTCAATATAGACTTTCCGCCAGAATGGGAAAATGGAAAATATAAATATGACGGGGTGTATTACGACACGTGTATTGAAATCTTGCTGGAAGACGAAATGGTTGAGAGCTATCGGTCCGAAGTTTTTAAATTTATACAAGATGAATATAAGTCTATCTTGTTTTTCTTGAATATACACGACTTATCTTTTGTTGACAAAACAGAAGGTTGCGAGTTCGAAACACGAATTACATTAAACAAAGAACCACGCGGTACCGTGAACGGTTTAAATTATTCTTTTGCAACAATAATGCAAACTAATGATGATGGCACATCAATGGAACAGTCTTTTCATGTGTTCGACCACGAAACTGAAACAATCGCAATCCCAGTAGATTGGGAAAAAGCAAAAGATGAAACGTACTTTTTGTACGCAACCTTTCCTGCGTATAAGGAAAACTGTCCATTCCCTGTTTTAATGAACAGTTCTGCATTGAAATTAAACTCTAACCGTAACAGCTTGAAAACACCCTGCGAAACCAATCAGGCTGTTTTACAGAAATTGTCTAAAATGCTGGTGACGAAAATCGCACCATATTTTGCCAGACCAGAATTAAACAATATGGCATTAGGAATGGTGCGTTATAGCAAACAAACCGTGTTTGATGATTTTGTTGATGATATTGATGACGATATTGCAAAACAGCCAATAATACAAACATACAATAATGAATATAAATGTTTGAACCAGGGACTAAAAACTATACCTTTTGCAGACTGTCCTGAATTTATTGTAAAATATTCTGACACAAATTTTATTAAATCAGATGTATGCAACATGTTATCATTTTCGTCGAAATTGAATGCAAAAGTACGAAATATTTTGAATACAGAGCTGTATAATATAGTTAATGAACAATCCGAGCAATGGTCCCGAGAACAAAGAATTCAAACACTGCTGTTTTGGTTGCGTGAATTTTTCTGGCGACAAAAAACCGCAGAACTGTTACCAAAATTGATAAAATTATCCAATGGTACGTTCTATACATTTGATTCAAGCGACCACGATATCCCTTTTTTGTATTCTGGGGTAAAGCTGACATGTGTGCCGGATTGGCTGGATTTTAATATTATTGATACAGATGAACAGAATGAATTTTTTAAACAATTCAAGGAAACACAAATCGAGCCTAATTTAACAGAGACTAAAATTGAACGCATAATACATAGAAATTATGAAAGTCTTTTTAACTATATGGATAAATCTGAAATGGCAAAAAGGATTAATTCAGGAATTAACAACCACTTTAATCGTGCCAAAGATTTAATCAAATTCATATATTATAATTATAAGTCTGATTCCGAAGACTTTAACGCCCCAGAAAACGCAAAAATCACATGGCATGTACCGACGGCGCACGGCACTGTTTCAACACCAGAAAATGTATGTTTTGGGATAGCGTATGATGACGGAATTCCCGCAAAAATATGCGAAGCAGCCGGTCTGGCCCCATTCCCATCAATTGATGAATTTGATATTATGCCAACGGAACAAAATTCATTCAAGATTACAATTAAAAACTTTTGTAAAATTCGAGATAATATACTGCTGCAAAACACCGTGGTTTCAAACGTGGCATTAAAGTCGGATATCTTGGCAAAATTAAAAAAACAGAATACAGAATATGAAATATATGGCATTAATACAATAACAGGGGCATATATTCCTGAATTAAAGACCTTGCTGCAGAATGCACATCAGGATTTAATCTTAGAGTGGTTGGACCGCTATATCATCAGCGAGTTGTCAACAGAAGCAGACTTGTTGGTTGATTTTAGCAGAAAACACAAGCCTAGTGATACGTGTAGAATCAAATTTCAACAACCAATAATTTATGAATTGATGCATGAAAAATGGCTGGATTTTGACGGAGAAAAAATTTCGCCTTTATACTGTCTGGCCCCAACAACGAAAAACAAACAGAGCAAGTACATAACCGAGCTTGTTCATCTTGTGCCGAACGGTTTGAAATATAAAAATATTTGGGATGTGTTGGGTGTCGCACAAAATATTTATCAATTACCAGATGATGCATTTTATACCATAATGTTAAAATTGCCAGACATCGATCCAAATGGCGAATTATCAATAAGAATATATCGCGAAATTGCATATGTTCCAGAAGAACAAACTGGCGATTTAAATCACTTATCTGAATCAAATTGTCCAGAGAAAATCGCATTTTTTAAAAATGGAAAACTGTGGGCAAAAAATAAATCTAATCCAGATTTTTCGTACTATCCCATTAATCAGCAAGTGTATTTTTCTAATAAAAAGGTTCTGAATTTTGGCGACAAACCAATTCTGGCCACGCCGCTGCGAACAGGAAATATAAACAAGTTTCAGGATATACTGAATGTTGCAGAATATCACGAAGATATTACTGCAGACTATAACGCATGCACAAAACATCCTGACAACGAAGCTTTCTGTAAATATTTTGATGCGCTAAAGCCATATTTATACGCTTTAAAAACCACAGAACAATTGCACAACGCAATACCTAATATGGTAATTACTTTGGTTGATTCTGTAAAACTGATAGACCAAAATTTAAGTAACGACAACATTGAAAATTATTATCCAATAAACGCAAAAGAAAATCGCTTCTGTATATATCTGGATAAAAACGCAACGTTGGATAATATAGAAATTGCAAATACAATTGGTGAAATTTGCGATTTGGTATCTAATTCTTCACGAGACATTTCAGATTCTGTAACATTGTTATATATGTATCCTGATCACGAAAGACGTATTAAGTGGTTGATCGAAAAGGGATGTGATGTAAGTATGCTGGCAGAATATAAAAATGTAAAGCAGCATTTTATCGATATCGTGAAATCTATGTCTTCTGATGAGGCACTGGATGAAATGATAAATGAGATTGATTTTGATAATCTTTCATCCAATTCTAGTCTGGCGCACATACGTAATATTATTAACACCTTGGGTACTGATGTAGATACATTTGCGGCTCGCGGATTTCATTACATAAACTTTAAACCGGCAAACAAAAGAAAATTAGACAATTATATAAATGCCAATCTATCAAATTATCAAGGGTACCTGTATAACGTATTGTATGACAAACCAGTGGAAGAACAAGAAAAATTTGTGCTTGAATTAGATAAATTTGAAAAGGCAGCATACAATTTGCCAGAAATTTCAAATTCACATAATTTTAATCCAGCAGATGTATTGCCAATACCAGAGTATGAAAATAAGCACCAATTTTCTAAAGATATTTTGGATAAAAATTATAAAAAGTTAAACGCCATCTGCCCGGACAAGGATATTCTTGAAGAACTGTTAAACAATCATTCTAATATGAGTTTGTTGTATTTCGGTCAAATCGATATATTAAAGAACCGATACGATGAATTGATTGCACACAATGCTGCAAATCAGTCATGTGATACATCTGGACAAGATGTTAAACGCGATATATTAGAAATCGAATTGTACACACCATCAAATAACACAAACCAAACAGATATAAAACAGTCATTAACACGTCACACAAAATCAATACACGGCAAACGACAGCATAATAAAAAAATAGACATACAAAAACAAAAGCGAGGTTTAGAAGCGGAATGGGCTGCGTATGACAAGTTGGTATCACTGTATGGCCCTGAAAATGTTCGATGGGTGTCTGGGAATGCTGCCAAGGCGGGGGTTATAATTGGCAGTGGGGATGATACACTGGGGTATGATATGACATATACCGACATAGATGGCAATGTTCAATTTATTGAAGTGAAGAGCGCAACAGATATTGGCGATAATAAATACAGTTTTATTCTGACCAGTAATGAAGAGCAAACCGCACGTGAAAATCTAGATAGCTATTATATCTTTTTAGTCATGGACAAAAAGATTAAAAAGATTTTAGCCAATGATCTGATTAATGATTTGTTAAGAAGTGCAAAAATTGAACAGAAAATCTGTTTCGTTAATGACGCTTCACAGACCATTGCAGTAAACGCAGAAGAAACATATGATATCGTTGACAAATAATGTTTTATCAAGAATCTAAGATAGAATCACTGCAACGTTTTAGTAAATCACGATATTCATCCAATAATTTCCCAGGTTTTATTGGGATTATATCGCCACGCCATTGGGTAAGATAAATGCTCATTGCGCGCAAGCCACCTGTTTGCATTTTTATGGTCAAACTGCCGTCTGTGTTATGGATTAACTTTTGAGTTGGATGAAATTGGTACTGTTTCACAACTTCGATTACTTCTTGGTCTTTAACCAGCCATTCTACGTCATAAATCTTTCTGTCGTCATAAACGCCAAACATAGAATTTGCATAATCCTGGATAGAAAAATCACCTGAATCAAATGAATTATTTGTTTCAACAGCCATTTTTATGTCAGACAGTATGTAATGCCACGGCTTTGTACGACCAGACGGATACGCAATAAGATAAACATTATTTGGGCCGTACAAAATTCCTAATGGTTGTACAGTTTTCTTGTTGTTTTTATAGATAAATTCTACTTCGTGCAGATTGATTATCGCAGAATCAAGAACAGATTTTACAGCAGAATCAAAATTAATAATCCGATGCGGACCAACAAAAGCAAAATTTGCATCTTGTTTTTGATCAATCTCATTTATTTTTCGCGCCGCAGTTGCTTTGTGTTCCAGCCTGTTTATTTTGTTATATAGTTTTGTTGTCAGTTTTGCCTTTAGATTCTGTAACAGATTTTGTGCATTTTTATTGTTACTTATTTTTTGTATTGCGATTTCAAGCGCTTGAATTTCTGACTCATCAAGATTGTCTGGAAAATCATTTAAATCCAGTTTATATGAATCGCGAACACATTCAAGTTGGTCTGGATATTTTTCTTTTATGAAGCCCAGTTCACGTGTTACAGTTCTTTTACAAACTTTATAATCAAGAATATTTGTACAGTTGGATGGAACCTTGCCATATTTTATGTACCTGGACGATAAAAAATTACGAATTTCTGTGCGCGTCATGTACCTTTTACGCAATTCATTTATAAGTTCAAGGTGAATATCCGTTTTTTTGTAACTATTTCGCGCTTCTGACATATATACCCCCAAAATATACCAAGCAAATCAATCTTCTTAAGAATATTATCACTTTTTTTTCGTTAGGCAAGAAAAAATGGACCATTTTTGTCCAACTATGCATTTATATTGTCCATAAACCCCAAACAAAAGGCCAAATCATGAATATAAAAGACAGACAAATTGCCCTGCACTATTTGAAAAACCTAACAAATAGTGAATACGAACCTGAAGACACAGACATTTTTTTTCATCAACTATCCAGACATTCTGCCGACCTGTTCGGTTTTTGCCTGCGAGATTTATTACATCGTGGCGAAAAGCCAGTTTCATCGCGCGACAAGGCAAATTTTATTATAAATCTGCTGAACGGCAAATTGTGTCGCAACAGTTTACTGGCCGAAGATGACATGTATAAACGCGTATATGATATTTTCAACACCAGGAAATCTGATTATAAAACTGATATAACAAACCCTGAATTTGATAAGAATTTTACAATCATTTGCGATACATTTGATTTATCATGCAATTGTAGAAAATTATTGCAATGTTTGATTTTTTTGAAGAAAAACGCACAAATTCGAAGACTGATTGCATGTTTCAACGATGGAATAAGCAGCGATTTTATGGACGATATAAATGCAGACTTTATATCTGCTGTGTGCAAAACGCCCGCCGAAGAAATAAAAGAAATGATGTCTCAGAACGGTATATTAACAGAAACAGGGATATTAAAATATCGCTATGCCAGTAATTCGTTTAGCGCAACTTTCTTGAATTTGTTAAACATGAATTTTAATTCTACCAAGGAAGTTCGCGATGCATTAATCGGCAACCCATTGCCTGCAAACCTGCAACGCGCAAACTTTGAATATATGTCTGATGATTTTAACAAAATATCTAATATCCTGTCCAGCAGTATTGCCAACAAGCAATCCGGGATAAATATTTTACTCTATGGGCGACCAGGTACAGGAAAGACAGAAATAGCAAAAACTATCTGTAATAACGTGGGCACAAATTTATATACAACCTGCGAAACAAATGAAGAAAAGGATTCCAGATTATCGAACTTGGCGCACTTGCAAACGGTATTAAAGAGCGACGACACATCCGTCATATTGTTTGATGAAGCAGAAGACGTATTCTCTTTATTGCCGTTTAGCAATCGCAGCCCCAGCAAACTGTACGTTAATCGCGTACTTGAAAAGAATCAAAGACCAGTAATATGGATAACAAACAACCTGGAAGATATGGACAAGGCGTATATACGCAGATTTACAGTTGTACTGGAAATGACAGACCCAGACGAATCCGCCAAAATAAACACTTGGAAACGCATATTCCAAAAATACAAACTGAAAATTTCTGATACAGAACTAAAACGAATGGCGATTAAATATCAAGTACCACTGTCTGTTATTGATACAGCTGTGAAAAACGCCAAGATGGTTAACGATTGTACAATTATTGGTTATACCATAGATAATTTAATGCGCGCAATGAATGGCAGACCCGTAAAAATTATAAACAATAATGTTATCACATTTGATACAAAATTATTAAACACAGATATAAATCTGGAAAATCTGGCGAACCAAATTAAAAGTAAAAATTTGAAAAATTTTTCATTGTGTTTATATGGCGCGCCTGGAACAGGCAAAACAGCATTCTGCGAACACCTGGCTGGTTTATTGGGCATAAATATTATAAAGAAACGCGCCAGTGATATTAAAGGACGATATGTTGGTGATACAGAACGAAATATCGCCCAGGCGTTCCATGAAGCGCACACAAAAAAAGCAATGCTGGTTTTTGATGAAGCAGACAGCTTTCTTATGGAACGAAGCAATTTGGGACATTCTTGGGAAGTTAGCTGTGTTAATGAAATGCTGACACAAATGGAAAGCGCAGAACATCCTTTTGTTTGCACAACAAACCTGATGGACAATATAGACAAGGCCGCGCTGCGTAGATTCTTGTTCAAAGTAAAATATGATTTCTTGAGACCAGAACAAGTTATATTAGCCTTTCAAGATTTCTTTAATCAAACGATTCAAAAGGAAGAAGTCAGCAATTTAACTAATCTAGCCCCTGGCGATTTCGCGGTTGTAAAAAGACAGGCAGACCTGTTGGGAATTGTTGATAAATCAGAACTGCTGTCCAGATTATATCAGGAACAACATGTTAAAAATTTACACAAACACAAAACAAAAATAGGCTTTCTAACAAAGGAGTAAATGATGGCAACACGTTCAGCATGGAAAATTATATTCAACAAATGCATATTACCAGAAATTTATTTTTCATATGCCGCCGCCAAAGAGCAATTGCGCAAGCTGGAAGCAATCAATTGTGCAAGCTTTGGCCGTGTCGTAACATATGATAACGAAACCGGGCAAATAGGAAATTAAAATTGACCTTGATACCAAATGGGTTGTATTATAAGAATAAAAACAAAACGGATTTCAACGCAAGGAAAACATATGTTAAAAATCATTAACACTGTATCGTTTGATATTTTGGCGAACGACATGCTGGCGCAAATAAACGCTTGTTGGCAAAACCCTTTTTCGCCGCCGATCATTGTTTTCACAGATGCAAAAACAGAGCAATGGTTTAAATTGCACGCGTTAGAGCGGAATGGAATTTTTATGAATTTATGCACTGCGCGATTGGAATCCTTTTTGTTCAACTTATTAAAAACCGATGAAAATCAATACTTGTTATCGCCCAGTTTATTGCGTGATATTATTATTCAAAAGCTGTTACAAAGACAAGGTGATAAATTATATATAGAAAAAATAAAAGACCTGGATAATATTGGAAACTATTTGAATATTACTGAAGATGTGACAAATATAGACTATAAACATCTGTTTGAGTTTGCAAATGATTTGGCGAATTTGTTTATTGAATACGAAGCAACACGCGAAAATATTGACCATGCAATTCCAGAAAATCATTGGCAAAAAGATTTATATAACGATATTATAAATGACGGAATCGAATTAAACGCTAGAAAGTATTATACATGCCCCGAATTGGCTATTAAAAATAAAATTCATTATGGTGGCAAAACTGTCTTTAAAAAATTAACCCAGCCCGTATTTATCTTTGGTTTTTCTGGCATGGGGCAAACATACAGAAATTTACTAAAAGAATTCGGAAAATCTTCTGATATTTATGTTTATTTACAAACACCAAATGGTAAAGGCAGCGAAGAAAACGACAATATCTTTTTAAAACATTGGGCGCGATTTGGAAAAACAAATTATGATTTATTTGACCCAGACAGCACAGGAGAATACAAACATGCGACTTACACTGCCGACACAACGTTGGGAAGGTTACAAAACACTATTGCACAAGATATAAACATAAACGACCATGACGACTTAAAAACAACTGTAAATCAACAGGGCGAAAAAGCTTATGACAATACCTTGACCATTACAAGTATGCCATCTAAAATCAAAGAATTAGAAATTGTTCATTCTGAAATTTGCAAGTTATTAAAGGATAAAAATGCATCACTGAAAGATATTTTGGTTTTAGCCCCAGATATAAAGCAATATAAATCTGCAATCACAACCGTCTTTAATCAAATAGACCAGAATGATACAGATTCTGAATTTCCATTTATCCCCACCAGCATTGTTGATTATTGCGAACAAAATTCAGCAGTTTTTGATGCCCTGAAAACTTTGTATTCGATATTACACAATGGCGGATTGACAAGAAAAAGCTTCTATGCACTGGCAAAAAACCCAGAATTTCAACGCAGATTTAATATCACCGACGATGATGTAACAAATGTATTCCAGCCATGGATTGAAAATATGCGTGTATTCCGCACCCATAATCTGGGCGACGCAAAAACATCTGAAAATATTATTGACGACTGGGAAATGGCGACCAATCGTTTACTGATTGCAAAATTAACTAATCAACAAATTTGTTTAAACAACAAAACAATTGAACCCTTTTCTGATTTTAATACAGAAGATAATGAATTACTTGAAAGATTTGTGCAAATTTTCGACGTTTTGAAAAATAAATGGATAGAACGATTTAAAACAAAATATAAATTAAATCAATCAGACATCGCAGATTTACAAGATTTCTTGACTGACTTTTTTGCCATGAATGAAGATAATAAAAACCATAGATTCAAGGAAGTGTTTGTTTATAAAAAAATAAACCGAAAGCTAAATCAATATCTTGAACAATATCAAAAATACGATAACCCATTTCCTATGGAATGTATATTGCTGTCCTTGATTGACGTTGCGTCTAATATCGTGTTTGATGCAGGAACGCTGTTCACACAGGGGGTGACGTTTACATCATTAATCCCCAACCGAATTTTACCCGCAAAGTATGTATTCTTGCTGGGGATGAATTCTGATAATTTTCCCGGCGTCAAAAAAACAAGCGTGCTGGATCAACGTGCTAGTTATCCGCAATATGGTGACGATGATATTTGCAACAAAAACAAAAATGCATTTCTATGTCAATTAATGGCAACACGAAAAGAATTACATATAAGTTTTGTAGATAGAGACTTACAAACAGATAACGTTTTTTATCCTGCGTATGTATTGGATGTTTTGACCAAGTATACAGGGATTAAAACACAAAAAATTGGCATAGATGAAAATCGTAAATGGGCAGATTTATATACGCCACGTGCCCGTCGAAACAAACAGATTTTCATTGACTTAAATAATCCTGATAGCACAGAATCACAAAACCAACCACAAACAAAAAATACAGATGATAGCAATAAAGATTTGCCGGATTCTGTACGAATTAAAACATTTGAACGTTTTATTGAAAACCCATTGTATTGTTATGTAAAACGCGTATTGGGGGACGAGGAGGATACATCAAATCAAGAACTGGAAGATATTGAATTAAATCATTTAAATAAATATATTTTGCAGAAATGTTTGGCAAAACCATTGTTGCAATATAAAAAACATAAAAACCAACCAGACCAAACACCATATGATACCGCGCCAAAAAAAACGCAATGGACAGATTATAAAGATTTGTTACCCAACAAACCTTTTGCAGAATTAGAGTTCAACAGAACACAAGATGAACTTGAATATTATATAGACGCTTTTATGGGATATCACCTTAATGATGGTACATCGCCAGATATTATACCAAATCTGTTAATAAACTTATCGTTATTATATACAGATGATAGGTATACAAAAAAATATATCTTGCACGGTGAAATACCAATGTGCGCCTATACCGATACTGATATTCTTTTATATGTCCAAGACAAAGAAAACAAAGTACGGAAGCATTATCCAGAGATGTATGCACTGGTCGCACAAATCGCCCAACAAAACCAGGATTACACAAAAGAATATAACGTACACATTGTGTATATATCAAATACAGATGGCACAATCACAGAAATATCACATGAAATTTCCGGAGAAATCGCAACAGAAAAATTAAATGAACTTTACAAACGCGTATTCATTGATGAAGATAAGCAATATCTGCCATATCTAGATGACGAAATCGATAAAATTTCATCACTGGAAGATCTTAATAACTACTTTCTTAATCCACACAAAAATTATATGCCTTATAAAGAATCATTCACCATTAACGACCTGGGGTTCAGTGAAGATGATTTCCTTATAGAATTTTGCGAGGCACGACTGAGACATGCAGATTTATTAAAAATAGACAGCGACAAGGAATAAATGATGGAAAATTTCGATATAAAAAATTTTGATTGTAATAAAAATATCGTTATAGAAGCTTCGGCAGGAACCGGAAAAACATATACTATCACCAATATTGTTCCGCATTTATTATCACAGGGCTATAAATTAAGTGAAATTCTAATCGTAACTTATACAAACAAGGCAGCGGGTGAACTGCGTTCCAGAATACGCGAAGAATTGATAAAATTATCACAAACACCATCTGATACTATATCAGAAGATTTAAGAGAAAGCATAGCGCAACAGTTGGAACACATAGACGATGCGTCAATCGGCACAATACATTCTTTCTGCGAGAAAATACTAACAGAAAATTACATTTATTCTAATTCTTCACAAAACATGTCATTTGTTGATGACAAGGCAGAACTTGACACATTTGCTGGGAAATATATACGTGATAATGTGGCAAGGAACAATACGATGTTGTATTTATACGAAAGATACAAAAAATTCCAAGAAATTATCACAGATGCCCTAAAAAAATATTACTTAGATAAAAATGGCAACGAAAATCCGTCTGTTGTTTCTTTGTGCGCCCTGTCCCCCCAGGAAATAGAAGATTATAATAAATCATCAGAAATTATAAATAATCTGTCTGTATCTGAATTTACACAATCGCCAGAATTGCCAATGGATGATTCTGAATTACTGCGTTGTTTTGTAATATTGCATCTGAAAGAATTATATCAGAAATGGCACCAAGAAAAATATAATAACAGTCAGCGTTCATATAATGACATGATAAAAGCAGTTCATGATGCAATAACTGAATCTGATTCTAAATTATTACAGGTATTAAAGACAAAATACAAATACGCAATCATAGATGAATTCCAAGACACAAACCAGTTGCAATGGAATATTTTTAGACAGATATTTACCACCGATAAAGACCATCACATTGCGATTGTCGGTGACCCTAAGCAATCTATATTTTCTTTCCGGGATGCGGACTCTAGAGTATATAACAGCGCAAAAAATCAAATTACATATCAACAAAAACTATCGACGAATTATCGTTGTTCCGCACCAATGATAGATGCAATTAATGTGCTGGCTGGGAATCCGGATGTTTTTGAATGCTCTGAAATAGGCGGATATCAAAACGTGCAAACACCATCTGAACAAAAAATAAAACCCGCGCAACTAAATGGCGTGTGTGAAACACCTGTGCAACTTATCTATGAACCGGCAGAAGACCAAATTATTTCTGTAATTAAACACTATTGTCAAAACAAACTGCAAATATGGGATAAAAATTTAAACAACAAAAAAGGCGGCTATCGCCCTGTCAATTACGGTGATTTTGCAATTTTAGTCCAAAAGCGCAAGGAAGTTGATAAACTGATTCCAAAAATGACCCAAGCGGGGATACCTTTTGTGTGGCATAAAGATTCAACCTTGTTCAAAACAAAAGAATGCACAGATTGGATTACATTACTGTCTGCGATTCAGTCACCAGATTTTAACTCAAAAAACCGCGAGATTCTGCGCCGAGCACTAAAAACAGCTTTTTTCACAGTAGATATAGATGAAATAAACAATGAAAAATATAACGATATTTTGTGTACAGAACGTCAAATGTTGTTAAAATGGCGCAACTTAGCAATGTCCAGACAATATTCCAAATTGATTGAGGCAATTCTTGAAGATTCAGAAATTTCGAAGCGGTTATCCAGCTTTGATAAAATACAATCGCTGTCTAAGTACACTCAGATTAGTAATTTTATTCTGGATTGCTTGATTGCAAAACGAGACTCTATTGCAAATGTGATTAAAACATTAAAGCAACAAAAGAATAAACAATCAGGCGATGATGAAATATCTGTTGAACGCGGAACCGATGCCCCAGCAGTAAGATTTAGCACAATCCATTCTGCAAAAGGTCTGGAATACCCTATAGTGTTTTATTGGCTAAGAAAAAAACCAAACAGAAAAACAAAATACATACATGTTGAATATTCAGCCGACAAACCAATTCTGGACGTAAATGCAAAATTAACGGAAGAACCAGATTGGCAATCACTGCGATACGTTGCTATAACACGCGCCACATCGTTACTTTTTTTGATAAACACTGTCAAATCCAGAAAAAAAGACGCAGTGCAATATGTGTTAGATGAAGATGTGTTAGAAGAACACCCAACATTATTTACATTATGCACATTGAATACGTCAAACATATCATCTGATTATAATAACGAAAAAATCGAGAGCGACCTAAAAGTCCCATGTGATAAAATTAATATGGCACGAAAAAAGTTGTATAAGCATTCTTATACATCATTGTCACATCGAAAAAGTAACATAATCACAGAACCAACTGATGAGACAGATGAAAATTCGCAACGTATTGACAAGGAAGGAAGACCAGATTTAGCAAACATTATTTCAGTCGAACACTATGATCCTGAATCTGGAACTGTGAATATTGGAGAAGGTATTTATGATATGCAAAACTTATCCAAAATTTCAACAGATATAAGCGGAACAAAATATGGAACAGCGGTTCATGAAATATTTGAACGTATTGATTTTAGTAACCCCAACAAACATTTGGATGAAATAATACGAATTTGCTGTGATAAAAATTCAATTCCATGGTCGTCAGAAGATAAAAGTATTGAAAGTTTGATAATTAATACTATGTCAGCACGTTTTCCAGAAGTTGTTGGGAATCATGCAACTGGAAACCAGTTCTGTCTGGCAGACATATCAAACGAAAATCGAAAATCAGAAATTGAATTTGTCTTGAATCCAGATATAAAAAAACCATTATTAAATTATTGCAATGGGTTTATTGATTTGCTATTTGTACGCGATGTAAACGGCAAAAAAGTCTATTCCATTTTAGATTGGAAAACCGATTTATTAAAGAGTGAAACAGATGAGATTAACGATAAAGATTACGCTGATTATCGTTTTTTAAAGACGCATACCAATAAAAATTATGCTATTCAACGTGTGTTATACTCATATTGCCTGATTCAATGGCTAAAACAATTTTATCCCGACAAAGATATGGAATATATATTTAATAATCATTTTGGCGGTATGTATTATGTCTATGTTCGTGGCTGTAACACCCAGACCAGCAATGGCATCTATGTGCACACATGGAAAAATTATACAACACTATCCGATGCGTTTAACAACATAATTACCAAGGGAATTTATAATGGATAATCATGTGTTTTTTAATAAATTAAAAGAAATTAATGTAATTTCCGACATTTGGAAATATGTTTTGGACATGATAAGAAAAACATATAAAGTCAATAATGATGATGTGCTTAACCTGTTTTGTTTGTTTTTTTCTTTGATGGACGATGGCGATATTTGCATTAAATTAGATATCCAGGCATTAAAAGACCGATGGAATGCAAAACTAAATCGGCTTGAAATTAATAGTGATTTGAATTATGACCCGATTATAGAAAAAGGGATTGCGGCTGTAATAAATTACACAGATAAAGAACCTTTGATTTTTCAATATGGGGAAACGCCGAACGAACATAAAAATAATATGTTTGTTATATATAACGGCTGGATGTTTTCTGATAAATTTTTCAACGCAAAACAAAACATAAAAGAAAATATAGTGCAATTATTTCCTGACAACAAAATAAACAACAGGGATATTCAATCAGATATCGAAGAAATTCAACGGTATTATCAAAGACCAAATCCACACGACCCTTTGAAAAATATTATTTTAGAACATGAACAAGCCGAAGCCATTGTTCGTGCTAAACATGGTGAAAATTTAATTATCACTGGCGGTCCAGGAACAGGAAAAACAACTGTGATTTGTTATTTATTGTTGGAACTATTATCAATGCCAGAAAACAAAGACTGCAATATATACATGGCAGCACCAAGCGCGAAAGCCGCGGCCAGGATGAAAGAAAGCATAATGAAATCATTAAGCGAAATTACCAATAACATAAAACAAGAAAAGTGCACCGCATGCGAGAGAATATTTGATATTCGCCCAACGACAATTCATAAATTATTAAATTTATCTGGATCAAATACACAGGTCACAAAAAAATTTCAGGAAAAATCTATTTTTATAATTGACGAATCAAGTATGATTGACGTGGTCTTATTCGATAAATTATTACGCATAATTAAGCCTGTTGATATGTCGCACGATCAATCTGATACAGCACGTGTATTTCTGTTGGGTGACAAAGATCAGTTGCCGTCTGTTCAACCAGGCGCTGTATTCAATGATTTAGTACAAAGCGCAAAAAGTTGCATAATTAAACTAACTAAAACTCACAGATTTAGCCAAAATTCTGATATATATAAATTAACAAAATATATCCAGGAACAAAACGAACACCAATCAGATATAAACACAGAAGATTCTGTTATCCCAAATCAAAATAAATGGGAACCGGATTTAAAAATTGTTCCGCCACACCCAGGTGAATATCCTGTAAAATTCATAACTGTTCAAGACAACAAAGAAATATCGCCAACTATTATTAACTGGTACAATCATTTTTATACTAATCCAGAATATGAAAAAATATATTCTGTATCAATGAATTTAGAAACCCCAGAATCAGAAGTTATACAAACTATGGATTTGATCTGGCAATGTTCAGAAAAATCAAAAATTCTTTGTGCAGAAAACCAAGGATTGCGCGGAACTGAAAATATAAATAAAACGATTTGCGATTATATAAAAACAAAATATAATCTGGTCCAAGAAGATGTTGATGAATTATTTATTGGCGAACAGATTATAATAACAAAAAATCAGTATCTTTATGATTTAAGTAATGGGGACACGGGATTTGTTGTATCTTTTAACAATAAAAAATATTTAGTTTTTAAACGCGAAAACGCAACACAACAAACAAACGATTATAGGAATAAGGATTCTAAGGAAATTATATTTAGACACGGTCAATATATTTTTTATCCGTCATATTTGTTACCTGCCGATTCTGTTAAACCGGCTTATGCCATCACAATACATAAATCTCAAGGGTCTGAATATGAAAACATTTTAATATTTTTACCGAAATCTCTGTTATTAAACCGACAGATTTTATATACCGCTATCACCAGAGGACGAAAAGCTATTTACATAATTTCAGATGAACAGAATATAAAAAAAGCGATAAGCACCCCTTTATATCGCGAGACACAATTATTTTTATAAATCAAAGGAATAAAATGACAAATATATTTACTATATTATTCTTGTTCTTAGGTGCATGCAGCAACATTCATGATTCTATCACCACATGGGATAAAACAGTTAACGGTATAGCAAAACAAGAATATCAAAATTGCCTGAAAAATGCCCAATTGGAATTTAAGGACACAATATCATTTGCGCATAAAAAGACATGCAAATGTGTAGTTGATTATCTATATTCAAACGAAACATATGATTTGGAAAACAATGATATCCCAGACAGGTTTTCGATGGATTTGCGTACACTTCTGATGAACAAATGCGGGAAAAACATCCCTGCCTATATCGTGCGGGATATCCCATAAGAATCATCCGCCCCAAAAAAGATTTGTACAGTCTGGTGGTATAAAAAACAAGAGAATGTGGATTCAATTGGTCAAGCCGAACATGTCGCCTTGCGGACGGCGGGGTTATTCGATTATTTGATAACTTCGTTGTACATACCGGTAACCTTGTGGTGGGAAAGTGGCGGAACCAACCCCGTTTTTATAAATAAAAACACCCCTCCGATGGAGGGGAATATTTCTGGTGGTGGACGATTTTCAACAACCATAAACAGAACATTGACCGGGCGTGGTGGCGACTGGATTATCATTGATGACCCATTAAAGGCATCGGGCGAGATATAGCGCAAATAAATCCCGTAAATCTGGGCAGATACATCCATATACTTTTTTCATGCAGGGCGGGCGGTGTTTATTTTAAGCAATGTCTGCAAATCCAACCCATATCCGCCCCATGCGCCCAAAACACACAAAACTGTGATGCAAAGTGTGATGCGGTGTGATATAATTTGTGGGAAATAAGGGATAATTTATGAAATTGTATCACTATGCACCAAAAGAGAACACTATTTTAACAGATGGTTTGTATTCATACGCGAAACATCCAACGGACCTGAAACGATATTCGTCATATGCCAAATCAAACAAACGCAAAGATGTTATCTCATGGATGGACAAAACATTTCCTGGGCGCAGCAGAAGCATTTCTTGTTTAACCGAACCGGTGAAATGGCGTGGAAATGACACGATTCTGAAAAAAATGGTAAAAAGTTCTGTCTTGTTTTCTTTTGAACTTGATGACTTAATCAAAAATGGGCTGGTAGAATCAATATGGTGTCGGGACGATTTGGCAAAAAAGGGTCGAAAACTGCATATACACAAAGGGTGCGACAACTATTTTTATAAAGTTAAGCCAAACGAAATTGATACATCGCCTTTAACATGGGAAAAAGTTGATATAAAAAACCAGTTGTTATATGGTGCCGTACGACATTATATGATTGTGTTAAAAAAGGGCGTTATCCCACCAAAATATATAAAACAAGAAAAACAGGGTTTTGATTTGATTTCGCAGATAAAACAACTGTTCTGTAAATAGTAAAGGAGCAACTATGAAACAACAATTTAACAAAGCGACTGAAATACTGGAAATCATAAATAAAAATCGGCAACTGACCGCGGATAATTATTCCAAACAAAACGCAGAAAAATTGGGCATGCAAATATGGAACACAATCCAATCGTATGTTCAGGAAAATCTGCAAGTATATCAAAATTGGGAAAAACAGAACTATGCCCAACGCAAGAAATTTATCAGCGATGTACTAAACCTGCTGCTAGACAAATTCCCCAGCGGCAATAGCCGACCCAAAATTTATTTTCGTGAAGAGGCTCAACCTATATGGCCAAAGAATATTAAACAACCGGCCGCCTTATTTTATTCCCCCAGATTAAGTCCATGGGCAAATGATATGGTAAAAACTGCCACAGGTTCAACAGACCCATTTTTTGCATTCTTTCATGATTTGTCTGGGCACGGCATGTTGGGGCAGATAACACATGAATTTACACACTATCTACAATCCTGTGGAAAAAGCAGTATCTCATACGACATTGTGGAACAAGCCGCAGAATATTATCAATATTACTATATGGACAAGGAAAATAATGAGCAGATTTATAAAGATTCTATACACGAGGCAGAAGCAAATTGTATCGGAAATTATATAAGAGAACAAATTAAACAAATGCTTCAGTTCAAAAACACAATACAGTTAAATAATACGGGTAACAACCAAGAAATTTGATTATAAATACGTGTAGCACCTTGTTAAAATGCTATGTGATGCAAACTGTGATGCGATGTGGTATAATTTGTGGGGCTAAGGGGTAATTATGCAGATATTAGAAAACCTGGAACAGAAATTTTTATCTGCCGTTCCAATAGGGGCTTTTGAATTGGGTGATGTGCACACAACCACAGATTCAAACAAACAGCTAACAGCCGAACAGGCAAAGCAAGACATTGCGGTATTAGCACAAATGTTTATAAACACCTATGGTGGCTGGCCTTTTTATCCAAAAATATTGCGGTTGCGTATATTGAATAAATTGAACAGAATATATGACAAAATCACGCGCCCAATAACCGCATCTGAACTGTTTACACAATTAAAGCCAATAATTGAAATTATGCCGGATAATCATCTGTGGGTTAAACTGGGCGACAATTTGGCAAAATACCCACGCAAACCACGAATTGATGTTGGCACAAATTTAGCCATAACACATGGTGATGGCAAAAAATATTGGATTGATAAAATCGGCAACGTTGGCGTGATTGCATTTTCAAAATGCTTTGCGCCAGACGACAAAGAAAACATGGAACAGTTCCGCAACCGCATTCGTGATGTTATGGCTGGCACACATGCAATAATCATAGATTTGCGCGACAATGGTGGTGGCAGTCCGATAATTATATCAATGATTTGCGATGAAATTATGGGACCGGTTGGAATCCCGCGCACAAAGAGCATGTGGTCGCGCACCACACCCCAGGCACAAGAATTATATCAATATTCTACACTGTCGCGCGACCATATAGACAAAACAGTTGACCCAACAATTGTGGCAGATAACACCAAATTCAAATTGCCAACTGATTACAGCCCAGTATATGACCGTCCAATTTATATTTTACAAAATAACAAAACCTCATCATCGGCAGAACATTTGCAGGCACAATTACGATATCACCCACAAATGCAAATCGTTGGTTCAAATTCATCAGGGTGTATGCAATATACCAACTATCAAACACTGAAATTGGAGCATTCTGGTATTCTGATTCAATTAGCCAGTGTATATGCCGAATTCTTTGGAATAAAACACTTTGAAACGCACGGATTTACCCCCAACATCAAATGCCCAGACGGCACCGATGCATTTGCCATTGCAATGGCCCAGATTGACACAAAGGAAAGACAATGACCAAGATACCAACGATCAGTGAAATGGAAGAATTATTACTGCGTGATTCCAAAACGGCAGATTTTGTTGATGGTCGTAATGCCAAATCAAAATCGCCAGACACCAAACTGACTGCGGACCAAGTTCGACATGAAGTATCCGTCTTTGCACGCATTTTGATAAATGTATATTGTGGTTGGCCTTTTCATAATGAGGTGCTAAAACGCAAAATCTTGAAGACGTTGGTCGACATTCACAAAAATGCACACGATATGACGGCGGCAGAACTGCTGAAACAGCTGCGCCCTGCAATTGAGATAATACCAGACAATCACATTAAACTGCGAATGATGGGGTATGGCATGGGGGTGCGTACGGCCCTGCGCAAGCCAAGACCAAATGTCGGAACAAATATTGCAGGTAATAAAAAATTTCATACCACACAACATGGCAACATTGGAATTATTGCGGTTCCAACGCTATCAGGGTGGACAGACGATGAACGGAAAATGTTTGAGAAACAGTGGCGCACAATTCTGCCACAGTCAGAAATACTTATCATTGACCTGCGCGACAATGGTGGTGGCAACAACAAACCCTTGTCCGACATGGTAGATTATATTTTAGGCGATGAAAACTTCCCATTTGCACGCAGACAATATATTCGCAACAACCCAGATGCCAATGCTGTCAAAAAACTATACAGGCAATCAATCGGCACTAAATTCAATATTAAATCAACGACAGATCCCATTATTTACGAAGACAACAGCAACGATGATACATTACCAAAATTTGATGCAACACGTGCAGGTTTTAATGGGCCAATTTATATACTGATAAACGGTGGCGTAATGTCATCAGGGGAACTGATATGTACCCTGTTGCACAACCATCCAAAGGCAAAGTTTGTTGGGACAAACACACGTGGTGGCGAAGTGTATGGATATAACTATGCATACATATTATTACCACATTCACATATGCAGTTTAATGTCGGCTGTGTATATCGTGAATTATTTACAGAAAACTTTGAATTAAACGGATACGAACCCGACATCAAATGCCCGGATGGCACCGATGCATTTGCCGTTACAATGGCCCAGATTGAAAAATCCAAGACATTACAATCGCAGACACCCGAAAGATAAAGGATAAAGCATGCAAATAAATTTGAAGCACATGGACGCAGACAGTTGCTGGAAAACAATTGTTGATATGCACAACGACTATCATCAAAACCTGAAACATCATAAATACACATATAATCAGTTTGTGCCAAACGATAAACGCATGCACGAATTTATGGAAATTGAAAACCCTACGGCACAACAGGTCAAACATTATCGTGATAT
>JAZSDC010000032.1:0-67770 GCA_045530935.1 Candidatus Enterousia sp. | reverse complement strand
AACAAAGAAAAATTGGGTGCGAATGCGATTTTATCAGTATCAATGGCATTGGCGCATGCTGTTGCGAATGCGATGCATATACCATTATATAAATACATTGCCAACCTTTATGGCAATCCAGCCCCATGTGTATTACCACGTCCAATGATGAACATCATCAACGGCGGCGCCCACGCAGACAACGGTCTGGATGCCCAGGAATTTATGATTATTCCAAATGGCGCCACATCCGAAGTCGAAGCGATTCGTATGGGTTCTGAAATATTTCATAACCTGAAATCTATTTTAAAGAAAGGTGGCAACTCTACAAACGTTGGGGACGAAGGTGGTTTTGCACCAAACTTTAATTCATGCACCGAAGCACTGGACACAATTGTTGCGGCAATACGTTCCGCAGGTTATAAACCAGGCGACCAGGTTTCCATTGGTTTAGACGTCGCATCATCTGAATTCTATTCTGATGGCATCTATAACTTCGAAGGCAAGCAATTATCATCTGACGAAATGATTGCATTTTATGAACAATTAATTTCAGATTATCCGATTATTTCAATCGAAGACGCCTTGGCCGAAGAAGATTGGGATGGATGGAAAAAATTAACAGAAAAAATCGGTGACAAATGTCAACTGGTTGGTGACGACTTATTTGTTACAAACCCTGCACGTCTGGAACGCGGCATAAACAATGGCGTTGCGAACGCAATTTTGATAAAAGTAAACCAGATTGGTTCACTGACCGAAACACTGCGCGCAATCAAAATGGCCCAAGATGCAAATTACGGTGTAATTATTTCCCACCGCAGCGGTGAAACCGAAGACACAACAATTGCAGATTTGTCGGTTGCAACAAACGCCGGCCAAATAAAAACCGGTTCAATGTCACGCACAGACCGCATGTCAAAGTATAACCAGTTAATTCGTATCGAAGAAGAACTGGACAAATCCGCAAAATATGGTTTATAATACGACCATATAGTTTAACAGGAAATGGGGGGGCGTCAATAAACGTGCCCCCATTTATATAAACATGATTTATAACATTGATATTTTGCTGACAATCAAATATGCCATTGGCACAATCATTATTCTTGGCATATTTTTTGCCCCAGCATGGATTGCGCGCCAAAATGGCAAAGGGAAACCCGAAATGCATGCCGTACGACTGGGGGGATGGATTTTTGGCTGGTCAATAATCGGTTGGATGTGGTCGTTATACCGCGCATCCAAAAAATAAAACTAGTTCGCAACAGGATACAGCTTTTTATCCCCTAAATTTGATATTTGAAAACAATTAAAGCCATTCCCATCACAAAACTTCGTACTACCTGATAAATAACAATTATATTTAGTTATTGCCCCTTCATCACTGGTTGCACCCGCCGTACACTTTATTTGGTTCAAATATGTATTTTCACCAGGACAATAATACCCAGGTTCACACTTCTTGATAACAGGCCACAATTTCAACCCCGCATTTGTACCAGATTTTTCACAATAATAGCCGGAGGAACCTGCTTCCCACTCAGCTGGGTCGCTGCCATTCTTTGGATTTGCCAAATCATCCACATCTTCCCCAAACTCATATGTTGTTTTGCCATCGTCGGTTTTCCATTGACTGATATAACTCCCCGGCGGCACAGCAAAATCTCCAGATGGTGCTGTATTATAATCTTCTTTATTAACCGCGGCTGAAATTATCTTACATTTTTCGCCATATGTACACACTTTACTTATTTTCGCACTATAAACATTTGTGCCTTTAATTCCATAAGTGACACAATATTTTTTTGGTTGCCAAAAAACATAAATATCCGTTATATCGCTGTTACTCAAAGCACTATGCATATCATTAAAAGTATGCCCATTCTGATCAACTGTTCCAATTAAAGCATAGGTACCATCTGTCTTTTTATAATAAAATACCGCAACATACCCTGGTTTTTTATACCGCCCCAACACAATATTTGTTTCTTCAGCTCCAATTCTAACGATATAATTACTCCCCGTATTTTCAGGGCACTTTTTATTAGAATCATCATAAGGCAACCACCCCTCAAAGGTCTGTTTTTTATCCGACTGATTTGTACTCGGCAAATCTAAAAAACACATTACTTTGTGTTCGGTTGGTTCTACACCATCCGGTTGCCCTGGCACAACATTATTTCCGCCTTCATACGATGGAAACTCATAAAAATTTATCACTCTCGGCTGAGTATATACATAAGTCGCATCTATACAGCTGTAATATTTACTATCAAGACACTGTTCCTTGGAGCTCCCATCCGTGCTACACCACGGAACAGACTTTTGATAAGGTATTTCAACATTAGTTGATGCCTGACAAGTTATATAAAAAGGTCTTGTATAGCTCTCATATCCCAAACCAGTATTATGTACCGTAATCTGTCCAGCCGGGCACGGGATACAAGCAACAACCCCACCAGGGATGGGTATAACTTCATTATCTTTACATCCAAGCCTAAAACCAGCATTGCTAGGACAGTTTTCACTGGTATAAAATCCAGTATAACACCCTGTACGTCCATGACCTTCAATATCCTTAAACCATACGCAATAATTTTTACCTGCTGTGGCTGCAATTTTACACTCTGTCTCTGTCTTATTATTCCTGCACGAACTGGAATAACAACTACCTTCACCTTGGGCAGAATACCACATACATTTACTATCTGCAAAATCTTTTGCAGCCTGCTGACAATCTGTCTGTGATTTATTCTCGCTGCATATTGACGAAGCCGCATACGCATTCCCAACGAACAAAAACAAAGTCAGAAAAACAGATACAATCTTCCCCATCCTGGTTAATCCCCCGATATAACATTCAACAACAATCTTGTATTCGATTATTGTCCATCAAACATATTTTTTCAATAATAAAAATGATCCGCCACTACAATTGGATATACAAGCCTGGATTTTTTTCCAATTGTTTTATCCCTGCATCTAATATCTTGCGATATTCTATAAATTTCTTTTTATCATTCTGCCCCAGATTACTTATCGCCGGCAACTTTACCGTCATTGGATTTACATGAACACCGTCTTTGATAATTTCATAGTGCAAATGTGGTCCTGTGGAATATCCTGTTGAACCGACGTATCCGATTGTTTGCCCTTGGCGTACAGTGGTTCCAACATTTACCCCTTTGGCAAATCTGGACATATGGGCATACAATGTTTCGAACGAACCATTATGACGTATTTTCACAAAATTTCCATGTCCGCGATTAAAACTGCGCGCGACGACACGTCCTGCACCCGCCGCCGGGATTGGCGTCCCCGTAGATGCGCGGAAATCAACACCTTTGTGTGCACGCGTATACCCCAACACAGGATGTTTTCGATTACGTGAAAACTTGCTGGTTATTTTTGCATTATTAATTGGGGTGCGCTTTAACGATTTAATTGCCCCATTACCATTTTCATCATAGTATCCGGTTGTACCATCTGATTTTTTAAATCGATACATTTGCACATTGCCGCGCAAGGCCTGGAAAGAAACAGCCAAAACACGACCATTATCAACCTTTTGACCATCTGAAAAGTTTTCTTCATACAAAACAGAAAATTTCTGTCCTGCGCGCACATCACGTTCAAAGTCCATTTCGAACGCCAACAAATCATAAACATCAACTAATATCCCCGCAGGAATTCCCGCACGCTGTCCCGCCAGATAAAAGCTGTCTCCGTCTTGAATTTCGCCTGCCTTGTACACTGCGCGCACATCACGTTCAACATCCATTGTTTTACAATTCCACACCCCCGAATCATCACACGTCAATTCAACCTGGCGCCATGGCGATGGTACAACCACAATCTTGGACACAGGCGCATCATCATTCACCCGAAAGAATTCCAACCTGTCGCGATCTGCACGCAATGTTGAAATTTCGGCATCAGACTTCAGAACCTGGGCGATTGCGTTCACGTCATTATGCCCCAACCCCTGTTCCAACAATAATTTAGACAGCGTATCCCCAGACGCCACCATAACAACAGATTTGCATTCTGCATCATTTGCGACACGTACACGCGACGAACCGCTTTTCGTTACCACCAAGAAAATGGCAACCAAGCTTAATAACACCGCCAACACCATAACCAATCTGGTCAGGTTCACAACATTTATAATATTTTTTGCTTTTTTCATGACACCGATTATAATAGCAATATGAAAATAAATCAAGCATTCACAACCTTACAAAAAGCAGGCGGCATACGCGCAGCGCGAATAATCACGGAAAATACAAAAAAATTTTCCAGATATTCTGTATGGCGCATGGCGCGAAAACTACGTCGCGGAATACCTGTTGCGAAAATAATTGGCAAAAAATGGTTTTATGGTCTGTCTTTTTATACAAACATGTACACATTAGATCCACGTCCAGACACCGAAACATTGGTTTCTGCGGTGATTTCCGACCTGTCAGATGACACACCGCGACAAATACTGGACCTGGGAACAGGAACCGGATGCATAATATGTGCAATTATCAAAAACACACAAAACACATCTGGTATTGCAATTGATAAATCATGGCGCGCATTACGCATTGCGAACAAGAACATATTTAAACTGGGACTGGGGCAAAAAATAAAAACCATCCGAACAACGTTTGACCGTCAACATAATTTTCACACAACATTTGATATAATCGTATCAAATCCACCATACATTGCGCGCAACGACACACGCGTTGACGACGGCGCACAACACGACCCAGAAATGGCACTGTACGCCGACGACAATGGATTAGCGGCATATAAATCAATCGCCCAGAATGCAAAAAACTGGCTAAAACCAGGCGGCAAATTGTACCTGGAAATTGGCATTGATCAGGGAACAGACATAAAAAACATATTTATATCCAACGGATGGAATTTACAGCGCTGTGAATACGACCTGGGTGGAATTGAACGTGTATTAATATTCACAATGGTACAACGATGAAACAATTAACAGACCGCGACATTATGGAAATGATTGGCGAACAATTTACGCCAAACGACACAGACACGCGCAACATTATACGTCGCGAACTGCAACTGTCACGTCGCATTCCATACGCCCCACCTGCCCCACAAAAACACGCAACATTGGACTTACACCAATTAACCGAAGAACAGGCATGGACCGCCATTATGGAATTAGCCCAATCTGGAACACACACTGCGACCATAATCACTGGTGCCAGTGGCATATTAAAGATAAAATTTCAACAATGGGCACGCGACAGCCTGCTTAGCCCGCATATCGTATCGTTTTCCCCCATCAACAACGGCAGCTTTTCCGTAAAATTCAAGAAAATTATTATTAATTAGAATATCCTGAACAACACGGGAAATCTTGTATCAACTGTTCTTCTGTTTTACCTTTTACACGCTTACTGGTAAGCCCTCGCTTAATTTTATACGGCGCCGACAGAAAAACATTGGGCTGGGCAGGCCATTGCCTAAACACACCATTATCTATATAATACGGTGCCACTTTCGACCCCAATGGATCTATTGCTACACCACCATAAAAAACCCTATAATCCAGATGCGGGGTCACACTGGGCGTATTTCCAGACAACGCAATTTGTTGCCCCTTCACAACAGAACAGCCTGCAGAGTTTGTACACTTGCAAGAGTCCGCCTTCAAATGTAGATATTTTGTTTTAACAGTTTTCTCATTCAGCAATCCATGGTGCACTTCCGCATAATAGCCTCCACCTCCACTTCTAAGCTCGCTATTACAATAAAGCGTCCCAGCCGCCGCCGCGTAAACCCGCGTTCCTATCCCAGCCCGCAAATCAATCCCCTTATGATTTTTTGAACCACTGGTGACATCTCTATATCCAAAATCAGATACAACAATCAAGTCTCTTTTTAATGGTGGAACAACACCTCTAATTGCTTTAGGACACCTATCATTACCACCCAACGAACCACCTGGCGAACCACCTGGCAAACCACCTGGTGAACCACCTGGCGAACCACCTGGTGAACCACCTGGTGAACCACCTGGCGAACCACCCGGCGAACCACCTGGCGAACCACCTGGTGAACCACCTGGCGAACCACCTGGCGAACCACCTGGCGAACCACCTGGCGAACCACCTGGCGAACCACCTGGCGAACCACCTGGTGAACCACCTGGTGAACCACCTGGCAAACCACCTGGCGAACCACCTGGCGAACCACCTGGCGAACCAGCACCTGGGATTCGATCACCCAACCCGCCATTTTGTTCTATAGCCTCATAAAACTCCTGGGTTGCCTGGGCAATAATTTTTTTTTCTTCTTCAATTGTCATTCCTGGATATGCACACCCAGAAATACAAATTCCATTTTTATCAAATTCGCTATCATAGTTCTCGTACCCTTCGTCTTTTATGGCAACACGTTCATGGAAAGGCAAATCTTTGAACACTTTTGGAAATTTTTGTGGACGCAACAAACTTTTCGCGCTGCGCATTAATGCGCCTTCGGGCGCCGCCGACACCGAACACGTTACACCCAACAATAAAAAAACAATTCCTTTCTTGTTCATCTAACATATTGTATCACAAAAATGTTAATTTAAAAAACAATCTTATGCACTTGCTTTTATAAAAATAAATCTGCTATTAATACAAACAACAGGAATGGAATCAAAGTGACAAAAATTCAGACGGTATATGACCATATTCGTAAAAATAATCTGAAAACAGTATTGCTGATTATGCTGTTTCCGTTAATATTTATTGCACTAATATTTTTGTTCACACTGATTGTTGCCCCATTGAATCAGGCAATCGAAACCACCATATCTGTTGCAATTCCAACAATTATTGCGTGCTGTGTGTGGATGATAATATCATGGGCATTTGGCGATTCAATGATGCTGAATGCAGCACACGCACATGAAATCGCCCCCGACAACCGCGAACACCGCGAAATATATCGGCTGGTCGAAAATGTTGCACTGACGGCGGGACTGCCAACACCACGCGTATACATAATTGACGACAACTCGCTGAACGCATTCGCCACAGGTCGTACACCACGCGACGCATCAGTCGCCCTGACCCGCGGAATAATTAAAAAGCTGGACACCGCTGAACTGTCTGGTGTAATCGCACACGAAATGGCGCACATCGGTAACCGCGACATCAGAATAGACATGCTGATAATAACCGGCATTGGTGTTACTGTTTTTATTGAGGATATAATATGGCGTAATCTGATGTATGGAAATCGCTCTTCGGACGACGAACAAAACAACAATGCGGCAATATTATATGTTGTGTGGTTGGCTTTTATTGTATTTAACTCTATTATTTCCCCGTTATTACATATGGCAATATCGCGAAACCGCGAATACAATGCCGACGCAACCGGGGCACATATAACACGAAATCCGCACGCATTGGCATCCGCCTTGCAAAAAATTAGTGTTGATTCACGGGTCGAATGTCTGGATAAGTTAAAATCAATGTCATCTGCCTGTATTGCCACCCCAACAGCACCACGCAAATTTATCGGCAATTTACTTGCAACACACCCGCCAATCAAACAACGAATTAAACGACTAGAATCAATGAGCTTTAAATAACGCAAAGGAATCAAAATGGCAAATTTGCATTTTCATTATGGTGTAATGAGCAGTTCTAAATCAGCATCCCTGATTATAAATGCACATAACTTTACTAAAAACGGCACCCAGACTGAGGTTATCAAACCATCATTTGATACACGATTCGGCAACGAAAAAATAGTATCACGAATCGGTTTGGAATGGAACGCAATGACAATGCCAAATCTACAATCCTATGCGCCCGCCCCAGACACACGTGTCATATTGGTTGATGAAGTACAATTTTTCAGCCCATCAGACATTGATAAACTGGTACACATTGCCGACACCCAAGGAAAAATTGTCATGTGTTACGGACTAATGACAGACAGCAATGAAAAAATATTTCCTGCATCTCAACGCTTAATCGAAGTTGGCGCAAAATTACATCGCATGGAATCAAACTGTCAAATAAACGGCTGTATGAAAATGGCAACACATCATCTGCGCTTTGCCCCAGATGGCACAGTAGTACACGCTGGCGACCAATTTGCACTGGGGGACAGCAATTATAAATCGGTATGTCGTCAACACTATAATGAACTGTATCACGGCATAAAACAAAAGACAAAATAAGTAATATTTTTACTTGCTTTTTAAATAAAAAGGTATAAAATAACAAACCGTTGCATCCATAGCTTAACTGGATAAAGCATCTGACTACGGATCAGAAGACTGAGGGTTCGAATCCTTCTGGATGCGCCAGAATTAATAGAAAATACCACCTTGTGTGGTATTTTTTATTAATCCACGTCCAACGTGGATATTTGAACCCAGGGTTCGACCCGATAGTTGGTGAGAACGAGTGCCAACGATGTTCGAACCTTACGCGGGGAAAAGGGGCCCATCACGCCAGTGATGGGAATTAAACAATCCTTCTGGATGCGCCAGAATTAATAGAAAATACCACCTTGTGTGGTATTTTTTATTAATCCACGTGCAACGTGGATATTTGAACCCAGGGTTCGACAATAAGTACGCCAGAACACCCCCAACGCAGTTCGCGCACTAACGAATGCCCCGCCGCCGGTGCATTTTTTATTAATCCACGTCCAACGTGGATAATTCTTTATCTTCTGATAAAATCATCGCCTGCATCAAGGCATCATAAAAAGATTTACTATCTACACCACTGCCTTGCTTCATTATTTTTTTATCAAATGAATCTGCCCCTGTTGCTAAAATTCCATGTAAATCATTATCACCACTCCAAAATGCGCCACCCGAATTACCATGTGCGCCCATACACCTGTGATAGAAATAGCCATTTTCGACATCTTCTATGCTGCATCTCGAGAATTTTAATTTATCCCCATCTTGAAACAACGGTTCCATTGCTTGGCCATCTTCGTCATCTTGTCCCAAAGCATCATCCAAATCTCTAATAAAATCTGTAAAAGGAATCCTTTTCAAGACAACATCATCATTATCATTCACAGGATACCTTTCTCGCACCAATCTGATAAATTTCTTGCGTATGATTTTCAGTTCTGCATCTGTTACGATACGCATCGCACCGAATCCCGCATTATTCACATTCCCAGTTTTTGCCTGGGGCAATACATTAAAATAATCATAACGAAAAAATTTTGGATCCCTGACCCGAATTAACGCCCAATCATCCGACGGCAAATACCCTGTACCATCAAAAGGCTTACCAGACATAATAGAATATGGTCTGCCAACTGCAACAACATCCCCTTTGTATTCACGCTCCAACGAATCCAACAAATCGCAACCACGCTGATTAATATAATCCAATTCGGAATCATAGCACGTCTGATCAACAAGATGCAAACTGGTCAAAATTAAATCGGGCGCAACATATTGACCTGTACCACTGTAATTAACCAATACAAACATATTATATGGATAGGCGCCCCAATCCGCATATTTACGATTATCAATTTTAGCATTGCAATCAAACCCCAGAATACAAAGCAAAAATGAAATAATCAATAATTTCATACCCTCTCCGATTAATCGAATTTATGTATTTAATACTAAAACATTATTCTGACACATTAAATATCCTAACTTTTTTCACAAAATATTGCAAATATAAAAACCGCCCATTCTTTCCTGGCGCTTTCATTTGATGGCAAAAAAATTGCCCCACATGGGGCAACCAAGAAAGGAACTGATAAAAACCATTACTTCAAACCAAACGAAGTTATGTAATTAAATGAAATCCCCATGATTAAATTACTGCCATACACATCTGCACCACGCGCGCGGGCACGGCGATACTGAACATATGGCCCCATCGTCAAATCCCCCCATAAATTAGTATCCAGACGCAAAACCGCACTAAAATCACGTTCCAGGTCTGTTGACACATATTCTGAATAACTTAAATATTCACGATAATAACCATTGGTGGATAATTTCACCCCTTCACGAACCTGATATTCCAAACGCCAACCCAATTCTGCTGCCAGTTTACTGATTGTTTCAGAATATGTAAAATCATATTCATGCACCCCGGTTAAATACAAACTTTTAACAATCGCATTATCAAACAGCGAAATACCCGCATTCGCGGGAATGACGATTTTTCCGACACTGGCCACTTACACTAACCACTAACCACTTACTCTGTCCCCGCTGACACATCCACGGTGTCATCGTGAACAAAATAAATTGTGTCATTCATTCGCACCTTCATCCGGCGCGTTGAATCCTTACTAATCGCCACATCTGTTGTACTTAAATTGGCAAAGAAATCTGCAATACCGTCACCATTGACATCAAAATGCAACGCATGTGCGGTCTGTTTCGCTGTGCGTAAATATAAAAAACCATCGCCGACATGGAATTTTCGTCCACATTGCGCCAGTTCCCACATACCATCGGGCGCAACCATTCCATCGGGGCATGCGTTCAGGCCTGTGTCCGCCGTTTCGGAATATGTGTATTTGCCACCCGGACAATACGAATTTTCAGGGCAATGTGCGCAAACCTCAGACAATTTAGGCAGGAAATACCCGCGTTCGCATGTGTATATGGTATCTTCCCAGATTGGAATCATTTCAAATTCATCTGAATAGACCCCGGTATTGTTATACACACACGCATTTGGAATAACAGTGTTTGGCGCCAAAAAAGACAAATCAGTATCGGCGAAACAATTCGCCGATACTGATAATGCGATTGAAAAAACATACGCCTTTTTCATTCGTTTGGATGTTTAATTCACTTTGTTAAATTTCCATCCCTTGAATGTCTTACCTGGCTTTGTGATGGCCTTGACCGGGGTGCGGATGTCGCCATCATACGTACATACGCCCGCGTTATTTTCCGCAACATCTGCCGGATCCGCGTCCGCCCACGTAATACTGATTTCGTTTGCCGCGCAAACACCAACCGTCCGCGTGCCAAGCGACCCCAACACCGCAGCACGGAAGGCGCGATCGTACGCGCCGTCGTTCTGCATGCAGAGCGCACAGTCGTACGCGCAGGAGATCCCGCAACCGAACTTCGAGCTGAGGTCGCTCATGAAGACCCAGGGGGCCGATGTGACTGGTATCAGCTCACTGGAACCACTGGCACTATATGCCGTCATCTGACAAAAACAATATCGGCCCGAAGCGGTTGTGCTGAAATCTGCGTCATATTCACTGCCCAATATGGCAAACGCGGTCTTATACGCTTCCTCAAAATCAATTTCCCCAGCCAGATATTTTTCATGCATGTCAACAACTGAATCAACCGCCGCCGAATCTACACCCGCCGTTTCCAACGCAGTGCGAACATCGTCGGCCTCAGGTTTTGTAGATTCATCTAACATCATCCCAGAATATGACTCCTTTCCCGCCACAGATTCGGTTATTGATGACTGACAACTGGCCTGACCATATACATTACCATATGAATATGCGACCCCCCAGGTGCCGTTTTCTGTCAGGCCAAAAACACCTTCTTGGGACTTATCGCCGTTCGGATTGATATAGCCAAAACTTGTACCTGCTAAACTGGGGTTTGCGCCTGGAACCAATGGATCCGATTCGACCATTTCTATACCATTATATGTGTGATAACCATTATCGCATGCGGTTGGATAACATGTGTCCGTGCCGTTGCCATAGTAATCATTTCCGGCGACCGCCGTCGCATGTGCGATTACCGATTTGTCTGTACATGTGGTATAGCATTGTGTGTTCATGCTGGCCCCCGCATCCGAATTTGGATATCCGTTTGGACACGCGGTCAGTCCCTGGTTATCTGTTGCGCTGTATGTGGCATTCGTCAACCCCGGACAGTAATTTCCCGCGGTACACACCGCGCCAACGCCTTCGCTGCCCGCGGGCAGGTATTGCCCCGCACCAACATTGTACAATATGTCTGCGTATTCTGCAGTGGCACTGACCGACCCCGCATATGTGCCCAAATTATTGTATGTTGCCGCCGATTCGTATGTTTTGTTTTCCAACATATTTCCGTCGGTCGGAAATGTTTCTGCATGTGTCACCCATGGACACAGCGCGGCAACCGCCCCACCAATGGTTGCAAATATTTTATTTTTCATAAAAATTCCCCCTTTCATTTCGAAATAAAAAACCACTGTTTTTAAACAAGTGGTCAGGAGGTTCAAGACAATTACAGGAATTGTGTGCTTATTCAATATATTCACAGCCCTCCTGACCAAAAATGATCAGGAGTTTTTTTCAACGGAATCATAAAAAAAAGCACAAAAATGCGCCACAAGTATGTATTCCACGCCTGTACCGAGGTCTTGACACCTCATCGTGATAACACATCACGACACAGGTATTTTATCAGAATCATAAAATAAATGTCAATTGCTTTGATAAATAAAAGTTTATCTAAGGAAAACATAAACAGAATTTTTTACAAAAAATTATGTCATCCCGGTGCTTGACACCGGGACCCAGGTAATAAAATCTTTATTATTTGTGCACGTTTCACGCGCATAACCTGGGTTCTGGGGTCAAGCCCCAGAATGACAAAAACGTAAAACGTTTTTGTTAACTAAACTTTTATTTATCTGAACACCACACACAAAAAATTGCCCCACATGGGGCAACCAAGAAAGGAACTGATAAAAACCATTACTTCAAACCAAACGAAGTAATATAGTTAAACGAAATTCCCATGATAAAGTTACTGCCATAAACATCAACACCACGGGCGCGGGCACGACGATATTGCACATATGGGCCCATCGTCAAATCACCCCACAAATTTGTATCCATACGCACAACCGCACTTAAATCACGTTCCAGGTCTGTTGACACATATTCTGAATAACTTAAATATTCACGATAATAACCATTGGTGGATAATTTCACCCCTTCACGCACCTGATATTCCAAACGCCAACCTATTTCTGCAGCCAGTTTGCTGGTCTTTTCATTTGAATATGTAAAGTCATATTCATACACACCGGTCAAATATAAACTTTTGATAATCGCATTATCAAACAACGACAAACCCGCATTTGCACGAACAATATTCTGACGTGGGGTTGTATCTGCAGTCTTGAATTCTGTATCATATGCCGCACGCACCGTTGGACCAAACTTAATCCCCGCAAATTCAAAGCAATCATATGACAAATTACTGCTTAACAAAATATCATCTGAATTTTCGCTGACCGTTTCTGGTTCATCATACGGCTTCAACGTAGTTTCACCGTACTCCATAAACAAGCCATTATCCCACTGCAATCTATCCTTGTTATATTCTAATGCCGTATCAAAAACACCCTTTATAAAATCTTGGCTGTCCGCCTTTAATGCAGACACAGGCGAATCCTGATAATCCGCAGAATTTCTGACATTGGTCTTGGACCATTCCAAACCAATTCTACGAATATTTAAAACTAAATCCTTTTTTGCGTCTGCTTCTTCTGCGGACACAACCCCTGGCAAAAAAACACACAACAAAAACAACGATACCTTTTTCATCCCACACCCCCAAAATTACTTCCAAATACGCAGTTCACCATTCTGATTTGCATACCGCCATCCAGATTCTCGAATTGCGATAGTAAACGCCCCACGAACAGATGTCGGCAGTTCCAAAACAGCCGTATTACCTGTCATATATTTTGTGTTCAAATCTATATTTTCTGCCCTGGCAATACGATTTAAATCTGCCCAATTATTCAATGCATCTGACATATTGACATACACAACAAAGACATCTTGTGATGCGCCATCCGGCAACCAATTCTGAACAGAATTTTCCGTTAACCAATTTCGCGCAACATTTCCATCTAAAATCATCGTTATATTTGCAGAATATGTTGTGTCTGACAACTTTTCCCCATCAATAGATGAAGAAGAAATCAAATTCGCCAAATCAGAAGATTTTGAATTCTTCAACAAATCTTTCAGAGCATCTACGTCTGCATATTGCCGCAACACATCAAACAAAATTTGACGTCGCGCTTCATCAAATGCCATATTCTTGGCCGTCGCCGCTGTATCACTGGTTACATTCACAGATGCCACACCACGCAACTGCGCTGCGATTGCGGGCATTCCAACAAAAACACCAGCCAACAAACATAAAACAAACTTCAGTTTAAACATATCAGAACTTTGCCTTTAACCCCACACGAATTCCCATTGATTTATAGAAAGATTCTATTTCACCATCTGCCGTACATATCCACCCAGGACAATCTTCCTGCAATTTAACAATATTCTGTGCAATAGAATTTTCTGCCAACATTGTTTCTTCATCACCTGCGAATTTGTTTTCCAAGATATCGTTATAAACCCCCATATAATATCCTTCGTTCAAATATGTTTTTGCATCAGCATCTGACACAGTATAATAATCATATGTCAAACCAATCGACAAAGCCACACTGTCTGTAATTGCTGTTGACCAATTCGCCCCCAAACCTAAATGAAATGCACCACCGACACCTGTGTTATCCTCAACTGATTTTGGGTGTTGCCAATCGAAACGATATGGCTGATTACCAACTGCATTATATGCAGGCAACCCCAATTCCAAACGTGCATTAACAGAATTATTTTGATTAATATCATACAGCATATCCAATGCCAAATACGGCCCAGACCATTCAACTTCATATTCATGACTAATATCCGGCTGTGCATAATAATACGTACCACCCGCGCTTACATACTCATACACCACACCATCAGCATCTGAAGGCAACGGAACTTCATCATATCCGTTTATTTCACCTTCGTATTGATCCCCATTAGTCGTTGTATCAACACGGTGCGCCAAGTATTGATTGCCTGCACTATCATAAAATATAAACACTGTATCACACTGCACCTCGTCACTGCCAGGCACTGTAAAACACCCACCCTGTCCATCATAAATATCCATCGACAGACCGCGGTTATTTTGCGTTTTTAATTCATATTTCAAATAACGCCACCCAACAGATGGTGTAATTTTCAGATTCCCCCATTTAAAGAAATCTTTCAAACCAATTTCCGCATTCAACCCCAACATAGATCCATCTTTACTGGTACCTATTGACAATGCATTTCCCATCTGATTTCCCAAATGTTCGTACTTAATACATTTACCATCTGCATCTGTCTGCAGGCATTTTGTACCATCAACCCATTCAGTTACGAAATATCCGCCATTTGTAATATCATCGTCAATCATTGTTGTTTCGCCGCTTTGCATACCATAGCTTGCCCCCGCAGCAATCTGAATTGGCGTATTACCTGCGTTAAAAACATAACCTGCATTTACATCAAAAACATTCCAATCTACGTTATCATAGTGTAAAATAGAGCCAGACTCTTTCATTTCAAACTGCCACACAGATGTTTGGTGTGAAAAACCAGCCCCCAACGTAAATCCGCCTTTACTTGCCGACACAGACTGAACTTTGTCCTGTTTTTTTGTCGTCGCCCCACCCTGGGCATTTTTTACACCCATACCAGAATTAGAATACGCAGAATATCTATCGCGATTATACGCAGACACCCCCCGCTGTGAATATGCCGATGAACGCTGTGTATAAGACTGTTGCGAATAACGCGTCTGTGGTGATTGATATGTTCGCCCATCATAAAATGTACCTGCCGCACCTGCCAGTGCTGGCATCAAAGCGAACAAAGAACAATTCAACAAAACTTTCGACAACTTTTTCATAGGTAAACCTTTCCATATAAATTTTATCTAAAACAGATTTTATCATAAAAAAGGTTGAAAAACAAACGCCAACTTGCAAGAATACAAAAATCTTTCCACGCGACCATGGCGGAACTGGTAGACGCACAGCACTAAGGATGCTGTGGGGCAACCCGTGGGGGTTCGATTCCCCCTGGTCGCACCACACATTAGTAATAATCGTCATAAAATTCTGTAAAATTCGCACATTTAATCACAGAAAAGAATATGATTTTTACTATATTTTCTGCTTGCTCGCATTTTCATAATTTTGCTAACATAACCTTACAAAGGATGAAGGGAATAAAACTATCTTTAATTGCATGCTTTACGTTGCTTGGGCTGGATGCGACGTTGGCTGACACATCATCAAACATATCCCGCACCGCCAGACGCCCAGAAGGCAGTATTATCACATCAACGAATCGCAAAAAAAACACCAACAACAAAACAACACGCAATGCAACCACGGCACGCACTGCAACAAAAACGAATCAGACGCGTACCATAACGTCACGCAACACCGAATCGGCGTTTCGCACCCGCACAGCTGTAACCCCCGCGCAACGCACCCCAACCATCACCCCCCAACAGCGAACATCAATTGTGAAAAAAAACGCCACCGCCACTCGCAGCGCGACACGACGCACCCCCAACGGCGACTCAACCATTTCACGCACTGCAACAGCCGCACAAGCTGCGCTGTTATCACGCGACTATAAAAAATGTCGTGAAATACTGTACAACTGCATGGATGAATTTTGTGCAAACAAAGATGCCCAGCTAAAACGTTGCGCATGTTCCAGTCGCATAAACGAATTCCAAAGCGCAAAAAAAACACTAGAAAATATCGAAGATAAACTTTTAGATTTTAACCAACGCCTGCTGACCGTAAACATGGATAAAGAAGACGCCGCAGCACTGAATCAAGCAACCGAAGGCGAATTAGCATTTAACATCAAAGATCGTTCCGATTCAAAAAAGACACTGGATGAAATTGCAAAAAAATTAAATACCAGTTTTAACAACAGCAATTTTGACACCCAACTTAATGCAATATCTTTAAACCTGGATATAGACAGCGCATTTGACAACATCGATTCGCTGGCCGGTGCATCTACAACAACAAAAAGCGGTCCCGAACTGTATTCTGCTGCACTGCCTGTATGTCGCGAAATGGCACTGGAAGTTTGCAGCCCCGAAGATTTAAAGCTAGCCGAAGGCGGCTATCAAATGATGATAGAACAGGATTGTAATACAGTACAAAAATCATACCAGACGCAAATGAACCAGGCAAAATCAAAAGTACATGAAAGTGGTGCATTGCTTGACATGTCGCGCCTTGACATACACCAACAACGCAATTCAGATGATATCCTGACATGCAAATCAAAAATGCTGGATATGTTAACAGACACAACAGTGTGCGGCGACAAACTGGGCAAATGTCTGGATACAACAGGTCAATATATCGACCCAACCACTGGCGACGCCATACTGTCAATTAATTTATCCAATCTGGGCACCTTGATTACACGCCCCAATGCAGATCAATCATGGACCACCATCCCAGAAAATTCTAAATTTGTAACTTTCCTGAACAATAAAAAGAAATTTTTAGAACCTGCGATGGAAAAATGCCAAGACATATCTGACAATGTATGGAATGTATTTCTTGAAGATGCGATGGCGCAAATAAAACTGGCCCAAGAAGACAAATTAGAAGAAATCCGTCAATCATGCACGACACTAACAACGCAATGTCTGGACAAAACAATGGATTCAATTTCTGATTTTGACGCACGCGCTATATCTATTTTTGGGATATTGGCTGATAAAACTGTAAATGAAATGTGCAAAGATGTGCGCACCTCGTGCGAAAATCTGCTTAGTGTATCATCAGAAACATCTGAAGAAACATCCGAATGGGCCCAAGGATTTGAACAAATAACAACACAAATAACATTTGATACCGTATTAAAAACATGTCGCGAGGTTGGGCGAAACTGTATCGTACGCGCCTGCACATCCAGTGCTGGAAACTTTGGTCTGTGCGAAAACATTTACAAATCAACCAATCGTAAATCCATTATCAACAGAAACGTATGCTGGAACGAAGTTCAAGAATGCATAGAAAGCGCCGGTGACATCAATAAATTTTTCCCTGCAGACGTCACAAACCTAAGCAAGCCTTTGAATCAATATACCAATAACGACAATATTTACAGCTGGTGCGACGATATGACAGACGATACGACAGACGATACGACAGAAGAAAAACAAAAAAAGAAAGAAGACAAACAAAAAATCTGTCGTTTAACAGAACAAATCTGGGGCAATTGTGAATTTAAACCAGACACACTACTGATAAACGATAATGAAACGAACAAAATATTAACAACCCAATCTTCGGCAGATGAAACATTATTGGAATGGTTTGCAAAAAACACAGGAACCGCCGAGGCACCAGACAATTGTCGCGACACAACATGTCCGCCCGGTTTTTTAAACGATCCAACAACAAATTCATGCCAATCATACTCCTTGATTACCAACGACGGAATCATATGCCGTTCAGACAAAGGAACAAAATTAACTATAGGTACCGACGACAATTCAAATAGGGTTACCAACTGTTGCCAAAAAAAATATTCAAAAGAATCTTCAAAAGAATATTCATGCGAACCACTAAATAAAACCAATTACGGTTGCATCAAAGATAATATACGCCAACCCAACAGCATACTTTATGGCAGTAACCCACCATCTACCATATGCGTACCACCAAATACCACAACTAAACCAACAGTCATATATTCTGACAATAAACAATCATTGGTTTGCATGGGCACCGTCGACGAAACAGACAATGGATTTAATTGCGCGGGTATATATGTATTAATTGACAATAAACAATATACCGATCCAACTGGAAAAGATAATGTCAAGATAACATACGCGTATAAAAAAGATAATACAACCCTAGAATGCCCCACATCCAACGGTTACGGTTGCCCTAAAATAGAAAAAATTGAAGGCGGATTTATAACATATGGAACAGAATGGACTAAATAAATAAATAAATAAATAATATTGAATGAAAAACGCTGATAAAACATCAGCGTTTTTCTTACTTCTTTTTTATCAACGCGGCACGACGCAAGAAACCAATAACCTGTTGTTCCTTGCTTGTCGGTTTCTTTTTATCATTATGCTTAGATTCTATTTCATTATAACGTTTTGTAATTACATGCAAAATATCCATAATATCTTTTTGTTCGTCCGTCATTATATGTTCCATCCCCGCAGACAAATCACTATTAAATCTTTGACCGTTAACACATAACTCGCAAAAACCATAATACTGACTGATGGTGCTTTCCATTAATATCTTTCCCGTCGCATCCACAACAACATATTCACAAACCATTGGATATCGATTTAACACAACACCAGATTGTTTAACAGTATCAACAATTAACTGCTTTAGTTTTTTATTCATTACAAAATCCTTTTTTTACATATCGCCAACAATATAACACGAACTGTCTTTTTGTCAACATAGAAGATAATTGCAATACAAAAAAATTTGTTTATATTTTTTATGTCCGATATATAAATTAATGGAGAAAATACAAATGAATATAAAATTATTATCTGTTCTGGCTGGAATTTTAATACCAATGACTTCAAACGCAGCGATACCTTTTACAGGTTTTTATCAGACAATTGACGACGAAACCCAAACCCCAAAATCTATTGTTGCACTATATGAATATACCGACGGCGACGATACGGAATTGGCAGGACGCATCATTGCACTGTACAACACAGACGGCAAAATATCAGAAACACTTTCAAACCCAACGCGCACCGCAGATAATGTACCAGGCACACCAAAAATGGTCGGCATGGACATAATATGGAATATGGAATGGGATTCTGATGACAACGAATATGAAGACGGTAAAATCATGGATCCAAAATCAGGCAAGGTTTACTCCAGCGTCATCTGGCAAAAAACACCAAATGAATTAAATGTCCGTGGTAAAATCGGTCCATTTGGACGTACCCAACATTGGAAAGTTTTGCAAGTTTCTGATTTACCATCAGATTTGCAAAAACTGGATACCACAGGATGGACACCAAATATTATCAAATAAAAAAAACGCCCAAATGGGCGTTTTTTTAACCGACTGTCAAATCCTTGCCTTTGACATCTATGTAAACGGTATTACCTTCGCCAATTGCACCGGTTAAAATCAGATCAGCAATTTTATCTTCAACTGCCGACACAATCAGTCGCTTTAACGGACGCGCACCGAATACGGCATCATATCCATTATCGCCCAACCATTTGATTGCCTTGTCCGTGATATTCAGTTCAATTCTGCGTTCATTTAAACGCCGTTCCAAACCACGCAGTTGGATTTTAACAATCCCTGCCATCACATCTTTACCCAATGGATTAAAGAATACAATTTCATCGATACGGTTAACAAATTCTGGTCTAAAATTTTTCTTTATCGCATCCATATCTGGCAAATTGCTGGTCATGATAATGATTGTGTTTGTAAAGTTTACAACATGCCCCTGGCCATCGGTCAAACGCCCATCATCCAGAATCTGCAGGAATACATTAAATACATCTGGATTTGCCTTTTCAATTTCATCAAACAACAACACCTGATACGGTCTGCGACGAACACTTTCCGTCAGCACACCACCCTGTTCATAACCGACATACCCCGGGGGACTGCCAATCAATCGCGACACAGAATGTGGTTCCATATATTCACTCATATCAATTCGTGTCATCGCCGCATCATCATTAAACAGGTATTCCGCCAACGCCTTGGCAACCTCGGTCTTACCCACACCCGTTGGTCCCAAGAACATAAAACTGCCCATAGGTCTGCGCGGATCAGATAATCCTGCCCGACTGCGACGAATCGCACGCGCAATTACCCCCAACGCATGATCTTGACCAACAACACGCTTGCGCAGTTCATCTTCTATATTCATCAGTTTTGATTGCTCTTCTGCATTCAATCTGTCCGCAGGAACACCTGTCCATTTACTGACTACTGCGGCAATATGTTCTGGTAAAACCGTCTTGTATTCACGTGCATCTGCATTCATTTCGGCAATTTTTTCTTCCAGTTCTGGAATTTTGCCATATTGCAATGCCGACGCCTTTTCATAGTCACCATTACGCATTGCGGTTGCAACTTCGGCCTTGGCTGCATCCAATGCAGCCATCGCATCTGACAGACCGCGCATCTTTTGCTGTTCTGCCTGCCAATCTGCGGTCAGCGTTTTTGATTCTGCCTCGACCCCAGCGATAATATTCTCTAAATCTTTCAAGCGTTTTTTTGATTCTTCATCTTTTTCTTTTTTCAACGCCTGCTGTTCAATTTTCAGTTGCATCAAATGTCTGTCAACTTCATCCAACCTGTCTGGTTTAGACGCGACTTCGATTCGCACACGTGCGGCTGCTTCGTCAATCAAATCAATCGCCTTGTCCGGCAAGAATCTGTCCGTGATATACCGATTCGATAACTTTACCGCCGACACCAGTGCCGCATCCGCGATTCGCACACCATGATGTCCTTCGTATTTTTCTTTCAGCCCACGCAATATTGAAATCGTATCATCAACCGTTGGTTCATCAACATATACCGGTTGAAACCGGCGCGCCAACGCTGGGTCTTTTTCAATATATTGACGATATTCATCCAATGTTGTCGCCCCCAGACAGTGCAACTCACCACGCGCCAACATTGGCTTTAATAAATTCGCCGCATCCATACTACCTTCGCCCTTACCTGCTCCAACCAAGGTATGCAATTCATCAATGAACAAAATTATTTTACCATCGGCCTCCTTGACAGCTTTCAGTATCGCCTTTAAACGGCCTTCAAACTGCCCGCGAAACGACGCCCCCGCCATCAGCGCCCCCATATCCAGGCTTAACAATTGCTTTTTCAGCAAGTTTTCTGGTACATCGCCAGAAATAATGCGATTCGCCAACCCTTCAACAATCGCAGTTTTACCAACCCCAGGATTACCAATCAGCACTGGGTTATTTTTAGTACGGCGACTTAACACCTGAATTGCGCGACGAATTTCTTCATCACGCCCAATTACTGGGTCTAATTTCCCATCTGCTGCCAGCTTTGTAAAATCAGTCGTATATTTTTCTATTGCTTGGGCAGGCGTTTCTTGTAAATCATCTGGATTCATCAAATAACTCCTTGTGTTTTGTCCTCTAATATATAGTGCCACAAAAGCACCTTTCAAGACACAGGAACGAATCCCCCCCTACACGGCTTGCGCTGCCAACAAAATTGTTTTATTATCACAGAAAAAGGATAACAAATGTCAAATTTCAGTCCCATAGATATTTCTCAAATCCAAAATCACGGTCTAACCATTGACATTGTACAAGAACAACTAGATAACTTTAAAACAGGTTTCCCTTTTACAAAAATCATATCTGCCGCCACTATAAACAATGGCGTGATTCCAATGCTAGATGAAACATATGTCAAATACTACCATGAAAACTGCAATAAATTTAAAATTGTTAAATTTATTCCTGCATCTGGGGCTGCGACCAGAATGTTCAAAGATTTATTTGAATTCTTGTCCACAGGCACAATAAACAAAACAACCCAAACAGTTCTGGAAAACCTTGAAAACTTCGCATTTTATCACGATTTAAAGCAGTATTTACCAGATAATCCAACGCCACACGACATTATTGAATGTATAATCACAGAACGTGGATTAAACTATGGCAACGCCCCAAAAGGATTAATACAATTCCATAAATATAATACATTTAATCGCACCGCTGTGGCAGAACATCTGGTCGAAGGGGCCCAATACGCACGCACAAACAATACTGTCAATCTGCACTTTACCGTATCCCCAGAACACACATCTGGCTTTCTCGAATTATTTGAAAAAATAGTTCCAGAATACGAATCGCTTTTTGGGGTAAAATACAACATTTCTATATCATCCCAAAAACCAGAAACAGATACAATTGCCGTCAACCTGGACAACACGCCATTTAGAAATGACGACGGTACGCTACTGTTTCGCCCGGCAGGTCACGGCGCCTTAATTCAAAATTTGAATGACATTGATGCTGATATAATATTTATAAAAAATATTGACAATGTTTGTCCTGAAAGCGCACGCGCCGACACCATATTTCATAAATGCGCACTGGCAGGATTGGCAATAAAAGTCCAAAAACAAATATTTGATTTTATCCGTGCGATTGATAACAACACCGCAGACATAAATGAAATCAAAACATACATAAATACAAACCTGGGGATTCAAGTTAATGACCAAGATAACCTGCGCGCAATATTAAATCGCCCATTACGTATATGCGGCATAATAAAGAATACCGGAGAACCCGGTGGCGGACCATTCTGGACACACAGCTGCGACAATCGCATCAGCCTGCAAATTGTAGAACCTGGACAAATTTCAGACGCACAAAAACACATCTTGCACAATGGCGAATTTTTCAGTCCAACAGATATTGTCTGTATGCCACGCGATATAAACGGCAACAAATTCAATCTAAACGATTACGTAGACATGACCACTGGTTTTATATCAGACAAATCTAAAAACGGTCGTCCACTGCGTGCAATGGAACGCCCCGGTCTGTGGAATGGCGCAATGGCAAAATGGAACACAATTTTTGTTGAAACACCATTATCAACATTCACACCTGTAAAGGTTATCACAGACCTGATAAACACGGCGCACACAGTAATTGAACAAAAAAATGAAAAGATTGCTTGACTTTTCCTTATTTTTGTTATAAATTTAGCGTCGCTATTAATTAAAGGTTAAGTATTATGCCACGTGTATGTAAAGTTACAGGTAAGAAAACAGAAGTTGGGATGAATGTTTCCCACTCTCATCGTCGTACAAAACGTACATTCTTGCCAAATCTGCAAACATTAAAATTCCACAGTGATATTTTGGGACGCGATTTTTCATTACGCATTTCAACTGCTGGCTTGCGCACATTGACCAAGCATGGCGGTCTGGATGGATATGTAATGTCAAAACCTGTATCACGTTTAACCAGCGAGATGGCTGCAATCAAAAAAGCCATTGAAAAGAAAGCTGGCAAACCAGCCGCACCTGCAAAAAAGCCCGTACACAAGGCAAACCGCAGCGCGCGTTTGGTCAAAAAAGTTGAAGCGAAACAAGCCGCTTAAATAAACGGCTTGTGCTTTTGGCCCCGTGGCGGAATTGGTAGACGCGCTTGACTCAAAATCAAGTTCAGCAATGAGTGTCGGTTCGAGTCCGACCAGGGCCACCAGAATTAAAACCACCAAATGGTGGTTTTTATTTTGGTCTGGTTGGACGAAGGACCGACCAGTTCGGAACGTCAGTTGGTGAAAACAAGCGTCCACACGCGCGCAGTTTGAACCTTACGTAGTGAAAGGGGCCCATAGAGCGAAAGCGATTATGGGAATATACAGTCCGACGAGCCGCCACCAAAATTAAAACCGCAACTATAAGTACAATCAATATGTACAATATTTTTTGTTTTTTTCGCGAACATATGATAAAATACACACAAATATATTAAAATATTATCAGGAATAGAAAAATGAAAAAATATCTATTTATACCACTTGCCATATGGTGCGGCATTGCCAATGCATCTGACAATCTGTCCACTGCAATACAAAATGTTCACGAAAAATGCATCACTGATTTTGGAAAAGATATTGAAAACTTTCATGACAAATTAGATAGCCAACAAAGCACAAATTCCGCTGTCTATGCTATGTCAATCGGAATATATTTATTCCAGCTATTTCCAAAACTTATACAAAAAATAGAAGAAACTAATTACAATCCATACAGGGGAAAAGATGATGGGCTGGAGGATGAGCTGAATGTCACATTCAAGAATCTACGTACTGTTGGCACAGCAGGCATCACAATAACACATACTTCAGGTGCAATCCAATCAGCAAGAACACGCATTGACAAGCATTTAAAAAATTTGATCAATAATTGCAAAACCGCCGTCAATGATTTATCGCGCAGTCGTACGCAGGCACATATATCAGGCACCCCAGCAGCTGATATAAAAAGAGCGGAACAAATTATAAAAAACTGCGAAAATATTGGCACAGTAAACATTAATCTAATTAATAAAAAATCAACCAGCGCCACCATAACCAACGGTATCGGGGCGACAATTGGGCTAGCAGGCACAATAACATCTGCCCTGGCAAATACAAAAAAAGTTCGCGAAAGTGACGATGAAAAAAAAGAAAAACAATTAAATATCGCCACAAACGCATTAATCATCGCATCCAACGCTTCTGCATTTATAGCAAACAATTTTACCAAGGCCCAAATTAAAGAAATTTCAAAACTAGAAGACAATATGGTATCCTGCCTTGAAGCGTTTGAAAACAAAACAACCGAATAACATCCGCCCTGTGGGCGGTATTTTTTCATTCGCCCCACCAAAACTATCAATTTGACAAAAGAATTATACTGAATTAAACTAAAAACAATAATATTAGAAAATGGTGCACAAATGACAACAACAGCTACAATTGAAGACGTATATAATATTGCGCTTTCTTTTATCACTGACCAAGATACAACAATACTAAAATCAGATACCATAAATTTAATAAAAACATTCCCAGGACGTTCATATCTGTTAACGATTTATGCACCAACAGATGGCATATCACACATAATAAAAAAGAATATTCCATACACCACACCTGAATACGAATATTCTATAAAACGTGGTCCACATGGGGTTATAACACTGTACTGCAACGGCAAACATATTAAAACATACACCAGCAACCATCCCGTTGCCCCAGGCGAACAAAAATCAGATAATTTCATCAAACGTTTACTGCGTAAAAAACGTGAAAACAGCTTTTTTAGCCTGATAAACTTTATCAAAGCGCGCCAAGACCATCAAATAATTCTGCGCAACAACAATGAAATCATAAAAAAACAAATCGCAGAACTATCAGGAAAAGAAAAATAAAAACTATTTTCCCCAAACAGGTGCAATTGTAAACTCAGCCACCAATGGAACAGACAGGTGCGCAATATTTTCCATAACAGACTTTATTTGTCCTGCCATGGAATCGGCACAATCTTTTTTACATTCAAAAACCATTTCATCATGCACCTGCATAATCATACGAATTTTATCCTGATTTTTCTGAACAATATTTTTATCTACTGCAATCATTGCACGCCGCATTAAATCTGCTTCGAACCCCTGGATTGGCGCATTTATCGCAGCCCGCAACGCATAACTGCGCATACGTGGATTTTTAACTTCTGCCAATTCAATACGTCGCCCCCATGGGGTATAAACACATGCATGTTCCAGCGCAAACTGTTTTGTTCTTTCAATATAGTCCTGAATTTCTGGCAATCCCCGCATATAAGAATCAATAACTTCTTTAGCTTGATGTCGCGACACCCCCAATTGCGCAGCCAAACCAAACGAAGAAATACCATAAATAATTGAAAAATTCACTGTTTTAGCAGCACGTCTTTGCTCTTTTAAAACGTCTGAACCATCAGGAATATTAAAAATCTTACGCGCGGTCTGTTCATGGATATCTGCACCCGCATTAAAAGTATCCTTAAAGGTCTTAATATCTGCAATATCCGCCAACAGTCTTAATTGTATCTGAGAATAATCCACAGAAATTAATACAGAATCCGCATCCGCGACAAAACATTTTCTGATTTCTTCCCCCAGCGCTGTCTTCACTGGAATATTTTGCAAATTTGGTTCTCGGCTAGACAAGCGCCCTGTATTGGTACTGGTCTGTAAATAAGTTGTATGGATTCGCCCATCCGACGCGATTTGCCGCGGCAATGCGTCCGCGTATGTCCCTGCCAGCTTTGCAACCGAGCGCCAATTTAAAATCTTTTCAACAATTGGATGTTGTTCTTGCAGTTCCCCCAGTGCATCCGCATCTGTTGACCGCTTTTTATTTGCTGGCAATCCCATTTCATCAAACAACACCATCCCCAACTGCTTTGGGCTGGCGATATTAAATTGATGTCCTGCATACCCCCAAATTTCATCAGACAAAATTTGCAACTGATTATGAAAAACAACAGACAAGTTATTTAATTTTTGTCTGTCGACCTGCACACCGGCGCGCTCCATCTTTAACAGGATTGGCATTAACGGCAAATCACATGTATCATACAAATCACGCAATTTACAATCAGAATCTAATTCAGGCCGCATAATATCATACAACGCACGACAGACACAGGCATCTTCCCCCGCATACGCGCACGCATCTTGCAATGGCAGCAAATCGAAATGCATATCCGCATCACGCGTTTTTGCCGGAAACAATGAAGAAAACTTGATATTTTCGTGTCCCAGGTATTTCAACGCCAATTCATCTAAACCATGTCCATGGGCACTGCCATTCAATGCATATGACAACAGCATTGTATCATCAATCGGTGCAATCTGTGATGTTTGCCACCCCTCGTTTTCCAGTATATGGAAATCATATTTCAGATTATGTCCAATTTTAACAACATCTGGATTTACCAGCACAGGCCACAATTTCTGATACACCGTATTAATATCCAACTGCCCCAAGTGGTTTTGTCCGTCTGCGAACAAGTCATCAGCCTCACCCCTGTGCCGTATTGGGATATAGGCACCATCAGATTTATCAACCGCCAAAGATATCCCAACGATTTTATCCGCCATTTGGTTCAAACCTGTTGTTTCTGTATCCAGTGCCAAAACCTTATCTACACGCGCTAAAAAAGTTTCCAGCGCCGAAACAGTCGTTATCAATTCACAATTAAATTCAAATTTTGGCTGATTTACCGGCTTTATTTCTCTTTCAAACTGCAAACCACATGCATTTGCTGGGAAAGAAAAAAATCCCTCTGGAACATCTGCAACCGCATTTGGGAAAATTTTCTCTATCTTTGCAATCAAAGACTTACTTTCTATATATTTTGCGATAAAATCGATAATCGCAGCCTTGTTAAACACAAACGGCCCCAGCTTTAATTCGGACAAATCGACATCTTTTTTTAGTGTCACTAATTTTTTTGACACGAACGCCATTTCACGATTATCGCGCAGCAACCCACGAATTCGTTCATTTTGTACATCATCCAGACAATCATACAGATTATCCACCGACCCAAATTGATTTATCAGTTCTGCCGCTTTCTTAGGTCCAATTCCTGGCACCCCTGGCACATTATCGGACGCATCCCCCATCAGCGCCTGGACATCGATTACCTGGGATGGTTTAACCCCGAATTTTTCCAAGACTTCGGCTTCACGAATTTCACGTGCCTTCATACCATCGTACAAGAAAACGCAATCAGACACCAACTGCATTAAATCTTTATCACTAGAAATGATACGCGTTGCATTAACCCGATTACAATTTTTTGTTGCCAGCGTTGCAATAACATCGTCTGCTTCGACACCTGGAACACACAGCACAGGCATTCCCATCGCCGCCAGCGCCGCCTGAATAATTCCGCCCTGGGCGATTAAATCAGGGGGTGTTTCGGAACGGTTCATTTTATACTGTGGGTAAATATCCTGGCGAAAAGATATACGCGACGAATCAAAAACGCAGACAAATTCATCACCTGGTTCTGCATTTGCCAACACCGGCAAAATCATATTCAAGAAACCATACACTGCGCCTGTTGGCGTTCCATCTGCACGCGTCAATCGTGCATGCACCCCATAATAAGCCCGAAACAACAAAGAATTTCCATCAATCAGCGTTAACATTTATTGCGTCTTTTAATTTTGGTTAATTATGGGGCGCACTAAGTATCAATTAAAACACATAGCGCAACTTGATTCTAGCATCATATTGCAACAAATCGACATCATTATTTTCATAGCGGAACATATCAGGCGCATACAAAACCCGCCCTTCGACATCGACATTAAATGGCAACACCGGCAGATTTAGTGTCAACCCCAACATCCCCTGATATGCGATGACATCATCTGTATCCACATCGACAGATTTTACCGGCATATATTTACCATCAAAAGTCGTACCGACACCCGCCCCGATATATGGTTTCAACAATGGTGTTGGGACTTTAAAATATGCATTTACCATTCCCAAATTAGTTGTCAATTTATCAGAATCCAGATAATTATATTCTAATTCCAATCGAAACAAAGGAATATCGACCCCAAAAATCGCCCCATATGCCTGGGCAGATTTTGATACATCATTATCATCTGCCAACAATGTATGCGCACCAATTCCATATGTTGCGCCGCCATAAATATCGAATATCAGATTTGCATTTGCTGCGCCACCAAACATCATTGCCACAGCGACAGAAAAAATACCAAACGATTTTGTTTTCATGTTTTCTCCTTTGTATGATAATATAATAAAAAAAGGGTATTTAATATGCAAGAAAATAAACCGATTTTAGTGGTTGGTCTGGGGAATCCAGGCACCGAATACACCAACACGCGACACAATGTTGGTTTTATTGCTGTTGATGCACTGGCGGGTCCTGGGGCGAAATGGGCCAGCGAACGAAATGGTCTGACGACGCGTTGCAACATTGGAAAATATCGCGTAATTTTTGTAAAGCCACAAACATACATGAACAACAGCGGCACCTGTGTCCATGCATTAATGACATTTTACAAGATACCGATTGAAAACATTATTGTAATTCATGATGACATGGACATTACCGTTGGGAATTGCCACGAAAAAATTGGCGGATCCAGTGCCGGTCACAACGGCATTAAATCGATTGACAGCCATATTGGGCGCGAATATCGCCGGATACGAATTGGCATTGGTCATCCACGTGATTTTGATTCACCAATATCACCTGCTGATTGGGTACTGGGCAAGATTCCAGAATCCCACGCATCTGCGATAAAATCTGCAATAAACACAATCGAATTATTCCCAAACATCCAGGAATAAATACATATTGACAAATCCGTTTTATGTGTTAATATACCCAACAAGATTAACATAACAAAGGGATTTAAATATGTCAGTATGTGATATGTGTGCACATTTGGGTCACGAACAAGATCGCCCATGTACATTTTCTGGGACATGCGTTGCGAACGTTTATAATGTACGCGGCACCGGAACAATGGAAGCGTTTTTGAACGAATCGACGAACGAACCAATTGATATTGAATCTGCGACATTGGCCACAGCACCAATCGAAACAGAAACGTTCGACATTGAATTCAATCAATTTCAGCGTGGTAATGGTTGGATGATATCTGATTTGATTCAAAAAATTCGTTAACAATAACAATAAAAATGCCCAGCCGGGCATTTTTATTTAAATCCAATTTGAAATACAGAACCAAAATCTGCCACCGTTTCACCGCCAACAGTACAACCAATAGCTTCGAAACCTGATTCTATCTGATTTTTTCTAAGAACTTCATGCACCCACACCCCACCAACGGTCCCCAATGCAACCCCTGCCACAGAATCAGACAACAGACGCATTGTATTAAATTTTCCATCCTTGTTACGCCACACACTTTGTTTTAAATCCGCCTCTTCTTGCAGATTATTTAATTTATCATACGCATCACGCACTATCTGCTTGGATCCTTCTTGAATATTTGAAACCCCTCTATTAAATGCATTGTTTGCTTGTTCATCTGCATCTATCAACGCGTCCAGGCGTTCAGCGGCATTTCTTCTATTTCGTTCAGCAACAGATTCCGATGTTTCCAGACATTCACCATTTATTAAATGATATTGTCTTATATTTTCGCCACTACCACGATCTATACATTTGCATTCACCGTTTTCCCATTCGGCATGTCTTTTCGTAATCAACGGCAGACATATTGCCAATGTTGAATCTGCCACACACTCAAATGTATTAAAATCCAATCTATAATACCCTTCATATTTTTTGGATACGCATTCACAACTATATTCACCTCTTGGTTCTATACACGGATCTAGTGTTGGATCTAGGGCACAGCCCTTATCTCTAATAATATTTGCACAATCAGCTCTTAGTTTTGCCTCATCAATTTTTTTACACCCTCTCTTTTTGTTCTCTCTATCTTCCCACGCATGTTCTGCTATACACTTACATCTTACATTGGACTCTACTTCCGTATTTTTAGCATTACATACACAGTTTTTTTCGTAACTACAGTTTAATTTATTCTTTTTTTTCATCGCGTTAGCAGCTGTATCCCAATATTTTTCGTCTGTTTCCACTATATATTCGCCTGACAAATCCTGCACGCCATCCACAGTTACAGTTTCCAGTCTTTGTTTGTCTGGTCCGTTCCACGTAAAACCATTCGTTCCACCACTGTTTTCACAAGCCTGAACATCTTTTTCATAAGCGGAGCGCATGTTCTTACACTCTCCAATCGAACGACGAACTTCTTGATCTACACGTTCTTTTTGTTCTTGTGTTAAATTTCCATATTGCTGACTTGTAAGGCATGTCTTTTTTTCTAAATCAGGCTGGCTGTCGCCTGAACAATATAAATAGGCGCAGTTACTGCCTGAAAAACCCACCCGGCAGCCGACGCCTCTATCTTTACAAGATAGCCCCTTTTGTCCATTCAGCCCAGTCAACACCTTATCTTTAATATTCGCCGCGTTACTGCACCAGGGAAGGGGCTTTTCCACCCACCCAACATTCTTATCACATATAAAGAGCCGCATTGCCGTTTCGTGCTGAATGGGGTCATTGCTACTGGTACACCAGATCTCTTTTGACCAGTTAGTATACATATATTTATCACTCTCTAATCTGCAAATCAGCACCGCACCATCAGCCGTATTTCCAGTCTTTAAAACACGCTTCTTACCTGCAGCAGCAGCATACAAATGAACTGTATATTCATGCGTTGTCCATGGATCATCAGCTTGAATACCCGCAGCCGCATTACCAGTAAGAGCTTTAGTTCCTTTACTACACGAGCCTTTTATACTATCATAATCTTGACACATTCCATCATGATAAATTAATCCATCTGGACATGAAACATTAATCGATGAATTAGTTGCACCTCGTATAAAACCAGAAGGAGTTACACTTGGTTCCCATACAAGAGTGTTACCATAATAGTATTGTGCTCCTTGTATAGTCTTTAAATTTTTTCCAAGCAGCACACCCAAAGGCCCACCCATAGTCACATAATCTTCAAAAAGATATTGTTCAATACCATCATCATCACAGTACACTAACCAATTAACATTATACGATCCCCTTTTATTTCCATAATCATCATCATGAAGTTCCACTGTACCAAGAATCATAAGTGTATCAGCATTCTTCTGTCTGTACCACCATGGAAAAACATCAAAAACATTGTCTTTTTCTAAACAGGCAACAAGTCCTTCTTTCCCATTGGTATTATACACTTTTACTATATCAAAATACACATTAGGCCACGAATCAAAAGCGACGACCAACGACGGCCGTAACACCAGCATCATCGATAACACAGAAAAAATTATTTTGCGTACATTCATTCCCCAACCCCAAAAAATACAATATCATTGTATTTTTACGTCGTATTTTATGCAAAATCCCTGCCTTTATCCTACTGTATTATATTATCAATCAACATCATATATTTCAACAATAAAAACCAGGATAGGATATAGACTCATTACCGCCTTGACAAACCATGCATTTGTACTATATTTATGTGTGTAATGGGGATTTATATCGTGTTTAAACGAATTTTATCTTTGACCGTCTTTATCTATGTCGCATTTGGCGCGTCGGTGGCGTATGCGAATAACTGCGCAAACGAAATGTACCGTCGATATAATCCTGATAAATGCATTAATGTCGAACATGGCAATAATGAACAAAAATTATCTTTTGCAACCGCAACAACAATTACCGGTGGCACAATCGCATTGGTCGGTGGCGCAATCGCATTAATTGGCGGCACTTCAAATGACGCCCACCACCACCAATCCACCCCAACCCCAACATTGCCAATCCAATACGATATGGTCGGCGCCGATGTCGATGAAATCACAATGGCGGCAATTACAACAACACGCGAATATACACGAAATATTAATCAATACAACGATATACGCGCCGCATATTCTTTGGCACGCGGATATACCGGCGCAGGTTCAAATATCGCAGTCTTCGACGCCGCACCAAACACATGGCACGCACGAAACGTCGCATATATGGCGGGCGGACATATCGCCCCAAACGCAAATGTAGACCTGTACCAGATATCACAAACAACCGAAAATTTTTATTCTTTTCACGAAATTGGCGATGTTATACAATCTGTAACAAATGCAAATATATATAATTTCAGCTGGTCCGCTACAAACATATTCGCAACCGATGTCAAAAATAAACAACACCTGGAAAAAATCACAGATAAAAATTTTATAGACGCAATAACCAATGCCGCAGTAAAAAACGATGCAATACTTGTCTGGGCGGCGGGAAATGATTACAAATCTCAATCCAGCGCAATGTCCACAATCCCATTGCATGTCCCAGAAACAAACGGACATTTTGTAAACGTTGTCGCATGGGACAGCAATACCGGCGCCTTGGCTGATTTCAGTAACGCATGCGGCATAACAAAAAATTATTGCATCACCGCCCCAGGAACAGACCTGGAATCACCAAAAACAACAAAACCCTTAAACGGCACCAGCTTTGCCGCCCCAATCGTATCCGCCGCCATCGCCGTCATACGCCAGGCTTTTCCATACATGAAATCAACTGAAATAACCCAACTGTTATTCACAACGGCGCGCGACCTGGGGGAAATTGGTGTCGACGAAATCTATGGACATGGAATGCTGGACCTGGAACGCGCAACCCGACCTGTGGGCGCGGCACTGGTTCCAATACAAAACAATGCAAACGTCGCCCTGAATACTGTACGCGTCAGCGGGGCAATCGGTCATAAAATAAAATCAGAAAACCTGACTTTTTCATTTGTTGACGAATTCGGACGTGCATTTGAAACAAAACTGAACGATAATATATCTGTTAAAAACCGTGGCATTGGATATGAACGCTTGACGAATAATCATAAATCTGTTGTGCAATTTAATAATATAAAGTTCGGATTTAAGAAAAATAATATGTTCCAATCAAATGGATTCGTCGGAACAGAATCTGATCCAATCACAACGTTTATTGGATTCAGTAACAATATAAACATGGGGCGTGCTAATTTATTCTGGGATGCAGAATTCGGAACAACCAAACCGCACAGCACAAACGAATCGATTATATCTGAATTTTCTAATATAATGACCGCATCCGCAAAAATTGGAATTTCACACCGGGATTTCACATTCTCGGTTGGCACACCTGATACAATAATATCTGGCAATGTGTACCTGAACGTGCCAATTGGACGCAACACAAACGGCGAATATATGTTTCGCAGCCAATCAATTAACCTGGCTGGGAAACCTGCAGTCGAATATTCGGCAAATTATCGATTTATAACCGTCGGATTTGTTGACAATCCATATGGCACAGATGAAATTTACACATTCGCGCGTGGCAAAATCTTTTTTTAGAAATCTGCCGTAAAAAAATCTTGCTTTTTTTATACATTCCTGGTCAAATCCATTATACAAAATAAAACAAAGGAAGTGACACATGGCAGGAAGTATAAATAAAGTCATATTGGTCGGCAACATCGGCCAAGAACCCCAGGTCCGCACAATGGGCAGCGGTCAAAAGGTTGTCAGCTTTTCACTGGCAACATCTGACAGATGGCGTGACCGCGCAACAGGCGAACAGAAAGAACAAACAGAATGGCATCGCGTTGTAATCTTTAATCCAAACCTGGTCGAAGTTGCAGAACGCATGTTGCAAAAGGGAACAAAATTATACATCGAAGGTTCACTGCGTACACGCAAATGGCAAAACCAAAGCGGCGCAGACGTCTTTACAACCGAAGTTGTATTAAATCCATTCGGTGGTCAAATGGTTATCTTGTCTGGTGCAAAAACAATGGACGGTGCCGCATCCGATTACGCGGCTGCACCCGCCGCCGCACCACGCGAAGAAATATCAGTTGCAGATATTGGCGACGATATACCGTTCTAAAAAAACACGCCCATTCGGGCGTTTTTTTTAATACAGCTTTAAGAATCTTCATCCTCTATATCATCGTCTTCAACATCCACGGCATTTAAATCAATTTCTTTTGGCACACCTAAAATATCTTCAATTTTATCTGATGCGACATCTAAATCAACCTTGTGTAAGACGGCGAATTCCTGGGCCATACGTTCCAATGCACGCAAATACAACTGACGCGCCGAAAATGTCATAGTGTCCGCAGCACTGCGACGTTGCAAATCACGAACAACTTCGGCCAGTTTCATTGGATCGCCCGAATTAATATTTTCTTCATATTGCGCTGCACGACGCGCCCAAATCATACGTTTTGCACCTGCCTTGCCTTTGGCGGATGCAATTGCCTCGTCCATCTTTTTCATCGATGTCAATGGACGCAGACCTGAAATCTCGGCCCGTTCAACAGGAACACGCAATGTCATATGATTTCTTTCGAAATCAATAACCAACATTTTAACCTTTTGTCCGGCAACTGTCTGCTCTTCTATACGCAACAGCTTGCCAACACCCTGGGTTGGATATACTACGTACTGTCCTGACTTAAAATCTAATTTTTTACTTGGCATTATGGATACCTTCTTGCGGTTGCCATTCTCTCATCTTGGAACATTATAACACAAAAAAAAGAAAAAAACAAATGATTGACACAAAAAAATCCCGGCAACATCCGGGATTTTAACTCTATCGTGAAAAACGTCGCATTCCACCAGTTCTGCGCACACCAGATGCACGCCCCCCTTCGGTCGAACCAGTCGCAGCCGCACAAACCCATTTCCCATCTTGGATAACCGCTGTTAATCCCGATTCACAATTCGGTTTTTCTAATTTCCACGAAAAACAAGACCCTTTTTGATATGACAAATATGTTGCATTATCGCCACCACGGGTATATGCACCATATTCAGGATTCCATTCCCCGCGCGCTTCGCCTGCGCACCACTTACGTGCGCCCCAACATTCAACACAAACGTCATTTGCATCACACAATTCTGAATACGTATCTGTTGCCTGATACCCTGAATTTGCCTTGGCCCCTTCACCCATCATCTTGCCATTTTCCAAATCACGGCACCATAATTTTTGACATTCCGCCACAGGCACCCCATCGATTTTCTGGCGCCCTTCGACCAGAATATACCCAGGACCACACGACGTAAACGCAGCATTCGCAACAATTGGCATAATTAATGAAACGGCTGCAAAGATAAAAAATTTCATTCTCATACCTAATATTCTACACTATTTATCACATTCAAACAAGATAAAAAGTGCATCATGCGACACGCTTTTTACTGTCCCAAACCCGCCGGACTAAAACGCCCTATGTTATTAAACAATTCTTCCAGCGCATTCAGCTCTATCGCTGCAGGAATCTCTGTTTCGCCATCTGCAATTTTAATATCTGGCAATTGGGCATCTTCTAACACCAACGTTTTCAAAACGCGTCCACCCTTGACCCATGCCAACAATACCGTTTCATCTGTAAAGGTTGGCGCCAATGGTCCACGATAATTTTCATCCGCGCCATAATAAATCCATACTTCGTCACCATAAACCGTTTTCACCTGGGGGGCACCAACCCTTTCCAGCAACACAGACGTTGTTTTTATATCAGCCACCTGCCCTTTTAAATCAGATGGAAAAACATAACCGCGATGCTTGGTCTGAAATGTGCAAGCTGCCACACAAATCATACCAAACAACAATAACATTACTTTCTTCATCTTTACCCCTCGCCATTTTCTTTAACACCAGGCTTGTTCAACATTGCAAATTGCGCGATATGCTTCTTTAATTCGCTTCTGTATGAATTATTTGCCTTGGCTAAATCGACCAACTTGTTAAACTGCGGATTTACTGCACGTGCAGCCGCAAATCGGCTTTCTGTTTTCAAGAATTCCTCTAACGCAGTTGGATTATCCACATTGGAATCCATTGTCAACGGATTATGACCATCTGCAATCAAACGCGGATCGAATCGGAACAATGGCCACGCCCCTGTCTGCACCATCTGCATCTGATGTTCTGCGCCATTTTGCAGCGCAAACCCATGCGCAATACATGGTGCATACGCCAATATGATTGATGGCCCATCAAAAGATTCTGCCTCGCGGAATGCGCGAATCGCCTGGGCCTGATTCGCCCCCAAGGCAATCTGCGCAACATATGCACCGGACATAATTGCAATCATCCCCAGATCCTTCTTGGCATGTTCCTTACCGCCAATTGCAAACTTCATACTGGCACCAAATGGCGTTGATTTTGACTGTTGTCCACCTGTATTCGAATATCCTTCAGTATCCAACACCAAAACATTTACATTTTCACCACTGTGCAATATGTGGTCAACACCACCATAGCCAATATCATACGCCCATCCATCACCACCAATAATCCATACAGACTTATCAACAATTTCACCAATTTGACTTTCCGCCAAGCGTGCACGCGGCCCATCGATTTTTGCCAGCTGCTGGCGCAATGTTTGTTCTATTTCACGCTGTTTATCCGGATTTTTTTCATCGAACAAATCTTCAACATTTTCAAAACCCAACTCAAACAACAAACCTTTTAGGGAATGACGTTTTTGATTCAGCGCCAATCGCATTCCCAAACCATATTCCGCATTATCTTCGAACAGCGAATTAGACCATGCAGGACCACGCCCTGCCTTGTCCTTGGTCCATGGCGTTGTTGGCAAATTCGCACCATAGATTGACGAACATCCCGTCGCATTTGCAACAACCATCCTGTCCCCAAACAGATGCGACAGCAATTTCACATACGGTGTTTCACCACACCCCGCACATGCACCTGGGAACTCAAAATAATGCGGCAACAATTCCACATGCTTTGGAATATTTAAATTCAATTTTTCACGTGGGAAATCTGGAATCTTTTCTGCAGCATTAAACGCCGCCTGATTTTCCGCCATCACATCACGCGCAGGCACCATTGACAAAGCACCTGTCGGACAATTTTTCACGCAAATATTGCACCCTGTACAATCTGCAGGCGAAATATTTATTGTAAAATACATATTTGGTCCTAACTCTGGCGTTTTCATCGGAACAACATGCACCCCCTTGGCGCGCAGTTCTTCGGCCTGCGCCTCATCCAATGCCTTGATACGAATAACAGCATGCGGACACAACATAGAACATTTACCACATTGTATACATTTGTCCAAATCAACTGTTGCAACCTTGTCAGATATTGCACGTTTTTCATATTTTGATGTACCAACAGGATATTGTCCCGCACCAAATTCACCATCAACACGAAAACGTGATACCGGTATCGCATCCCCGCGCTGCGCAGCCATTTCACCCAAAGTTCCAGCAATTTCAGCAGGCGCTTCCAACGTCATCGCAGGGATAAAATCGGGCGCAAAATTTGACACAGACGAAGGAACATCATATTTATACAAATATTCCACCGCCTTATCTACTGCGGCCCAGTTTGCCTGAACGACTTCCATTCCCTTCTTTTTATAAGTTTTTTCAATGGCCGCCTTGGCACTGATTGCCGCCTGGGCTGGTTCAATTACATTTGTCAGATTAAAGAAATTCAACATAATAAATGTGTTAATACGATTTCCCAATCCCAATTCTGCCGCCGCGCGATTCGCATCCAAGAAATATACATTTGCACGAATTCTAATTAAGTGCTCCTGGGTGTCGCGTGGCAAATTTGCAAACGCAACGTCTGGCGCTAATGATGTATTAATCATTACGGTTCCACCCGCACGCAGACCGCGGAACACATCAAACCGCTGAGCAATCATAAAGTTAGAAACACTGATAAAATCAGCTACTTCTACCAAATATTGACTTTTAATCGGCGCATCAGAAAAGCGAATATGAGACGCCGTCAATCCACCCGATTTTTTCGAATCATAAACCGCATATGATTGTGGATATAAATCAGAATTTTCCCCAACAATTTTCACAATATTCTTAACCGCACCAACTGTACCATCACTGCCGATACCATATAGAATCGCAGTTTTAAAATTAGGATCTTCAACCGAGAACGCCGCATCCGTCTTCAACGACAATCCCATCAAATCATCATCAATTCCAACAGTAAAGTTATGGTGTAATGTACCACGCATCAGATTTTCATATATCGCCTTGACGTCCCTTGGTTTAAATTCTTTGGACCCCAAACCATAACGTCCACCAAAGACCGCAACCCCATCTGGCACAATCGATTTTACATCCTGATACAATGGTTCACCGATACTGCCCGGTTCCTTGGTCCTGTCTAAAACAGCGATTCGTTTCACTGTCTTGGGCAACATTTTTAAAAACGCCTCTACCGGGAAAGGACGATATAAATGCACCTTTAACACACCCAATCCAGATGGCAGATGAGCCAGTGTTTCTTCAATTGTTTCACACCCACTGCCCATTGCGACAATAACATTTTGCGCGTTTTCATCCCCCACATAATCAACCAAGTTATATTTACGCCCAGTTAATTCAGCAAATTCATCCATACATTGCTGTACAATTTCCGGTGTTTTTTCATATAATGGATTGGCTGCCTCGCGTCCCTGGAAATAAACATCAGGATTTTGCGCTGTACCACGAATTACTGGTTTATCAGGTGTCATTCCGCGCGCACGATTCGCTAAAACCAAATCATTCGGAATCAGTTTTTCCAAAATTTCATCTTCTATGCGAATCAGTCGTGATTCTTCGTGGCTGGTACGAAAACCATCAAAAAAATGCAAGAATGGCACACGCGCCCGTATCGTCGCAGCATGTGCAATTGCCGCCATATCGTGCGCCTGTTGCACATTGTGCGATGACAGCATTGCAAAACCAACCGAACGCACAGACATAACATCACTGTGATCGCCAAAGATTGACAACGCATGCGTTGCCAATGCGCGCGCCGCCACATGCATAACAAACGGTGTCTGTTCCCCAGCAATTTTATACATATTCGGAATCATCAACAATAACCCCTGAGATGCAGTAAAGGTAGTTGCCAAACTGCCCATCTGCAACGCCCCATGCATTGCACCAGCCGCCCCTGCTTCGGATTGCATTTCAATTATCTGTGGAATCGCACCCCAAATATTCTTTTTATGCTGAAAAGACCATTCATCCGCCAATTCACCCATAGTACTGCTGGGGGTAATTGGATAAATCGCCGCAAAATCCACACATCTATAAGCGACATCAGCCGCCGCCCAATTTCCATCAACAATTAACTTATTTGACATGATTAAACATTCCTTTTACCTAAAATACAAATTAACATCGTACAGAATAATATCGCCTTTCACGCAGCAAGGCAAGATTATAAAAAATCTTTTTTACCCTTGACAAACACCCCATTGGTACTACATATTATTAAGTAAGACGACAAGAACAAGGAGGAATACCATGCCTACATTAAATTTTTCTGGCCCTATAAAAGAAGTAAAGCGACCAGATTACCTGAAAAAGAAAGATTTATTTGTAAAAGACCGTACAATATATTTATTGGATACTTTTGAACACAAAACAGGTAATAAAATCGCTGCATTTCGCCTACGCGTTGGCGAAGCAATTGAAGCTGCAAAAAAACACGCAAACGCATGCAAAGAAATAATACGTTTCAATTTTCCTAATCCCAACCCACGCGCAACGATTCCACAGATCACAATATATGTTAATTGCCCAGATGACAAAATTGACGAACGTGCAAAAACTATCCTAGACATGCTTTCAAATGCTGTTATGAATGGCACAGAAATGACAGTACACAATATTGGCAATGAAAATTCTGTATGGGCGAACACATTAAACGAAATAAACACTAATGCAGAACAAACAAAAAGCATGTATGCAAACATGCAAAACGTCCGATAGATTAAGCCCCTATATGGGGCTTTTTTAATATTCAAAAACCAAGAAAACATATAAAAAAGCAAAAATTTATGTTATAATCCTGCAAAAAGGATACACATATGACGTATACAGATTTAGGCGTAGTAAACACAAACGCTATGTTTCGTGATGCGATGGCGCGCAAATACGCAATTCCTGCATTTAATTTCTATAATATGGAAACACTACAAGCAATAATTGATGCAGCCAAAGCCACAAACAGCCCAATAATACTGGCAGTATCTGAATCTGCCTTGAAATACATGGGCGATGACATGCTGATTGCAATGATAAAAGGCGCAAACATATCACCAAACCAACAAATTGCATTACATCTGGATCATGGCAGCAGTTTTGAAGCATGCAAACATGCGATAGATATCGGATTTTCATCAGTAATGATTGATGCCAGCAATAAACCATTTAAAGAAAATATAAACATTTCAAAACAAGTTGCACAATACGCCCACATGCACAATGTTTCTGTTGAATCGGAATTAGGAACACTGTCTGGCATTGAAGACGAAAACACCAAATCAGAAACATCATGCTATACAAACCCACAAGATGTAGAAACATTTGTTAATGCAACAAACACAGATTCACTGGCCATTGCAATTGGTACCAGTCACGGCGCATACAAGCGCAAAAGCGAAGACGAAGAATTACGTTTTGACATCTTATCCGATATATCTAAACGATTGCCTAACTTTCCGTTAGTATTACACGGTGCATCCAGCATTCCACAAGAACTAATAAAAACAATTAATAATTTTGGTGGCAACTTGTCAAATGCACGTGGCATATCGCCAACACAACTGCGTCATGCCACACAAATGAATATTTGCAAAATCAATGTCGACAGCGATTTACGTCTTGCTTTTGTTGCCGCCACACGAAAAAGCCTTGCACAAACACCGGAAAATTTCAATCCACGTGAATTTTTATCTAAATCAAGACATTTAATGACACAAATATGCCAGAATGAAATTATCGACATAATGGGGTCTGACAATAAATTGGCACAATAAAAAAAATCCCCATTTTGGGGATTTTTTTATTCCTGCGTTTCTTCTATTTCTTCTTCTATCTCTTCTACGGCTTCTTGATTTTCCATTGCACGCGCTTGAACCTTTCCCAATGCAATAACCATCCCCATTGCACGTTGCAATTGATAATCACGCGCATCTTTTTCTTCATCCGTCAATTCTTCAAATGGTGTTTCTTCATCAGAATCCGCATCATCCACATCAGATTTCTTTTTGTTTTTCTTCTTAGATTTATCATTTTTTAACGAATTCTTAAAAGAAGCTTCAGAATACATACTTTCTTTCTTCTCTAAGACTTCTACCTTGGATTGCAAAACCTCTACATCTGGGGTTATTCCTTCGTTTTGAATGGAACGCCCTGACGGTGTGTAATAGCGGGCAATTGTAATGTGAATTGCGGTACCATCCCCCAACGGTTTTTGTTGTTGCACACTACCCTTGCCAAAGGATTGCGACCCCATAACAATGCCACGCCCATTATCCTGCAATGCCCCCGCCACAATTTCAGACGCAGATGCAGAACCATGATTTATCAAGACTACAACAGGTTTCCCATTGGTATAATCCCCCGCCCTGGCGTAAACACGTTCTATATCTGTACTTTTCTTTCCGCGCGTTGAAACGATTTCACCTGCCTCTAAAAATGCATCTGAAACATCAATCGCTGCATTTAAATACCCGCCTGGATTATTACGGACATCCAACACATATCCAACAACGTCCTTTTTTTCTAATTTTTCAATCGCTTTTTTCAAATCACGCGCAGTTGTCACACCAAAATCAGAAATACGAATATAACCAATTTTTGGTGTATCTTCATCTTCTGGATCTGCACCCGCCAGCATTTTTTCAGAAGATTTAACTGATTCAACCTTGATAATTGCACGTTTCAACGTCATTGTTTTTGATTCGCCATCATCAGACACAACCGTCAACTTTACCTTGGTCCCTGGACGACCTTTCATCTTTTTTACCGCCTGATTCAACGTCAAATCAAACACCTGTTCACCATCGATATGGGTAATATAATCCCCCGCTTTGATGCCTGCACGCGCCGCTGGTGTATCATCAATTGGCGAAATAACGCGTACTGCACCACGGTCACTGGTAATCTGAATCCCCAAACCACCAAATTCACCGTGTGATTTTTCACTAAATTCCTTGAAATCATCGGCAGACAAATATGACGAATGCGGATCCAAAGCCCCCAGCATACCGTTCATTGCAGCCTCTAGCATCTTTTTTTCGTCCGCTTCTTCAACAAAATTTTCACGCGCCACTTCAAAAACCAACGCCAATTTTTTCAATTCTTCATAAATTTCAGCATCCGTCAAATGAACAACCGGCTCCTCTTTTTTCTTTTTAGGCGCCCCTTCTACAACCATTGGAACGAACAATGCAGATAACACTAATAAATACTTTAACATACGATACCCCTTTACCTATTGCACAAGACAGCATAAAACAAATCTGACAAATATTTCAATACGATTTTTTAAAAAAATACACAACTACAAAAACTTGACAAATAACATCAAATGTACTATATTTTATACAAAATAACAATATGTCAAAGGAGAAGGACCTATGACAAAAAAAGAAACATACAATATCAAAAAAGATATTGAACGCAAACGCGAAATAATTACAGATCTATTACACAAACACGCCAAACACCTGGACGATGTTGCGTGGGTTAAAAGCGCGTTCATAAAAGAAACACTTGTTTTGAATCAATGCGCAGATCACGAAATACGCCATGAAACCAGCAGTGAAAGTATCCACAACATTGGAACAACGTGGGATATGATTGTTTCACGTACAAATATTGCAAATTTCACACTAAGTAACGTTATGGACATTCACTATAAGCTGGCCCAGGATACAGAAGTTACCCCTGGCGGTTTTCGCACAACATGCGTATGCAATCTGCAACAGATAACTCCCGCAGACCCCAGTCCAGAAGTAACACGTCAAAAGCTGGACGACATAATATACAGAATGAACAGCGGCAAACAAAGCATATTACAACGCGCATTTGATGCACATTATGAAATAATTGTATTACAGCCATTCAAAGACTTTAACAAACGTACCGCCCGCATGTTAATGAACTGGTTTTTAATTAATCGCGGCTATCGTCCGATTGCCTTTAATCAGGCCAGCGACAATCACGAATACACTGCCGCATTGCGCGCTGCATTAAATGGCGACAAGAAAACATATTACAATTATATGTATAAATGCATGTCCAGAACCCAATCTATGTTCATAGACAAATTAAGGGCACATCACGACAGATAAATTAAATAGTTCCACCAATACATGCGCTGGAATAGCAGTCCACAAAATAAAAACAGGATTTAAAATCCTGTTTTTTACATAACAAAATCCTCGCCCAGGTATACTTTCTTGACCATTTCATCCTGTACAATTTCTGATGTTGTTCCGTGTTTCAGGATTTTTCCATCATGCAATACATAACTGCGATCTGTAATCCCCAGTGTTTCACGAACATTATGATCTGTGATAATAACCCCCAAACCACGATTTTTTAATTGCGACACCAGACTACGGATTTCATTAACCGCAATCGGATCAATACCTGCAAACGGTTCGTCCAACAAAATAAATTTTGGATCATTTGCCAACGCACGGGCAATTTCTACACGTCTACGTTCCCCCCCAGACAATGCCGTCGCTGGACTGTTGCGCAGGCTGGCAATTGAAAACTCTTCCAGCAGGGAATCCAATTTCTTTTTGCGTTTTTTCTTATCAGGTTCAACTACTTCAAGAATCGCCATAATATTCTGTTCAACCGTCAGACCACGAAACACACTGTTTTCCTGGGGCAAATATCCAATATGAAGACGAGCACGCTGATAAAATGGCAAATGCGTAATATCCTGAGAATTCAAGAATATTTGCCCACCAGTTGCCGCCAATTGCCCTGTTATACAGTAAAAAGCCGTCGTTTTACCTGCGCCATTAGGCCCCAACAAACCAACCGATTCGCCTTGTCGCGCCTCTAGCGACACGTCTTTGATAACCATACGTTTTCCATATGATTTTGACAAATGCTGAACACGTAATACAGATTGCTTCATAACTTTATCACCAACTCATCAGTTCTTAATTTATCGCCATTACTAGAATCCACACGGACATTTCCCAACAATGTAATGGTTTTTTTCTTACGATTATATTGTCCACGATCTGCAGAAATATTATCAACGACCTTTGTCCCTGCCATAACACGACTAATCGTTCCAGAAACAGAATCCATAAAAACAAAGTCAGGCTTATCATATTCCTGATACCCTGTCTTAGCACGCAGTTTAAAGGGCTCGCCATTCTTGTCCGTTCCAACGAACGCAGCACCAGACATTTTAAATTGATTTGTAACAATATCTGTCATATTTATTACCGATATTGGCGTCCACAGCAACTGTTTTGTGAACAGTGCCCCTGCGACCAACGCCACCACCATAACCAACCCCCAGCCTGTGAAAAAAAACTGCCACAAACGCTTTAATCGTTTATGTTTGGTCAATATAATAAAATTTCTTTTATCTTTGTGCACACCTGCACTTTAGCGCGCAAATAACAAAAATGCAATTTTTATATTTATCTAATTAAAATTTTATGTTATACTTTTATCCAAGAGAGATGAAAAGAAAATTACTATTTTTTGTAACACTTGCATGCATGGTACAAACTGTACCAAGTTTTGCTATCACAATTAAAAAAGCGCCAACCGTTTCTCAGAAAAAAAATGACGCTGGCAAAACGGGTTCCAGCCTGTTACCTACAGTAATAAATATGGTTGCAAACGTACAAGAAATATCAAAAAAACAAAAAGCTTTAACCGCAGAATGCATTCCTTCATCCCAGGAATTAGACTACACAAATAAAATCTTTAAAGAATGGGTTAAAACTGGCGCATCATCTGCAAAACAGGTTACTGCCAGTCTAAAAGTTTGCGACGATTCCAACACATACGAATCATCTGTTCGTTATGCCGCCGCGGCACAAGATGACACATACATATGTTATGACAAATACAAAGAAAACACTATCTGGAAAGATTATCCAATTGCAAAATCTGTAACATATTGTCCGAACGACCCAATTGGAAACACATGTTCATCCAAAGAAAAGAAAACAGTATCAAACATCTATGAAATTCTTGACAAGGTTAATTTTTCCGAAGACGATTGGATTGACACTACCGAAGCCACAATGGCGCATAACCTTGAAGAAAAATTTAACAAATGCGCCCCTTCCAAGCTTAACGCACAAAAACGCGCGTTATGGAGTGAATTTATCATAAGCTCTATTGGCGGAATTGGTTCCAGCACCAACACTGGTTCTATTATGCAGATTGTTCAAAGCACTGCAAACAGCGGAACAACAAATGCATTACAACAAATTACTGGAAACCTAACACAATTCTTGCAATAACAGTAAGAACTTAATAAATTAATAAAAAACGCTCTTACGAGCGTTTTTTTCAAGCAGCCTTCTTATTCTCTTTTTGAATCTCTATGGGCGCCTTATTCCCCAAAACAACATCTGCGTCTACAACAATCTCGGCCAAATCTTCTTTATCTGGCGCTTCGAACATTGGTTGCATCAACACGCGTTCCAAGATACTGCGCAATCCACGCGCCCCTGTCTTACGCGCAACCGCCATCTTTGCAATTTCACGCAAACCAGTATCAGTAATATTTAACTTTACCCCATCCATTTCCAACATTGCTGCAAACTGTTTAACCACTGCATTTTTGGGCTCTGTCAATATTTTAACCAATGCATCCTCATCCAACTCTTGCAACGTTGTAATTACCGGCAAACGACCAATCAATTCTGGAATAATACCAAACTTTACCAAATCTTCTGGTTCCACATCCTTCAAGAAATTCTTATTTTTGCGTTCTTCAGCAGATTCTACATGTGCACCAAATCCAATACCGCGTCTTTCACATGTTCGATTTCCAATAATCTTATTCAACCCATCAAAAGCACCACCGCAGATAAACAAAATCTTACTGGTATCCAATTGAACCGTCGCTTCGCCTGGGTGTTTACGCCCTGCACCACCTGCCGGCACATTTGCAACCGTACCCTCTATCAATTTCAACAGTGCCTGTTGCACACCTTCGCCCGACACATCACGTGTCAATGATGGATTTTCAGACTTACGTGAAATCTTGTCAATTTCATCAATATATATAATTCCACGTCCGGCACGTTCAACATCAAAGTTTGCATTTTGCAACAAACGCGTCAAAACACTTTCCACGTCATCACCAACATAACCTGCTTCGGTCAACGTCGTTGCATCAGCAATTGCAAATGGCACATCCAATATTCGCGCCAAAGTTTGCGCAAACAAGGTTTTACCTGTACCCGTCGAACCAATCAATAAAACATTTGATTTTTGAATTTCGACATTTGACGCAACTGCAACATTATGACGTTTATAGTGATTATAAACCGCCACTGCCAGTGTACGCTTTGCAACATCTTGCCCAATAATATATTCATTCAGAAAATTATAAATCTGCGATGGCGTTGGCAATTTTTTTGCATCCTGACTAACTTCGCGACGATTATCATCTGCCATAATATCATTACACAGATTTATACATTCATCACAAATACAAACATTACGCCCACTAACCAGTTTTTTTACTTCATATACTGCCTTGCCACAGAAACTGCAAAATTGCTGATTATTATTTTCTGTTTTTGGTGTTTTTTCATCACTCATATCTGTTCCCCATACAACATATGAATTATTTACGTTCTAAGATACCATCAATCAGGCCAAAATCCTTGGCCTCTTGCGGACACATCCAATTATCACGTTCCATCGCATCAAACAATTCTTTTTCTTTTTTACCTGTAAATTCAGACATTTGCTTAATCAAGGTCTTTTTATTTTTCTGATACTGAGTCATTTGAATTTCCATATCAGTAATCTGTCCCTGTGCACCGGCCAAAGGCTGATGAATCATAATCTGGGTATTTGGCAAAACAAAGCGTTTTCCTTTTTCGCCAGCTGCCAACAACACCGATCCCATCGATGCAACCAAGCCCATACCAATTGTTGAAACCGGCGCCTTGATATACTGCATCGTGTCCATAATCGCCCACCCTGCGGATACATCACCACCCGGACTGTTGATATACATTGAAATATCAGCGTTCGGATTTTCAGATTCCAAGAACAACAACTGGGCGACAATACTGTTTGCCATTGTTGGCTCAATCTGTCCATTAACCATAATAATACGATCACGCAACAAACGAGAATAAATATCAAACGAACGTTCCCCACGTGGTGATTCTTCTATAACCATTGGTATCAGTGCCATAATCAAAATCCTTTTAGTACCTGTGAAATTATACCATATTAAAACCCGATTCGCGAATTTATCATATATATAGACAAAAACAATGAAAATACAAGATTTGACAAATAGATTTTTCATATATATCATATGTAGCCATGAATAACGAACACACACCTGGTTTTTATATACTAGAAAAGTACAGATGTAAAAAACTGTATGACATTACGCACAAATATACTTCTTGCAATGTCAACAATATAAAATATTGTTGCGATATAATATATGATTACAAAAATACAGTACAAAATATCAATATGCCAGAATACACAGAAATTGGACGCACCGAATCATATGCATACCAAGATCTTAAGAAAAAGAAACGCCTTGGTTTATTTCAAATATTAAAATCATTTGTAAAATAAAATCAGCCCACATACAAACCACAAAAAAACGCCCAAACAATGGGCGTTTTTCTTATTACCAAAAAGCAATTATTTATCCAATGCAGCCTTGATTTGTTCTGCTGGGATTGCACCTGGGAACGCTTCTTCCCCGATAATCAAGAAAGGAGTACCAGTAATTTCGAATCGTTGTGCCAAATCACGAACGTTCGCCAATTCACGCGCAACAACTGCACCCTTCATATCTTCTTTCAGTTTTGCTTTATCCAAACCAACTTCTTCTGCAAATTTCATCAAGTTCTTTTCAATTGCAGCAGCCAATTTGTCTTGATCATCAATTTTTTCAGATGGACGATATTCACGTGTCATAATAATATCAGCAAATTTCGCGGCCTTGGCAGGGTCTTGAATCTTAGCCGCAATCATTGCACGTGCCGGGCCATCAGACATTACACCATGAATCGAGAAGTTTTTCAAAACTACACGAACATCATCACGTTCTGCCAAAACACTGTCCAATTCACCATGAACACGGCGGCAATAACCACAAGAAGCGGCAGTCCACACAAAGATTGTCTTTTCTGCTTCTGGATTACCCAACACTGGCGCATCAGCAATCATCTTGTCCGCATTTTTACGAACATATTCACGAACAGCTTTGTTCTTTTCCTCGTTCATTTTTTTCTGCATACCTTCAACCATATGCTGAACGATTCCTGGATTAACTTCCGTCAGATAGTACGGCATATACACACGACAAAAACAGCCTGCAACACAGCCTGCCAACAACATAACCGCAACCAGTTTAATTGCTTTTTCGGTAAATTTTACACCTGCTGTAGCTTTCTTAGCATCTGTCTTTACCAAGACATCGCTAAACAGATACAACGCGATACTCAATACAAGTACCAAGATTGTCCAAGTCATGATTTTCTCCTTCTTCTGTTGAACTGAAATCACCATAGCAAAAATAAAAAAATTCGCAAGGAATAAATGTAGCAAAAATCAAACAAATTTTATCATTTTTCTAGACATTGGCACCTGCACACCATGTTGCGCGCACACACTTTCCAAAAAACGAAATGTTACATCCGAATCTATCGGCAATCTGTACAATTTATTCAGATATGGCTGCGCACACCCAGAACAAACAGCCCGCCCTGTACGTGGAGACAGATAATGTAAATCATCCGTCGTTCCACACCCCGAACAACACGATAAATCCAGCGCATACCCCAGCTCGCGCAATAATACCTGTTCCCAATTTACATATTGGGCAACATCACCGGCAGCCAACCGAACTAATAAATCCAATGTTGCCTTATATAAAACCTTGTATTCTTCACGTTCTGGCAACAATGTCGCCAAAATATCAAACGCTGCATTCATACACGACAAACCAGTCGCAGAAAACATCAATGACGCTGCAAGATTTTTTTCCGACTCCCAATGAAAAGTCCCCAGTTGCGTATCAATTCGCGCATTCCAAACAACTGTACCATACTGTCCAACCAAAGGCTTGTTTTTTTTAGCAACAACCGCCGCACGTAAAACACCTGTTAAAATACCATAATCATGGGTAAATATTTGTGCAACGCAATCACGTTCACTAAACGCACGCAATGCTATCAAAATACCACTTGTTTCCAGCTTCATACCATACAAGCCATCACACAATTCTGCGACGAATAAAACCAAATAACGCAAATCCCAACAACAAAACCATTATGAAGATAAATATAGCTGTTGCGACCTGCTGATATTCTGCAAAAGGCAATCTTACATTCATTCCGAAATAGCCAACAATCACAGTCGGCACAACCAAAATAATATTCCACATTGTCAAACGATTAATATTCGTATTAGAATCCATATTAATAACACTTTCGAATGTTTCCTTGATTGATTTCAGCATCTTACTGTACGATGTTACCACCTCTGTCGCCTGCGCTAATTCGATTCGCGCATCTTCGGCCAATTCCTTAGCATCATCGGTTTTAACAAAACCACGAACTTTTTCTAGTTTATCCAGCACCGCAACATTACCACGAATTCCCGCCATATACAATGTATAGCTATTTTCAACTTCTAACAAATCCATCAATTCTTTTTTACGAATTCGTTCCAACAACACACGCTTTGACGCCAAAACACGTTTATTCAATTCCTTCAACATACGCAGATACGATTCGGCGATATAGTAAATAATGTTCAAAATAAATTCTTCTCGCGATGTCTTTTCAGACTTTTTTATTCTATCTAATAAATCACAACGCTTGCGGCAAACGGTAATAACACGACTGGAAGAATAAATGATGGACAGCGGCTCTGTATGCCACAGTGTATCCGATTCGCGATTAATAATTGGGAAACGAACAATAATAACCTTGTAATCATCTTCTATTTCCAGGCGTGGCTGCTCATCCGGGTCCAGAATATCAGATATTGTATCTTCATCAATCTTGTATTCTGTCTGTAATTTTTCAAAATCTTCATGATCAGGGTTACCGACATTAACCCACGAGAATGTCTTTAATTTTTCAGTTACAAACACGGCATCCTCCTTTGATTAGATTGTTCTACAGTCTAAATTAATATTTTAAAAAAATCAATTAATTATGGGAATACAAAACCATATTTTTTTCACACACCAGGTGCTAAAATTCAAACAAACAGGAACAATCATGAAAAAAACATTTAAACAAAATACCACCCCATTTACAATTGCGCACTATATTCTGTTGGTCATCGTTATTCTTCTTTGCACATCCATTATTGCGTGGATAACGATAACGAACCATAACACCAAAAAAAACAAAGACATCCCCACAGATAAGAACACACCGCCATGCATTCAACGCATAACCAATACCGTCGGTCAAATGTGGGCATTTAACCCAAAATCCGTTCCTGAAAAATACTGGAATATTGCCATCGAATATCTAAACCAACCGATTAAAACCCGCACATATGGAATATGCCAAGACGTAGCGTTCGTTTGTAATGTCGGCCAAATCAGACGTGACTGTGACCCATGCGCAGTTCCAGACGCACGCGCATACGCCATGGGAATACACATTGATGACCTGATACGCACAAATTGCGCAACCCATACAGAACAAAATTAACGACGTTTAAACAGCTGTGATAACAATTGTAAAAAATATACCACAAAAAACAACACAAAACAATCTACAGTCAAGTCCACTTAATACAAAAAACTGTACAACAATATTTTTTGTGCTAAACTTATTATAATAAATCAAAAAAGGGAAACATAATGGGTATATTCAACAAAAAACAAACAATTGATTACGAAGCACAAATTGCAGAATTAACTGCTAAATTGCACGCAGCAGAACAAGAAAAAGCAGCCATGCAAACAAAAATAAGACAGCTAGAATCAATGCATTCTGCACCAACCGCATCAACCATAATCAGTCCAGAACATATACAAACCATAATATCAAAATTTAAATACGAGTTATCAAAACTACCCCAATCGAACACCCCAACCGAAATAAACATTTATGACAGATATAATTTACTGTATGTCATAATACAATACTTTTGTATACCTTTATCACAAGAATTTGGTATGCACGATCTATCCGACAAGCTAAAAAACATCGCCCCCCGAATAAAAATTGACGGTCCAGAATTAATAGCGGGACGTCTGGCCATGACCACCATGTCTGGCAACACCAAGAAGCCTATGACGCTACTAAAAGACAAGCTTAAACTCTTTATTGGTTGTGATACCGAAGCACAACAAATCACAGAAAAATACACACGTGCCATACAACAAATTGAATTAACCAGAATATTTACAGACTACATATTCAATATGTGCATAGAACACCTATGCCCAGATAATCCAGACAGCCCAAAAGAGTGGTTAGAAAAAGTTATACAACTTGCGACATGGGCGCACGACTTTTCACGCGCGCACGCAAGTGCAGATCCCGATTATGCCACTGGCATGATGGCCTATCTACTTGGGAAACAAGACACCAGATTTACACACAAAGACCCTGCGTATTCAGGCGACGCATCAAACAAGACTTATGAATTATTACTAAAACTATCAAACGAATACGGCATAGATTTATCAAAAATGCGCGTATACATAGGCAGACACAACATATGCCAGAACCATTATCAACCACAAAAACAAAACAACAACACAATATCAGCACCCACAGCTGAACGCGAATAAAATAAAATCGGCGAAATGCCGATTTATATTTTTATGGTCGGGGTGACAGGATTCGAACCTGCGACCCCTTGCACCCCATGCAAGTACTCTACCAGGCTGAGCTACACCCCGAACAACACACCGATATTAACCCACCCAAATAAAAATTACAATGTTTTTTTATTCAAACATTTGCAATTGAATACCATGTTCACTACAAAATTCATAAAAGAATTCTAAAAACGCCTGAACCTTGGCACTTTTAATCTTTAACGGATTACCAAAGCATGTCAAAATATACTCATAATCAAAGTCTATATTCGGCACCTCTACCAACCCCTTATTACCGCACCATTCCGGCATTAACGCAATCCCCGCACCATCAGCCACCAACTGATAAATAATTGATGCAGAATCAGCCGTTGTATTTAATTTTTTTGCCCGCTTTAACAAAAAATTAAATTCTGGATATTGCAAAAACTTCTGACGAATACATAAATCATAATTTTCCAACATATCATCCATATCTTTTGGCGCGCCGCGTTTATACATATACTTTGGCGTACTGTAAAACTTTGCCTTGGTTCTAAATTTAAACAATGCTTTGCCTGGAATTTTACTGATATTTCGTGCATCAATTATTGTAACATCAGGACTAAACATATTCATATGACAATTCGTCAGAATATCTAAACGCAGCTTTGGATATTTTGCATAAAACTTGGACAATTCAGTCAACATTCCGCAACTGGCAAACCCCTCTTCTGTCCAGACAGATAAAAAGCCCGTTAGCTCTTCTGGCGCCGTTAAATTTTGCAACAAATTATCCAGCGCTTCTGAGATAACCTCTATATCAGAATACAATTGACGCGTTGTATTTGTTGGCACGCTGCCTGCCGAACTACGTATCAGCAAAGATGTTTTAAACTTGGCCTCTAAATCCGCAATCATCTTTGACAAATTAGAATGCTTTATACCATTACGTTCTGCCGCAGCCTGAATTTGCCCAACATCAATAACCTCTTTCAGCGCTAACAGTTCTCTGAACAATGCCACTTTTGTTTTTATCGTTGCCATTTCCAACCCCTTTTTATACATAATACCTATTTTTTTAGGAAAAAACACCAAAATTCAAGCTAAAAACCTAGGAACAAATCCCCAAAATCGTAAGAAAAAAAACTTATTTCAAGACGTTTTTCAAGGCTATTTCCCCAGGAATCCAAGCCTTTCATACGATTACCTGCCTATTTCTATACAGTCACACAACAAAAACAGCATTAAAAGATTAGTAAAAACATATTTTATAATACAACAGCAACAACAAACAAACTAATAAAACCAAAGGAGAAAAACAAATGACACATAACGACGTATGGAGTGCAATAGATAGCTTTGCAAACGCTCATAATATGAGCTGCTCTGGCCTGGCCAAATACAGTGGTCTGGACCCAACGACATTTAATAAATCCAAGCGCTATTCAAAATACGGCCAACCACGCTGGCCATCCACAGGCAGCATCGCCAAAATACTAAGTGCGACAGGCTGCAACCTAAATGACTTTCTAAGGTTCTTTCGTTCTGTAGATTTAAATGCAGACCGATAATTAAAAACAATGGGCGAATCTTAAGCCCATTATTTTTTTGGGAAAACAGACATATTGTCGCACCACCAACTGGTAGTGTATTATTTTTACGTCCGGACATATAATAACAACAAAACAAAAAAAGGAAACAGAATGTCAAAATCAGAAAATAAAAACGGAAAATGTAAAAACTGCTCTAACACAACCAACAACACATGTGACAAAAAAAATTGTGACAAGAAAAATTGCGACAAATAAACACCGCCCAAATGGGCGGTTTTTTTACTTCTTTACAATCCTATCTACATCAATTTCTGTTTCAAATATTCCCCTGTCGACATCACCATAGATTTTTATAACATCTTTTGGCCCAACAGACTGCCCCCCCCATCCTTCATCATCTATTTCAACTTCTATTGTTCCAGTTGAATCTTTGAACAGATACTTTTCATCCCCCAAAGACTTAACAATATTACCTTCTAAAATAACAAAAGTATCATCACGCAAATCTTCAACCTGCTCTACAGTTAAAATAGTTTCATTTTCATCAACGAATCCAACAACATCGACCTCTACAACTTGTACAGGTGGTTCAACAAACTCTGCATTGGCACTAAATGCAAATACCGCGCCCATCAAAGCTACTAATGATATTTTTTTCATTTTTTTCTCCTTTATTTTAAAGCTAACAAAACAATTATATCATACCAATCTATTAAAAACACCCAGGAAAATATTACCAAATTTATTATCAAACAGATATATACATTTTGTTCTTGCACGAATCGGAAAAAAATGTCTAGTATGCCATATACAACATAAATACCAGGGAGATTATCCGTGATAATAGGGATTGGAATAGATTTAGTTGAATGTGGCCGTTTTTTGGACTGGTCCGCATTCAAGAAACAACGCATATTCACAAAAAAAGAATTAGAATACGCCGATAACGACAACGCTAATTCAGAACGTCACCTTGCAAATTTTTGGGCAGCTCGTGAAGCATGCCTGAAAGCATTGGGCACAGGTTTCGGCGAAGACATCGCATTTTCTGACGTTTCCGTTATCCATAATGATTTTGGTCAGCCAGAGATTTTAATCGCAGGCGGCGCACGTAATATTTTAAAAGAAATCGCAGGAGATAAAGCAAAAATCCACCTGTCAATAACCGATCAAAATGATTACTGTGCAGCAATGGTTGTTATTGAAGCCTTATAAAACAAGAAAAACAAATAAAAAAACCTGCACAAAATGCAGGTTTATTTTTTTCTAGTGTTGTTCACCTGTTTCTCGAACAAAGATACCACGTGTTTCAAAAATTTTTCGCAAATTCAACACTTCCGCACCACGTTTCAAAGTATTTGCACGCGTGCCTTTTTCCATAGAATCTACCGCAACACCAAAATTTTCCAAATTATTAGTCATTTCAAATGCCCTTTTTCAAAAACATCTCTCTGACGGCGTCAACATACACTACAAAAAACTTTTTGTCAAGTATTTTATAACATACAAACACCGAACAAAAAACCATTACACATTATTCAATAACAGTTTCCTGAACCTCTATCGCCATCGGCGCAGGTTTTGACTGTTCTGTATAATGAACCTCTTTAACAACCCTTACACGACGATTATCTGCATTTGGCGTATTATCAGGCGTTGGCACCGCCAGCCCTTCTTCACCCGCAGACACTGCAACAATTTGACTGGCAGGAATACCATAATCAATCAACATCTTTTGAACCGCCTCGGCACGACGACCACCCAGGGCATAGTTATAATTTCCTGTACCAACTGTATCCGTATGACCAACAACAGAAACCTTAATATTCTTATTTTCCTGGGTCGCAGTAGCCAATTTCTTAATCAAATCTTGATATTCTGGCTTAATTACTGCCTTGTTAAAGTCAAAACGCACCTCCAGAACCTCCTCCATAACATGTTGCTTTGGTTCCAATGGAATCTGTTGAACTTTAATCATAGTCTTTTCACCTTGTGCGACCTGAATTTGATCCAAGCGCTCATTAATCGCCAACAACTCCTCGCGCATTGCCATCATCATATTTATAAATTCATCACGTGTCACCATTTCATCAGAAATTACTGGAATAACTTCTGGTTGACAATCTGGGCATTCTTGACACTTCTGACATTCCTGACATTCAGGACATTCCGGATCTTCTGCTTCCTGGCACGCCTGACAAACTGGGCATGGCGCTTGTTCTTTTTCTGACACAAACACCGCAACCGTCGGCGCCTGTTGCTGTTGTGATGCAGATTCTTTGATTATAACAGGTTGCACCTGTGGACATTCCTTTTGTCCTGCCGGACAATCCATGGTTGACTTAAAATTATTATTACTGTTTCTTACACTGTTATCAGCTGCACTTTTGGTTATAGATTTATCCCCACCATAAATATTCTGGTTAAATACCACTGGCTGAACAGGTTCTGGATTAATCAGATGTTCTGGCACATTAACGTTATTAACAATAATAACCCCTTCGCGCGGTTTGCCAGATTTGGACAACGTATTTAATTTACGAGTTTCTGGATAATATTCCCTACGTTTAACATCTGTTTTTACGACTGCAGTTTCTGCACCTGTGGGCGATGTAAACTCCTCGACAACAGTTTCTTCGCTAACAACTGTTTCTGTGACTTCAACCTCTGGCGCTGCTTTTTTTACAATTTGTCCATTTTCACAATCACGCAACGCAACAATGGTCTTCTCAAAACGATCACGACATTGTGCTGCAGTTGCAGATTGCCCACTGGCTGTTGCAGACAACCAACAATCAAACTTTGCCTGTGCTTCTGCCGCCAATTCTGGATTTGTATGAATTGCATCATTCTTCAATTGGTCAACCAACTCGTTATACGCGGTTCCTAACTCAAACTCTGTCTGTTCATCTGCAATTGGCCAATTATCCAACGTTTCCGGATATGGCGCATCACCACTAAATGCCGCAACAGCCTTGTTCGCGAACAATTCACCCATATCTGAAAAACCACTTGTACGTGCATTATATATCGCATAAGAACGATAATTCATTGCCAATTGATTCAAGAAAGAATCTTTATGTGGTGCAGAATAAACATCCAACGATTCCACATAATCAACCATTGGCGTTGCTTTATTAGCCGAATATTCCAACACATCACCACCAGAACGCGCACACGCAGCAACCGCAACAACACCCGCCGCCATCAACATCCTAGAAACAACCCATGTAGCCACACTAGATTTACTTTTCATATAAAAATTCCTTCTTTTCTTTCTGTTATTATACGATTTTTCTTAAACAGAGTAAAGCAGAAAAAACACCACACAAAACGAATTAAAAATCCCCCACCAAAGTGGGGGATTCTTTTCACTCTTAGAATCCGAAAACCATACGCTGTTTCGATTGACGTTTCTTTTCGTTGCGAACGGCTTCTTCTTTCAAACGTTTGCGTTTTGTTGTTGGTTTTTCATAACGCTGACGTTCTTTCATTTCGCGGTACAGACCTTCTTTCTGCGATTTACGTTTTGCAACGCGCAGTGCCTGTTCAACGTTGTTATCGCGAACCAGAACTTTAACCATATGTATTCACCCCCTTTAACGCATTATCTTAATTATTAACCAAAGAAAGGGACTTGCGTCCCCTTCCCTCTTTGTCTTGGTGGAGCTGATCAGACTCGAACTGACGACCCCCTGCTTGCAAAGCAGGTGCTCTACCAACTGAGCTACAACCCCAAAACTTTGCACCTTCATCATGAAAGCGAAGTGATTTTATACATTTTTTAACCCAATGTCAACAGAAAATTTATTTCTCTAACATTTTGTTGACAATAAGAATATTTTGTATAAAATATTTACAAAATAAATTTATAAGAGTTAAACAGTATGACACAAGCAAAAAAACCATACATCATAATTGTATCTGGCCCAAATGGTGCCGGGAAAACCACATTCCGAAACACCATAATGACTCAAACACCGGCACTGTCTGGCGTAACATTTTTAAATTACGATGACGAAATCGCCAATTTAAAACACTTACCTGAATATTCCGTGCAATACGAAACCATTGCACAAGAAATGCAAATCCAGATAGATCAAGTAAATATCGACACTGCGACTCGTTTTAAAAAGCAAATGGACCAGGTTGGTGGCAATATAATTACCCGAATTCACCAACCAGAAAACAATAAATATTGGTATGATCAATACCGTGCATTAATCAGCCCTCCCGATAACATGAACGATATAGAAAATGATATTTTCTCGACAGCCGATCTTATGAAAAAAATCGGGGGAAAAAATGTCAACGAACGCATAAATGCAAAAGCATCCGGCCAAAGCTGGTATCCAAAATATCAACAACTGGTCCATAACCCCAAGGTAAAGAAAACAATCATCAAAAACAAATACCATCAAAAACTGGGGATTTTAAACAATCGCATTTACCGCGAAGCCGCGATAAACATGCGCCAACACATCAACCAAGCATTTAAGGAATCCCAAAATATAATATTTGAAACGACATGCTCTGGCAAACGTATGAAGCAACTGGCCGAAAAAAACAATTATCAAATATATGTTTTACACATGTGTGTATTATGTCCAGAATTAAGTGTCGCCCGTGTTCAACACCGCGTCAGCAATGGCGGACACGATATACCACAACCAATAATATTTGAACGTTATCATGACAAAATGCAAACAATGGGTGATGTTTTACTAACAGAAAGCTACGCAATCGTTATTGACAATTCCAGCAAAAAACCATTTACACCAATTTTTGCGGTACACAATCAACACATTGTAAACTTCACGCAATGCCCAGAATACCTGCTAAATATACACCAAAAACTAACGGCAGCATTTCCAGAGAAATCAATATCTACACTTTTCGGCAGCACAGAAGAAATAGATATAAAAAAGATGAGCGAAGAAGAGCGTGACGCATTTCTAAAATTCATACTAACAAATGCACTAACCAATACTAAATAAACATTTTTAGGGCTTTACACGCCCCCCATACAGGCTTTATAATACAAACGCTATGAAAAAAATATCTAATAAAATAAAGTCCTTTATCAAAGGCGATGAATCAAACGGTCGTATTAAATGGTCACTGTATGGGCGCGTCTGGCGCGAAGTTGGTGCACCATATTGGAAATGGCTGGCCGCCGGCATAATATTTACCATCCTGGCCGCCGGGGCCGAGGCTTATACCATCACCCTGGTACAACAGGTTGTGGACAAGGCCTTTATTGAAAAAAGTATGAACGCCATCTATTGGCTGGGGATTCAGGTTATCGTCGCTTTTGGTGCCAAGGGCGCATTTACATATGCCAAGGCATTAATTATGTCCAAGGGGGGACTCTTGGCCAGCGCAAACCTGCAGAAAAAGATTTACCGTCACATGACCCACATGAACCTGGCGCGTTTCTATGGTGACGGCATTGGTAAAAATCTGAACTATTTCGGCGTCCAGGCTGGCGCGGTATTAAACCTGGTGACCGGCACCGTGATCAAGGTTGTACAAAACGTCGCCACATTAATCATGACATTGGCGTTAATGTTCTATTACGCACATCAGATGTGCATTGTGTTAATGTTCCTGGCACCTGCAATTATGATTCCAATGGTTGCAATCATGCGCAAACGCCGCAAATTATCACGCCAATCATTCGGCATTGCAAATAATGTATCACAACAATTAAACCAAACCCTGCATGGCATTAAAACCATCCAGGCATTTGCTGCCGAAGAACGCGAAGAAAAAAACTTCGCACGCGTTTTAAACTCTTCTGTTATCAACGCATATAAAAGCACCCAGGCCAACGCCCTGCGTTCCCCACTGATGGAATTTATGATTTCAATTGGTCTGTGTATTGCGATGATTATGGGTGGCCACTTTATTTCCAGTGGCGCAATCACAACTGGTGATTTTACCGCATTCTTGTTGGCACTGACGGCGGCATACAAACCCGCAAAAAGCATTACCGGCACTGGCGACACATTGCAGCATGGTCTGTTGGCGGCAGAAATCCTGTTTGACTTCCTGGACAGCAAACCCGATATCACAGACGCACCTGATGCACGCGAATTAACAGCAAAAAATATGTCTGTTGGATTCCATGATGTATCATTTGCATATAATCCAAATGAACCTGTTATCAAAAATCTGAACCTGAATGTGCCGGCGGGCAAAGTATGCGCATTGGTCGGTCCATCTGGTGGTGGCAAAACAACACTGTTCAACCTGTTAGAACGATTCTATAACCCACAACAGGGCAAAGTAACAATCAACAAAACAGACATTCGCAAATTCACGCTAAAATCTCTACGCCAAAACATTGCCGAGGTTTCACAATCCGTATTCTTATTTAACGGCTCTATTGAAGACAACATAAAATACGGCAACCCCGAAGCAACCCATGAAATGGTTGTAGCTGCCGCCCGCGCGGCAAACGCCGATGGCTTTATCAACGAATTTCCAGACGGATATAATACATCTGTCGGCGAAGGTGGCGGCATGCTGTCCGGCGGTCAAAAACAACGCATCGCAATCGCACGCGCAATATTAAAGGATGCGCCTATCCTGTTACTGGACGAAGCGACATCTGCGCTAGACACAGAAAGCGAGAAGTTAATCCAATCTGCCCTGAACGAATTAATGCGAGGACGCACAACATTTGTTATCGCGCACCGCCTGTCAACAATTCTGGACGCGGACATAATCTGTGTTATTAAAAACGGCGAAATTGTTGAAATGGGCACAGATGCCGAGTTATGTAAATTGGACGGAGAATACAAAAAACTGCGCGACATTCAATTTAAAACAGAAAACAACAAAAAGAAAAAATAACAAAAAGAAATGTACCAAGGGGGGGGACAGAAAAAAATCAAAAAAAGGTTATCTAGATGACATATCAAAAAAAGACCAAATTAACAGAAGATGAAAAAATACAAAAAGCCATTGAAAATTTAAAAAGCTGCATAAATGATCTGACTGTCGCAATATCCGAAAAAATCATTTATGAAATTGTCAGAAAAAACACATCGTCATCCAGCAAATCAGCCCTACCCCAAACAACATCAAAACGCGACAAGGTAAATTGGTCGAAAAAATCAAATGCAGCGCTGTACAGCGCATTAAATCATCGTCGCAGAAATGGTCAAGAAATTGAACTAGAATTATCAGACGCATTAATAGACCGCTTTCCAACATACGATCCACAAACCCACACAATAACACGTCGCAGCAACAAAATAACCGACTGGTCAACAGCAACTGATGCACAATTAAAATCTGCACGCCACAATCGACACGCCGCCAAAAAACCACTTGAACCGGAACTGATTGCCGCACTGCAAGAACATTTTCCAAACTATGACGCCACAACAGATACATTTATATCCCAAGGAACAGATTGGTCTAAAATGACAAAAAAACAATTACAAACGGCTGTACATTATCGCAAAAGACGCAATCTGGACATCCCAAACGAAATCATAACCGCCCTGGAAGAGAAAAGCGCAGCCCCCAGGAAAACAACTATTCGTGAAGATTGGTCAGACGCACCCACACAAAACCTGCGCGCAGCATATCATTACCGTATCACACACAACATGCCAATTGAACAATCATTAAACACAGCATTAGCAGCAGCATTTCCTGGATACGATCCTGAAACGATGAAATTTACCGGAAAACACAGAACACACAAAAAAGAACCTGTTATTCCCACAAAACAATCAGCCCAAAGACTGTTTCCAATATACTCTGTTCCATCAACCTGCGGCAAATACACACTGTACTTTAATGATGGAAAGACCAATGAAAAATTGCTAATCGGTGGCGCACAACCTTATGAAGTATGTCTGATTAACACAAAAACCAAGCTGGCTGTGATTCGCAAAACAATTGATTCCACCAAATTTGCCTTGCACATAATAGATTACACCACCGGTGAATTTATCCCGGAAAGCAAGTCAGGCGCCGCAATTATTTCGTATGACACATTAACAAATAACATGCACATAAAAAAGTATCGCGATTCAGCGCAACCGATATGGCGTATTTCTACTGATAAATCCGCGATAAAAACGATATCTATCCCAACAGACCACACAAAAATTATGGCCAATCAAATAAAAAGAGAAACCGTATTAATTGACGACATAGGCAACGTCAGCGTACACCCACTGCTGGTTCTGGACAGTTGCGACAACAATGAAGCACAAAATGCAACAATCGAAAAAATGCTGTCCGAGGCTCCTGAGCGCCTAATTAAATCGGCCACAAGCACAAAAAAAACAACCATAATTTCAGGCCAGAAAAACGACAAAAAACCCCAATCAAATTTTAACGAAATTCCTGTTTATGTTGAACACATCAAATCGAACCTTATGGGCACATATAATAATGTATATATTAATGGCCAGAAAGTATTAACTAATCACTTTGGCACACGTATAAAATTATTACAAGACGGTGCTCTATTGGGGGTTTACGGCATTGTAACAAACAATTCCGAATTACCGCAATCACCAATATGGATGATATATGACACGTCAATTCGTTCTCGAATTACCCTGGGAACCCAGAAATTTAGCGGCTATCAAATCCATGCAAAAAACATTATCGACACAGCCGAAGGCCTGCGAATCGATTTATCTAACCGCAGTATCGCATTATTAAAACATGATCGAATACTGAACCAGGCGAAAAACAAACGTTTTGTCCTACAGACAGAAAAAACAAAATAACTGCTCCTGTATTGACTTTTTTATTTTTTGTACTATATAAATAGTGATTGGTTTGTAACGAAATAAAAAAGGAGACAGAATTATGAGTAAACGAAACATGTTTAAACGTGCAGCAAGTACTGTAAAATATGGAACATTGGGCGCATTAAGTGGTGCATTGACAACAACAGTTGTCATCTCGCTGATGGGTCTAGGCGTGCATGGCATAAAATATTTGGGTGACGAACGCCTGGGCAGTGATTATTCATTGAAAAATCGCTTTGAAACAGCATTCTGTTTTGACACGCCAAAAGAACACAAATATTACTATTCCTCGAAGATTGTAAATGGCTATGAACAAGATTGCGAACTGGAAAGATATGCCGCATCTCCATACCTGACATATGGCGCGATTACAGCAGGCGGTATCGCAGGCGCAATCGCACTTGGTGGCGCGGGTTTAGTTTTGGCAAAACGCCGTGAAAATGAACGATAAAAACGAAACCCGCATTTGCGGGTTTTTGTTTTACTCTATCAAATACCACAATCTGCTACATTTTTTGTAATGTTTTCGCACACTTCATTTGTGATATTCCCAACCGCGTACACATATGTCCCGCCGGTCCATTCTGCAAGGTTTTCCCCACCATACGCACATGTAACAACATGTGTATCATTATTATTACAATTATAAAAACATTTAATTTTTTCTTTATGTCCTGATGCCCGGTCATTCCAGCCTTTGTTATTCCAAACATCATCTATTGTCGCGCAAAGTGCCTGGTCCACAGTATCAAAAATCGCATCTGCAAAGGTTCTGTCCATTGTCATCGCAGTCGCATCCTGATTTTGTGTTACATCTTCTAAAACAGGTTCCTCATCAACCAAAGCCTCTTCCTGATTTTGGGGCACAGAATAAGTTATATCACATTGATGCGCATTCAAAAGCAAAGACTCGCAATTATCAAACACCCCATTTGCGACATCGTCAACCACATACTCTTGTCTTACTGGCAACCAATATTCTGGCGAAACCCCCTCCTCTTCTTTATGATACAAGCATGTTACAACATCTTGCGCCGCAAGTGACGTATTACAATTATTAAAACATTCCAAGGAACGTATTTCTGGTACAGTTAAATTTGGCCAAACCTTCTCTTTAGAATACTTCATAAAATAACAAACTGCATCCCGTGGTGTATCAAACTGCGTGTTAGAAAAAATACGATTCATTTCCGAACTAACCACACTTTGACTTTGCGCCCCCATAGATGCTGCTGCCTGATGTTTTTCTGATTCACCTGTACTATTTCCATTTGAAGAATCTTCTAACAATGAAACAATTTCATCTGCTGTTTCTGGACTAACCAATGCAATCTCGGAACGTATCATCCCATAAAGGTAATGCCCCAACCATTCCAAATTCGCAATTTTCCCTTCGAACATTACACCATTGGTATGCGAACCTACCTCTGACTGCCCTGAAACACTGCAAAATTCATGCAAAGTTCTTTTTGTATCAAAAAGACCAACATAAGCAGTTAATGATGGCCCAACTGCTGGCCCAACTACTCCCGAAGTAGTTAATGATGGCCCAACTGCTGACTCAACTGCTAACCCAACTTCTCTCCAAGTTGCCGGCAATAAAGACGCCCCTGCATTTATTGTATAGTTTAAACTTCCACGATCACGATTAAACATCTGATATATAACCGTTGTAACATCACTTTGGGTACAAATATAACTATCATTCAAAACACCACGATTACTATCCCTAGAATCCACATTTAAAAACATATCATTGGTCCATGTATGTAAACCCGGAATCTCGTGAACTGTACCTGGGGCTAAAACATAGGCATTTTCATCTGTATCATTTTCACCCAAGAAAACAACCCCCGTCCCATTTGAGGCTGGCTTAACCCGGCGACCACCAACTAATTTATACACCTTTGTATATTCAGGACTCGTATTCACTGCCTGATTAATTCTTCCTGCTACAACACCCGGCATTGGTATATAATACCCCGGCGCCAAGACAACATCGACCACCTTGTACACACCTGGCGCAACCTCTTCAACATATGTTCCTGGTCTATTACTAATATTCTCTGCAATATGATTATGTCTTTGTATAAACGTAGATAAAAATATATCACATGCCTTATTTTCATTTCTTGCAAGTACTTTCGTATACTGTCTTTCACCACACCCAGATGAATTACACGTCGCCGCCTCGGCATCAGGCAACGCACACTCATACGTTATTCCTCTACTTTCATCCTTATATCCTCTTATAATTTCGTTGTTTTTAAACCCTTCAATATCGACACACTTTTCTGCCAATTCTTTTAACGAAGCTGTCGCCCCAAGACCATGCAACCAATTACTAAACTCAACCAATTGATTTATATCCACCCTTGAACATTTATTATAAAATTCGTCCATTGCATCACCCAGTGCCGCATACGACCACGTATTTTTAAGATTCCACTGTCCATCCCCCCAGGCACCATCATCACCCAACATTCCTACATTTGTGATATTTTGATAACTTGGTCCATTCATATAAATCGCATTCTGATCCGAATCTGCATATAACCCCACAGGCAAAAAGAACATTCCCAAAATATAAGTTAAAGGAAAAAATCTTTTTATCATTTCAATACCTCTTCACACTTATCTGCAACTGTTACTGCACGTTTAATCGCCCTTATCTGTGTTGCATTGAAAACTGTGGCAACCCCAGACGCGATTGTTGTACCACCCGCCAACACATTAGACGCCACATTCAACCCCTTTTCCTTTTTCTTTCCAGAATCTGTATTATCATCGCGTGTTTTGTTTGTATTTGCCATTGCGCTGGTTACCGTTCCTGCCAATCCCAATGTTGCACCGACACCACTGGACACAGCCGCACCCGATGCCCGCGAATTAATACTGCCCAAATCAACAGTAGACCATTCTTCACACGCACGCACAATTTCTTCGGCGCGTTTTAATTCTGCATCCGTCGCCCCAGACATACGTGCCTGCATGCGTGAATTTGATAATTCTTTAACTGCTGCCAAACAAGCGTTTATTTGCTCTTTCAAATCACCCTTGACACGATTATTACCTGCAATAGCAGCCCCTGCAATATTCGCAACCGTACCAACAGCCATTGATCCAGTACGCCAATTACCCAAATTCTTAGACTTGTTATTCAAAGCGGTCAACTCTTCCTGTTTTTGAGTGATTGACGCAGACAATTCAACATTATTACCACCCGACACACTATTATTGTCATGCGTTTCAGAATTTACTTCTGCGCCTGCCAAAGGTATACCTGACACATCAACAGATAACAATCCAGATTGGTTTGCGCCCAACTCTTTTAATCGTGCGATTTCTGCTGCTAATTCCGCCTCCAGCTCCTCGGCTTTTTTATCAACATTTGCCTTGGCGATACCGGTTCCCAACGCAACACCACCGGCAACCGTTCCAACACCAGTTACCGCGGTATTGATACCCGCCATTTTCTTTAAATCCGACAGTTCTGATGATATGCCTGCACAATTTGTGCGCACATTTTCAATCGCAACTTTTAAATCAGTCGCTGCATGCGCCGTCCCAACCAAACCGCACACAATAATAAAGTAAAAATATTTTTTCATCCCCGCCCCATAATTTAAGAAATATTATATCATAAAAAATCCCCAAAATGGGGATTTTTTATTTATTTTTTTATCTAATTAAATATTGCACTAAACTAGACATCCTTAATTCACTGGATGCAGTTCATCCTCAACATCCAGCAACGGGGGCAAACATGCACGGACCACATCATCATACTGCGTTCCATCTGGGCAACGCGCAGTACACGACAGTGCGGTTGTAACGGAATAGACATTCCCACGGATATCAGCTGCGCCCTCCGTCCAACAATGACCACCACAGCAAATTTCGGCACCTCTTACCCCTTTGGCAGGTACATTCCACCCCTGAAGAAGCGGGAAATTTAAAGTTTCACATTTAAACCTATCAAGAGGACCAATCTCATCAATACACTCACACCGAAAGCCTTCAACATATGAAGTTTTTAAAATATCATTTAATACCACCCCAAATAAATCATCAGATTCATATGCAGAAACATCGTGCGCAGCATATATAAATAAATTCTGACCATCATTCACTTTTGTGGAATCTGCAACTGATGTTTCACACCCAAACTTTTTAGAACTAATCTCTATAATTTCAAACCTGTCACTTAAAAGAACCCCAGAATCGCCGAAATTATGCAATTGCAATATTCTACCCCGTTCTGCACGAATACGTTCATTTTCAGCTTCGCGTTCTGCACGCTGGCGACGTTGTTCAGCTTCACGTTCTGCAGCTTCGCGTTCCTCGCGTTGACGGCGTTGCTCGGCCTGACGCTGACGACGTTGTTCAGCTTCGTGCTGTTCTTCCTCGCGTTGGCGCTGCGCCTCGGCTTCGGCCTTCGCTATCTGGCTCGGATGACCTTCTTTTTCTGTATAGCCTATACCTCCCCATAACGGATATTCGCATCTTTTAG
>JAZSDC010000025.1:0-1732 GCA_045530935.1 Candidatus Enterousia sp. | reverse complement strand
GATTTTGTTATTGCTGACAGATATTCCAGACATGCCTGATAATGCCGAGTATTTTGAACTGGAGCAAAAGATTGTAAATAAACTGATGCGTGCGGCGCAGTCATGTGGTTTGTCTGTTCCGGAACAGTTAAAACTGAAACCACGTGCATTAGAGGTTATAAAATCAGAGGCAGCACGCCAGTTGTATAAAAACAATTATCAGAATATCGCATTACATACGCATTCAAAATAAACACCGCCCATATGGGCGGATTTTTTTATTCGCGCATCACACTTTGCATCACAGTTTTTGGTGGTTTGGGTGCATGGGGCAGGATTAGGTTGGATTTGCACGCCCCGAATAAAATAAAAATAGCCAGCCCCACGCGACTTCGCCACCCGACACAAAATCCAACAGGGCAGGGAAATTCAACGAAAAAACGCACCAGATGGTGCGTTTCTAAACGGGTAGCCTTTGTCGGGATGCCAAGTCCAGTAAAAAGTCCCAGATTTCCAATAGTTTCATACAGTTGATTACTCAGCCTGCATCACACATCGCCTCACATAGCATTTTAACAGATAACACATGTTGATAATTGGTGGTTTAGATTGTATAATTCTATCATGAAAAAAATACTTTATATCTTTCGACATGGCGAAACAGACGCAAACATCCAAAAACGTATGCAGGGGTGGCTGGACGTGCCATTAAATGCCAATGGTGTGGCCCAGGCACAAGCATTGGCACAAAAATTGTCGGGTATAAAGTTTGATGTTGTGTATTCTTCGTCGTTGTCGCGTGCATTGGATACTGCACGTGCGGTGGTTGGCGACCAACAGATTATACAAAATGGTGATTTGCGTGAATGGAATATGGGTGATTTTTGTGGACATATTGTAAAATTGACTGATAGCCCTGCAGATACCCCGATTGATATGTCAGGTGATGTAATTTATGCACCGTTTGCATTGCTGTCTAATGACGATTATGTTCCACCAAATGGCGAAAGTTATAATACGTTCATTGCGCGTGTGCGTAATGCGATATTGGATATCGTAAAAAACTCAGACGGCAAAACAATCGCCATTGCAACACATACGGGGGTGGCGAAAAATATAATCAAACAATTCACAGATATAAAATGGCCACGTGGCGGAATGCCAAATGCAGAATATTTCAAACTGGGATATGATGGTGAAAAATTCACGCTGATTGATATGCCAGATTGGTTATCGCAAGCAGTGTAGGATTTTTGGACTATCTTTCCGGGGATGGCGATAGTAATGCTTTGGATTTTTCAATCTGGGCCATTGCAACGGCAAATGCATCAGTGCCATCCGGACATTTTATATCGGGGGTAAATCCGTGCGTTTCAAAGTGTTTTATTCCAAAGAATTCGGCATATACACTGGCTAATTGAATCAGAATACCAGAATGACCTAATTTCAGTGTTTGATAGTTTGTATATTGCATACACCCCGATGAGTTTGAGCCAACGATTTGCATTTGTGGATGATATCGTAATTGCGCTTGCAAGTGTTCCGCCGATGATGCGGTTTTGTTATTTTGTAAAATATAAATTGGGCGGTCATACAACGGTTTGTAATCGGTTGGCAATTTGAATTTGGTGTTATCTGCCACAATTGTTGGGTCAACTGTTTTGTCTATATGGTCGCGCGACAGTGTAGAATATTGATATAATTCTTGTGCCTGGGGTGTGGTGCGCGACCACATGCTCTTTGTGCGCGGAAT
>JAZSDC010000004.1:0-68034 GCA_045530935.1 Candidatus Enterousia sp. | reverse complement strand
TGCGCACTCAATTTACCACACTTGGAACCTGTACCAACACAACCATTGCCATTTGCTGTTGGGGTTGCCGATGTACCACCATTGGTTGAATAATATCCACCACTAACTGTTCCAGATCCTGTGGACGTTGTTGCGCCCGCCGCGCCCCAGTATCCCGCTGCAATTGCACCACATTCATATCCAGACAAACACCCATTACCCGCTGCGGTTGGTGTTGCTGATGTACCACCACCTGTTGAATAATAACCTGCATTAACCGGGCCGCAAGCCTTGCCACTGATGCATCCATTACCCGCCTCAGTTGGTGTTGCCGATGTACCGCCACCTGTTGAATAATAACCTGCATTAACCTTGCCACCGCTATAGTTATCATTACAAACACCACCTGTTGAACTTGTACCACAACCATTGTTCCAGTAACCCGCTGGCAGTTCTTCACATACTTGTTGACCTTCTACAGGGGTGTATTCACCTGCCGGACAGACATCACAACTGCTGACATCACCATAGTGTACCGATATAAAGTTTTTATACCTTCCAACAGGGCACGGCGTTGCGGTGCCAGATTTTGGTGACGCAATGTATTTACCCTCCAACAGCGCAAAACAATCGCTTTCGCTTTTCGCACCCGGGTTACTATTAGAATACAAACCACCCGCTAAATCCGAACATTTATTTGGGCAAGATGTTACACTAACATAAGCAGACGCATAACATCCTATACTAACCAGGCCACATTCATACCCATCAACACATCCATCGCCTGTCTTATTTGGCTGTAGTTTTGTACCACCACCGGTTGAATAATACCCCTGTTGAAGCGTGCCACATGCATATCCGGACAAACATCCGTCACCCGCCGCAGTTGGTGTTGCAGACGTACCGCCACCAGTTGAATAATAACCCGCCGCAATATTGCCAGAACCTGTGGACTTTGTAGCGCCCGCCGCGCCATAATATCCCGCCGCAATCGTACCACATGCATATCCGGACAAACACCCATTACCCGACGCAGTTGGTGTTGCGGACGTACCACCACCATTATTCCAATAACCTGCATTTACATCCGTGCATGCGCTTTGACCTTCTGCACTTGTATATTTACCTGCCGGACATGGCGTCTGAGAATCCGAACCCGATATCGGAACATAATAACCAATCTGCGCAAACGAGCATGAACCAGCGGTATGGTTATTAGCAGATTGCCAGCTACCTGCTGGACACTCGACACATTTATTGGTGGTTGTATTATATGCAGAACCTGCCTTACATGTTTTCGCAACACACAAATTATCCACATAACCACCCGTGTTCCACGACGGTACTTCCCAAGAATATGTATACGCCGCACTGTCACCGCCGCATTCGATACACGACTGCACAGAAGTCGCACCGGTATTTGATGTTGTCGTACCTGCCAGACATGGTGTACATGATGTAACTTCATTATAATGCGCGATGTGGGCACTGCTGTATGATCCCAATGGACAACTGTCGGTCGCGTAATATCCCGGTCTGCGCATATACTGTCCCGCAGGAATCTTAGCATAACAATCGTTTACGGATGTTGAACCCATTTCACTGTAAGGAAACAAAGTGCTGACATCCTCACAGCTGTTTGGACATGATGTCGTTGACCCTTTGCCTGTGGAATAACAGCCCTCTGAAACCTTACCACACTGTTTACCATTCAGGCATCCATTCCCCGCGGCCACCGGTACCGCCGATGTACCACCACCGGTTGAATAATACCCCTCGTCAACCTTGCCACATGCAAAACCAGTTAAACACCCATTACCCGCTGCGGTTGGCGTCGACTTTGTAGCGCCACCGGTTGAATAATAACCAGCCGCAATATTGCCAGAACCTGTGGACTTTGTAGCGCCCGCCGCGCCATAATATCCCGCTGCAATTGCACCACATGTACCCCCTGCAACACAGTCTGATGCGGTTGGCGCTGCCTTGGTTGCGCCACCGGTTGAATAATAACCTGCAGTTACCTGACCATCAATCCCCAGTGTTGTTTCATATGTCCCAGATGAACACAGAGTCTGTGTTGTGCGCCCCAAACAGTAGTTACCCGCCGGACATGGCAATGCGTCACGATACAACATAGCATGCCCAGCCGTATTACAATATGTGTCTTCGTACCGCTCGTTCAAATAATATCCTGCGGCTGGACTCAAATAATAAAGCGATGCATATGTATCATTATCATATTTATCAGTTGTTGCATTATATCTTACGCCTTCATGCCAGAATTCACCACGTGAACCATTATACTTATATATCGCAACACATCCTGCCTTGCTGGATATACCATCGCGCCAGCTTGAAAGGGCGACAGAGATCAATGTTGGTACACCATAATATTTTGTTGGATATGTCGTACGAACACGTGTTGTTGGGGATGGGCACGTCCCTGTAATACCGCGATTAGATGAAGAGGCAGGATAATCAAACGTACCACCCGCACAATATTTGCCCGCTGGACACTTTTCACATGCTAATTTATTTGCAGGCAAATAATACCCCGGCTCACATGTAACAGCAACCTGATACGGTTCTTCTGTACCACCAGGACACGCAAAGTTCTCAGGACACTCGGTACATGCATTACCCGCACGTGGCACAGCGTTATACACACCATTATACGTCAAATACGCCCCCGGATGACAAGACGTAAATATCATCGACGAATAATCGCACACATAACCCGCCGCAAACAAATTAGTTGTTAAAAATGAAACAAATAAAAACGCAAAAACGCGCAGAAATCTAGACATTCTTCCCACTTTCTTTTTCTCTTTTGTCTTAATCATAGAAAATACAGAGAATTTGCACAAGTAAAAAATACCCACAATTAATATAATTTTATATTTGACAGTTTTTTTCATAATCGCAGACAGATCATATTACAAATTTTTAACAAAAAAAATCCCCCATTTTTTGGGGGATTGACGAATATTTCTACAGAATTATTTCTTAGCAGCTGCCGCAGCCATTGCCGCCGCTTTTGCTTTTTCATCTTCTTCCATTGGCATTTTACCACCGATTGTCGCAAATGCCAATTCAGCCTGATGCAGACCCAATTCAACACCTGCTGGCAATACCAGGTCAGTTCCGTGAACCACGTCACCGATTGTCAAGTTCGCCAAATCAATAATGATTTTTTCTGGGATAACTTCAACCAGACCGCGCAATGCAACTTTGCGCACCGCAAAGTTCAATGTACCGCCCAATTTCAGTCCCTTGGAAATTTCTGCGTTAACAACTTCTACCGGTACAACAACGCTGACAGGCTTTTTAACGTCGATACGTTTAAAGTCTGCGTGAATAACGGCATCACTTACTGGGTGATACTGAATATCCATCAACATTGCATCTTCTGTACCTGCGGATGTTTTAATTTGGAACAATTTTGTCCGCAAACCTGGTGTTTTCAACAACATATCAAATTCACGACCGTTTAATTCAATCGCGACTGGGGCTTTCTTTTCCCCATAAATAACAGCAGGGATATTTTTGTTATTGCGGATGCAACGCGCGGCCCCCTTGCCAGCAACATTGCGAATTTCTGCGTTTAATTCAATTGCCATTTTTTATCCTTTTTAATGGTTTTGTTTAACTATACACAGCCTCCAAGGGTGCTGTGCGACGCGCATTATGACCTAAAAAACACGAAAAATCAAGTAAAAATAATCAAAAACAATTAAATTTTCATCATAATTAAAAATCTGGCGCGCCCATACGTTTTATCACGTAAAATTTGCCATTTGGATTCATCAGGCTGATATGGATTTATTGATTCTTGTTCCCAGATTACAATCGCGCCACTTTTTGCCAATGCGCCAATCTTTTTAACCAGCGCTGCACCCAGTTCATGCATATCGTACGGCGCGTCTATAAAGATTAAATCTGCCATGGGTGCATATTTTTGTGCAGCCGAAATCGCATCGGCCTGAATAACACTGGCCCGCGCGCCAACCCCCAGGGTCGCCAAATTATCACGCATCGTTTTCAACGACGACGGCGCAACATCTGTAAAGGTAACATTCGCCCCCGCATATCGCGACAGGCATTCAATTCCAAACGCACCACTGCCACCAAACGCATCCCATACATTTTGCAGGTTATCAAAATCAACAATCCCTGATTCCATCATATTAAACAACGCAATCCGCGCACGATTTTGTGTTGGACGTGCATTGGGTGGCAGGCGCAATTTACGCCCACGATAATTTCCGGAAATAATTTGCAATTTTGAATCCATACGATAAAGTATACAATATGAAATTTATGAATCAAGCCCTTACTTGCGCCCGGCGCGCATTTGCACACGACGATGTACCAATTGGTGCCGTAATTGTTCGTGACGGTGTGGTTATTGCGCATGGCGAAAACCAGGTGCAATTGAAAAAGAACCCAACCTTGCACGCAGAAATTGTTGCGATTAATCGCGCATGCAAAAAACTGGGCACAAAATTTTTAGACGGCTGTGATATTTATGTAACCTTGGAACCATGCGCAATGTGTGCAACGGCAATATCATTCGCGCGTATTAATAACATTTATTTCGCAGCAACCGATGTCAAGGGCGGTGGCATAACATCAAACGCCCGCATATATGAAACAGACCCCCACCTGTGGAAGCCACACGTACACCATACCCCAGAATTTGCGGACACATCTGCACAAATGTTGCGTGATTTTTTTGCATTACGTCGCAAAAAATAAAAATTTTCAGCGCCAATTGGCGCTGAAATTATATCAAAGACTTTCCTGTCATTTCTTTTGGTTGATTAATCCCCAACAATTTCAGCATTGTTGGCGCGATATCCGCCAATCCCCCATCATGTATTTGTGGGGCATTTTCTGCAACAATGATAATATTAACAGGGTTTGTTGTATGTGCGGTCCATGGCAAATTATTTTCTGCATCCCACATTTTTTCTGCATTACCATGGTCGGCAGTAATCAACATTGTTCCGCCCAGCTTTAACACAGCCGGCACCAATCGCGCCAATTGCGCGTCCAGTGTTTCCATTGCCTGGATTGCGGCTGGCATATTTCCTGTATGTCCGACCATATCGCCATTTGCCCAATTCAAGATAACCACGTCATAATCCCCCAGCACAGGCAACAACGCGTCTGTAATTTCCACTGCGGACATTTCAGGCTTTAAATCGAACGTTGCGACATCGGGCGACGGTATCAGAATCTTTTTTTCATTTTTGAAATCGACATTACGTTCTGCGTCCATAAAATAAGTTACATGATTATATTTTTCTGTTTCTGCGATACGCAATTGCGACAGTCCATGTTCCGCCAGAACATCCCCCAACGTATTTTCGATACTTTCATCCGGCAACAGTGCAGGGCACAGTTCATTTAATCCTTCGCCATATTGCGAAAAGCACAACACATGCGCATCTGTTTTCAAGATTTCGCGCATAATTTGTCTGGCGCGATCACTGCGATAATTTCCGAACAAGAATCCATCATTTTTGTGTATTGCCACACCTCCATCAATTACAGTTGGCAAGATAAATTCATCTGTCTCGCCCCGCGCGTACGCATCCGCCAGTGCCGCATCGATTGTTGGTGCACGCACATCAGACTGTGCATTTGCGATTGCATTGATTGCGCGCAATGTTCTGTCCATATTTTGATTTCTGTCCATGGCATAGTATCGTCCTGACAATGTTCCCCAGAACACACGTCCATCATTAAACGCATCCGCCAATCTATTTTTTATCAGCGCAATATATTCTGGCGCCGACTGGGGCAGGGTATCACGCCCATCTGCGATAAAGTGAATGCACACACGCAGCCCAGAATTAACAATTCGTTCAACAATGGTCAAGATATCATTAACATCTGCATGAACGCGCCCATCGCTCATTAATCCAGCGACATGCACAATTCCCCCATCATTTTTCACAGATTGGATAAACTGGTTCAAGGCCGGGTTTTTATCCCAGTCTTCGATTTGAAAGCGTCGCAAGAATTGATTCACCACGCGTCCTGCACCGATTGTTATATGTCCGACTTCGGAATTTCCCATTGTTCCATCTGGCAATCCGACGGCAACACCACTGGCATCCAGTTTTGCATGCGGATACTTACGCAACAATTCGTCCCAATATGGCATATTTGCCTGTGCCACTGCATTAAAATCAGAATCTGGGTTAATTCCGACCCCATCCATGATACATAACACTAATGTTTTTTTCATCATATTTCCCCTTGTGATTAAAACCGCTGTCCAGGTTATCATAACTGTTTTTTAATTGCAAAAGCAAAAGAAAAATTGTATATAATACATCACGTATAATTGCGGAGAAAAAAGTCATGAAATCGAAACCAACTGTACCAAACTCAATTGACGAACACATTGGCCAACGCATGCAACTGCGTCGCATTATGATGGGCATGTCCCAAAAAGATTTGGCCAAACTGTGTGGTGTAACATTTCAACAAATACAGAAATATGAATCTGCGGGCAATCGCATATCTGCATCGCGTTTATTCACGCTAAGCGCGGCCCTTGAGACACCTGTATCATTCTTTTTTGCGGGACTACCTGGCTTTATTGAACGCGAACCACGCAATGGTCATTTACCCAAGAACCGGGTACGTGATGGCGGTCCAATCGACCCATTATCCAAAAACGAATCATTACAGATAATAAATCTGTATTGGAAATTATCCAGTGATTCCCAGCGTGAAATGATAATGAAAATGTTACGCACGCTGAATGGTTTGGATTAATAATGTGTTTATCACTGCAAAAATCCCCCAAACGGGGGATTTTTTAAAAGATAAAACGTTTATTTTTCCTAGATAACTTGCAGATTTGCATCATCTACTGTTTTTAAATTTAACGGCTTACCACCGCCGCCACCGCCGCCACCGCCGCCGCTGCCGCTGCCACCTGAACTGCCGCCTGAACTGCCACCTGAATTACCACCATTACCGCCCCCTGGACCCACAGGAATTATTATGGGGCCCTGATTATCATCAATTGGTACTACCTCAATTGTTACTATCTCGCCCACCCCACCACTGTCTTGGCCACCTGTTACACAACTGATGTATTCTGATGGAACAACCTTGGTCCAACACTGTTCTGATAACTTTTTCATATCATTTTCCGTTTTACTGCGTCCATATTTCAAATCAGTTACCGTAAACGCATCCGCCAATGCACATTCATCTGCATCTGTATCGAAATATTGCCCGGCGCGATCACATTGTATGCACAATCCTGTTTTTGCGCTTTGTCCGCCACGAATACTAGACGAACAATCATCACACGCAAAACTGCCCTTGGCAGGAAAGGCTTTCAGTCTGTCCTTGCACAAGAATTTGACACAGTCTGCCCCTTCATCTAATATTAATTCATGTATTTCCATACTAAATTGCGCTTCATCCCATCCGGAACAGAACTTCTTGCCGGCATTCTGTCTTAGAAATGCATCTTTTTCAATCAGATCTGGGGTCAACGGAATACAATCTGTCTTGTCTGAATTTGATGTATACCCCGCAGCACACAGCAATTTTGTCTTTACACCATCCGGCACATACGCTTCTTTAATATATGACCAACACTCCTGATAACACTCCAAACGAACAGGTGCCGCCAAAACACCATGTTCCAAGAATTTTACCGCCCCTAAAACAACCGCAACGTCTAAGTCATCCCAATCATCATCGCTCCCCGCCTTATCCTCCTGCCAAAAACCAAACACAGGGGTCGACAACCTATTATAATACTGATCTCGGTCCTGAATAACTGCTATATTTGAAAACACACCTCCTGCTTTGGGATCTAAAACCGTATCATCCGCATTCAGCGTAACAACATCTTTACATCCCGCACCTGAATATCCAGGCTCGCACAGCCACACACAACTGGTGGGGTCTATATTTATATGATTTTCTGAATAATGCACATACAGATTACTCCAATGTTTACATTTACTGTTATTACAATGAAGTGATCTGGGACAAAACTTACCACCATGCTCGGTAACTTCTACGGCAATAACTGCACCAATACCATATTCATCTTCATAAAAGCCAACGGTTTTACCTGCGCCAATCGACCCATCTTGAACAAAATCCCCAATTGATCCTTTGCCACTTTTCAGCCTTGACAGACTACTTGCCCCCCATGCCTTCTTAACTCCACTTGGCAGCCAGGCTTCATGATCCATCGCCGACGCGGTCTGGGCGCACAACACAACAGATACAATTACCGATAAAATCCGTGGTAAAAACTTCATTTTCATTCCCCCTGAACGAATATTATTCTTCCTGACCTGGTTCTTTAAAGTTCTGTTTTATATAACATACACCATTTTCAAAGAACCCTTCGCCCAACATGCTGCATTGTTGCTGATACCATTCCAATGTAAATTCACATGTATCCAATTGCGCATTATATGTCGCCATTTGTTGAACTTCGCTGTCTTCTTCTTTGGCACTGTCGGTATTATATGCCAAACAACGTGTACGTGTGGTATTTTCATAACATATACCAAAATCTGTACCACCATCGTTACCACCATAAACATTGTTATAGAATGCCAGTAATTCTTTGCCATCTGTACGCACGAAACTGCGTGTTCCTGCCTTGGCCCAATATCCATTCAAACCTTCGCATTCCATATTCAGCATCAGATCTAAATCTTCTTTCACATCTTCAATCTTCTTCTGAACCGCCGCCTGGGTACGCGATGGCAAATTCGAATAAGACGAACGCTGATCCACACTAACCGTCGGATCAAAACAGTTGTCAATCGCAAACCGTGCCAACAATTTGCCCAAATCCGTACCCGTAGCACTGTTTATACCAAAACCGTTTAATTCAGTTGTAAATTCATATGTACGACAATTCCACGGATATTCATGGTCACCATTTTTCGGCGTGCACAAATCTTTGACATACGAATCGATTGCATCTTGGCAACTTTCAGCGACACGCGTCATATCAACCGTATCAACAAAATCCAACAACGCCGTCAAACCACAACGTGTTTGATTATTGGCATTACCTGTTTCCAACCGACCGTTATTATCAAATTTGCAATCTTCTGTTCCACCATACACCGATGCACATGCATTAACCTTGTCCGCACACATTTCGCGCGCCGCATACACAGACAATGCCCCCGCAACCTTGGACGTTGTTTTATCAAAATTCTTTAGGCTGTTTGATTGGGTGTCATAACATTCTGCAACCGTGTTGACACACGACATTTTTACTTCTTCTATCTTGGCATCCTGGGCCTGGGCAATTTCGATTAATGCATTGCGTTTGAATTCTGCCCATACCTCATCCGCCAAATCACGACATGTGTCCAATGCCTGGGCGGCATGAATCTTCTTGCTGTCCAAGAATTCATCAAACTGTTTGTTCTGTTTCAAGACGTCTTCGCGTGTCCAACTGGCCGAATCTACACCTTTCAGTGTAATCATATCTTTCAACTGAAAGAAACGTGGTGTTAATATTGGTTCACCTGTTAATTGATTAATATATACACCGGTACCCGCATCCAAACAACGCGAATAACTAACACCGCACACCAAATCCGAAGACATTGCCTTGTGCACCTTGGTCAAACATTCATTAACATCCTGGGAATTATGGGTACGATATTCTTCCAAACGCGCTTCACGCAATGCCTTTTCTGCAATACGCGTGCCGTTTTTCACCGTTTCATTTTTCGCATTAACTTTCTTTTCATAAATATTACAATCTTGGGTAATCATAATGTTATATGCACTGGTCGCCATCGCCAAAACAGCCGGCGTTGAACAGGCATTGGCAACGATTTCAACACATTGTGAATTTACCGCATTATATAATTGCGTTCCTTCCAGTTCGGTTAAGTTAACCTCCCTAGAACCTTCATCAAACATAGAATCTGCTTTGGATGCATCACTCCACAAATCTTCGGTGTCACCAAATAAATCATCACCACCGGACGTTTCGCCTGCCAGCAACAAATCAATCTCGCTCAACAGAGCACCCGCCGCACTAACATCTTCCTTTACCGCCTTTTCACCAACGGTTGCGGAATACATTGCTTCAACCTCGGCTGCAGTTTTATCGACTGCATTCAAATACCCAGATTCAAACCCTTGCAACATTGCAGTCGCTTCATCTAATGCTTTTTCCTTATCCCGCAGTTCCGAATAACGCGAACTGCAATAACAACGACGATATGTATCATTGGCGTTTGCACAGAATTGATCCATACATGTTGCATACGCATCACGACATTCTAAATACCCGCCACCAATTTTTGATACATCTTTGAATACCGCCGTGGCACGCGCACGTGACGCCGCACGCGCCATACCATCCGCAACATTTGTCGCACTGCGCGCACCTATTGTACGTGACGCAGGCAACGCAGAACGCGACACAGATGCCGCATTGCGCGGAACCATAACACGACCATTCGTCGTATTGCGCGCAACCCTTTTCTTAGATGTCTGACCAGAACGCGCAACAATCGCACCTGGGCGCAGAACCGCACTGCGCGTAGCACCCGAAACGACCTGTGTTTTATCCCCATTGCCACGAACAACCGCCCCAGCTGTACGCCCAACCGCCCCGACAGAATTCATCGCCGTCGCACTGCGCGGATTTGGCGCCTGTTCAGCATGCGCCATCACCCCAGCACAACACATTGTAAAGACGGGAAAAATTTTGCAAAAATCTTTTAAAACACGCTTCACGTTATTCTCTCTTTTCTGCATTTTAACATTTTTTGCCATTTCAAATCAACCGCAAAATCACACTTTCCCAGATAAAATATCCGTATTATAAAATCTGTCACACGCATCGGCGATGTCCGCATCAGAACAGCCCGAATATCGACATAAATTTTCACGAATATCCCGCACCATATCAATCAACGCCGCCGCCCCAGCCCCACAATGTTCCAAGGCATATAAATTTATCAACGCAATCGCCATATCGGCATCAAAATCCTTGCTAAATAAATCACATTGCTTGACCATATTTCCATCCTTGATACTGTACACAAATCATCGTACAAAAAATATATCCCTGTGGTCAATACGATTTTATAACACCGCGCATATGCGCCGAACGCGCCCGGGGATTATTTTCCAACTCCACCACAGTTGGCACAACCGCGCGTATCAATTCAAATGGCGCACGCGCCACCGTCGGCAACCGCGGATCGCCCGGCGGGGTTGTCCATTCACGAAATGTATTCTTTACAATCCTGTCTTCTAAGGAATGAAATGTTACACAAATACACATTCCCCCCGCACGCAAAAGCCCAGGCACCGCCCCCAATGCGCGTTCCACTTCACCCATTTCATCATTAACCGCAATACGTAATGCCTGAAACACAGGCGCAACATCCTTTGGGTTATGAATCAAATCACGAAGTTCAAATGTCGTTTGTGGTGTCGCCTCCTTAATTGCACGTGCCAACACATTTGCTTTCTTTACATCACCATACACGTGCAAAATTTCTGCCAATTCAGATACAGATTTTTCTTTGATTAAATCCTGGGCAGTCGTTCCACATTGCGCCATACGCATATCCAATGGCGCATCCATACGAAACGAAAAACCACGCGATGCCGTATCAATCTGCATCGAAGAAATCCCCAGATCAAACACTATTGCATCAACAATTCTGTCCAATTTAGAAATTTCAGAAAACGGTGCTGCAATAAATTCAAAACTGTCCGTAAATTCATCTTTTAACACATTCGCGTCTGCAATCACACCAGGATCCCTATCAAATGCGATAACATGCGCACCAAGTTCCAGAAATGCACGCGAATAACCGCCCGCCCCAAATGTACAATCTATAACCGTTTTTCCACGGACATCACCCAACGCCCCCAAAACCGCATCTAATAATACAGGAATATGCTTCATGTTATTCTATCTCCACCTTTAGCCCCAGCGCCGTTAAATCTGAAATTGTTGTTGCGCCCAATTCAACCCCCCCAGGTAATGCCACTGTCGCTGTTTTTTCCGCACCATGCAAAACCAATTCAACACGCGTATATCCGCGGGGCAGGGCAACCAACGCCTTTTTAACATCTTGTAATACAACCTGATCACGTATATCCAATGTTAATTTTTTGGCAATTTTTGCAACCCATTGATTCAATGGAGTAATAGAGTCAACAAAAATAGACACCCGATCATCACGATTAGACGTCTTGCCTGAAATCACAACAACATTTTCATTGGCTAAAATCTGTGCAAATTCAATTGATGCATCCCCAAATGCCACAGCATCAATATTTCCATGACTGTCTGATGCATTTATCGTAATCATTTCCTTGCCAGTTTTGGTACGACGACGTCCAAAACTGTTTACATTCGCGGCAATTTGTACCGGTTTTCTGTCCCCCATCTTATCTAAAGTTGCGCTGGTCGCTAAATTAGCACTGGCAATTAAATGCTTATACTGATCCAATGGATGGGCCGAAATATAGAATCCCAATGCAGACAACTCATTCTCTAATTTTTGTCCAAAAGTCCATGGCTCAGTCTTGGGTAAATTTTTACGCAGTCTGTCTTCTTGAACATCGTCTTCAACCGTGTTTTCAAACAAAGACAACATATTAGCGCCGTCTTTAGATTTTGCAGCATACGATAAAATCGCATCCGCATTCAAATAAATCAACGCACGATTTGGTTCCAGCGAATCCAGCACACCTGTCTTGGCAAATGCTTCTAATATACGCTTGTTCATAATAGGTGCGCAACGCTTTGCAAAATCAGTCAGATTTTTAAATTTTCCATTCGTATTACGTTCTGCGACAATCGCATCTGTTGCAACAGTTCCAACCCCTTTCAGCGCCGCCAAACCATATATAATTTTCCCATCACGAACCATAAACAATGATTCACTTTGATTGATATCCGGCGCAACAATCTGTATTCCAAAATTAGTTTTCGCATCATCAACGAATATTGCCAATTGATCCGTATCGTTTAGATTACTGGACATAGAAGCCGCCAAAAACTCTGGCGTAAAGTTTGCCTTAAGATATGCGCACTGGTTTGCAACAATAGAATACGCAATCGCATGAGATTTATTAAATGCATATTTTGCAAAATCTTTGAACTTTTCCCATAAATCCTTGGCAGTGGCACGATCCAGCGTTCCCTCCTTTTCGCACCCCTCATAGAATTTACCTTCCAGTTCATCCAACATTGCGATAATCTTTTTCCCCATCGCTTTACGCACGTTATCAGATTGTCCACGTGTAAATCCTGCCAACACACGCGTCAGCTGCATAACCTGTTCTTGGTACACAATAATACCATACGATTCCTTTAAAATAGGTTCAGCACGCGGATGCACATATTCAATTTTTTCTTCACCATGCATACGAGCAATAAACTGCGGGATAAACGCGATTGGCCCCGGACGATTTAATGCATTCAACGCCGATATTTCCAAGAAATTTGTCGGATGCATCTTGCGCAAAGTTTGCTGAACAAAAGGAGCATCAAATTGAAACACACCTTCTGTTAAACCCTGTTGCCACAAATGCATCGTCTTTGGGTCATCTGTTGGTATCTGATCTAAATCAATATTAACGCCGCGCGTTTGTTGAATTAAACGCGTTGCATATTTCAACACGACCAACGTTTCCAACCCCAAAAAGTCAAACTTAATCAATCCAGATTTTTCCAAGTATTTGCCATCAAATTGACATGACGGCAATGGGTTAGCAGGATCACGATATACCGGTGCAATTTTTGTTGTAGGTCTGTCACCAATAACGACCCCACACGCATGCTGCCCCAAGTTACGCAATGACCCTTCCAGCTCCTCTGCGACCATAACCACCTTGTTCAAATCTTCATCATTATTCAAAATATCTTGAATTTCGGTTGACATTCCAACCGCATCTTTTAATGTTTTTGCATCTTGGGGAATTAATTTTGATAATCTATCTGATTTAGAATATGGCATCCCATACACACGCCCAATATCGCGAATTGCCCCACGTGCCTGCAACGAACCAAACGTAATAATACGACACACAGAATCATGTCCATACTTATCACAAACGTACGATAAAACGCGCTCAATCCCTGTTGGTTCAAAATCAACGTCAAAATCAGGCATTGATATACGATCTGGATTCAAGAAACGTTCAAACAACAAGCCATACTTCAACGGATCAACATTTGTAATTCCCAACGCCCACGCAACAATAGATCCAGCGCCCGAACCACGCCCTGGGCCGGTCAAAACATCATTGTTTCTGCACCAATCAATATAGTCTGCAACAATCAAGAAATAACCTGGGAATCCCATACCGATAATGACCCCCAATTCAAATTCAGCCTGTTCATAATATGGTGCGGTATCTGTGATACCATGCTGTTCCAATCTGCGCTTTAATCCATTCATTGTATTATCACGCAACATTTGACATTCTGTTTCTAAATCATCACCAAATCTTGGCAACAAAGGCTTTTCATGCACATTAACCATAAACCCACAACGTTGCGCAATAACAACTGTGTTTTCTATTGCCTCTGGTAAATCAGAAAAAATTTCTGCCATTTCTTCATATGACTTAAAATATTGTTCTGACGATTTACGCGGTCTTTCTGGATCAATTACCTTGGTCTGCCCCAGCACACAACTTAACGCATCTGCAGGCTCGTAATCTTTGTCTGATGCAAAGCAAACATCATTTGTTGCAACAATTGGAATATTTAATTCCTGTGCAATCTTCAGGAATCCAGGTTCTGTTTTAATCTCGTCTTCCAGACCATGACGTTGAATTTCAATATAGAAACGATTACCAAAAATTTCCAACAAACGTTTTGCATAAATTTGTGCCTGATCATCCTGAGAATTTAGCAAAGCCATCCCAACCGGCCCTAAATGAGCACCCGATAAACAAATCACCCCATCGCTAAATTCTGCCAATTCATCAAACGAAATGTACGGTCCCAAATGATGATTTTCTGTACGCATATACATCACCCGGTTCAAATCACACAGATTTAAATATCCCTGATGATTTTGCGCCAACAACACAATCTTACTTAATGTTCCCGCTCTTAAAATCTTAGGATCAGCATTATGATGATTTAATGTAATTTCAACACCTATAATTGGTTGCAGTTTATTCTTGGGCATAACATCTGAAAATTCCGCACACCCCGACATTAAATTAGTATCTGTCAGCGCACATGCCGTCATCCCAGCCCCCTGACACAGTCCTGGAATCCCCTTTACAGTTAATGTACTGGCCCCAACAGAAAAACGCGAATGAGTGCGTAAATGAACAAACTGTTGCATATCCCCTTTCCCTTTAGCATAAACAACACTACAACCAATATAAATACACTGTAAATTGCACTATAAATTTAGTGCAATTTACCACAACAATGTTTAAACTTTAATCCAGAACCACATGGACAAGCTTCATTACGGCGCGCCTCTGCCGTTGCCTGATTCAAGGCCTGATCATGCTTTGTTCTTTCTGCTTCGGTTGCATCAACCTGTTCTCTGGTCAATTCCATACGACAAATTGAAGACACGGAAAAGATTTTAAAGTTCATAACCGTATTTTTAAACAAATCCAAGGCTTCACGCTTATATTCATACAGTGGATTTTTCTGGGCATATCCACGCAATCCAATTGCACTTTGCAGATAATCCATTTGTTGCAAATGCTTTTTCCAAACCGTATCCAATGCACCCAACATCATTTGACGCGATGCAATATGCATTAATTCTGGTCCATATCTATGCATTTGCTGATTGTAACGTTGCTGTGCCAGATTTAACAAAACATCATAAGCCTTGCGTTCTGTTATGCCTTCATCTGTTTTCCAACGATCTATATCTGTAATATCCAACGCAAACATGCGCAACATAGAATTTCTAATACCATCTAAATTCCAATCTGCAGGCGTTACTTTTTCAGGTATATTATTTTCACAGATAATCTCTACCACATCCCCCATCATTTCATGCATCAAATCTGATAAATCATCCGCACTCATCAAATCATCACGCTGTTTGTATATAACTGAACGCTGTTCATTGGCAACATCATCATATTTCAGCAATTCTTTACGCGCTTCAAAATATCGTGCTTCAACGCGCTTTTGTGCTTTTTCCAGTGCTTTTGTAATCCATGGATGCGTAATTGCTTCCCCAGGCTTTAGTCCCAATGTTGTCAACATACCCTGCAGTCTAGACGCGCCAAATATACGCATCAAATCATCATCTAATGACAAAAAGAACTTAGAATCCCCCGGATCGCCTTGACGCCCTGAACGACCACGCAACTGATTATCAATACGACGCGACTCATGACGTTCTGTACCAATTACATACAATCCCCCAACATCCAGAACTAGCTTTTTATTTGCTTCTATCGTGTCATATATTTCTTTTTTCTTTTCTTCAAAATCTGGGGCAGACGCATCCAATTCCGCAATCAGTTCTTCTGCATTCCCACCCAATTTAATATCTGTACCGCGTCCCGCCATATTTGTTGCGATTGTAACCGCTCCAGGCGCACCAGCCTGTGCAACAATCTTTGCTTCAGATTGATGGTGTTTGGCATTCAGCACCGCAGGCTTTATCCCAAGCTTTGCGCGTACAATTTCAGCTAATTCTTCTGATTTTTCAATTGAAACAGTACCGACCAACACCGGCTGTTTACGTGAAACACAATCCGATATTTGCTTTAAAATAGCCTCATACTTTTCTTCTTTGTTACGATAAATCTCATCATGATGATCTATACGCGCCACGGGGCGGTTTGTTGGTATTGAAACCACGCGCAAACTATAAATTTCTTCAAATTCTGCAGCCTCTGTCATTGCAGTACCCGTCATACCTGATAATGTCGGATACAATCTGAACAAATTCTGATACGAAATGCTGGAAACAGTTTGATTTTCGGGCTGAACTTCTACATGTTCTTTGGCCTCAATCGCTTGATGTAACCCCTTGCCGAAACGACGACCTGTCATAACACGCCCAGTAAATTCATCAACGATTAAGATTTCCCCGCCCTTAACAACATAATTTACATTCAGTTGATATAAATGATGCGCCAACAACGCCTGCTGGATATGCATTACCAATGCTGCATTTTCAGACGCATACAAATTATCACCAATTAACAAATCAGCTTCTTTCAGCAAACGTGTTGCAGTATCAACACCCGCCTCAGTCAATGTAACGTGACGATCTTTTTCATCCTTTTTAAAATCTGCATCTGTGAACTGGGCAACAACCGCATCAACCTTGGCATACAGTTCACTTGTATCTTCTGCAGGCCCAGAAATAATCAATGGCGTACGCGCTTCATCAATCAAAATACTGTCAACTTCGTCAACAATTGCATAAAAGAACGGACGTAAAACTTGTTGTTTCTTTGAAAATTTCATATTATCACGCAAATAATCAAACCCCAACTCAGAATTCGTAACATATGTAATATCACATGCATACGCATTACGCCTTTCTTCGTCCGTCATATCATGCTGAATAATACCAACACTTAACCCCAGGAAACGATATATATTTCCCATCCAGTTTGCGTCACGTGACGCCAAATAATCATTAACTGTAATCAGGTGGGCACCTTTGCCATACAATGCCTTTAAATACATTGCCAACGTTGCGACCAGCGTTTTACCTTCACCTGTTTTCATTTCTGCAATCTGCCCATTTGTCAAGACCATACCACCAATCATCTGGACATTAAAATGCCGCAAACCAATAGTACGCACAGACGCTTCGCGCACCAAGGCAAACGCATCTGGCAAAATATCTTTTTCACGCGCCCCATTTGCCAAACGCTGACGCAGCACATCTGTCTGTGCGCGCAATTCTTCATCTGTCATCGCATGATATTTAGGCTCTAAATCATTAATCAATGATACCGTTTTATCATAACTCTTTACCAATCTGTCATTTGCAGATCCTAATATTTTACCAATTACATTTTTAATCATACTTCTTCCTTATTTTATCACGCAATATATAGCAATTTTGCAGCTTGTGGTCAAGATACTTTATGATATAATAACTTTTAATAAATTAAACAAGTGCAAAATAAAAAAAATATGTTAAAATAGGTGTGAAAAGGGGAATTAATAACTATGCAAGAACCAACCCAACAGTTAAATCCATCAAATATAACCAGTGAAATTTACGTAATTGCACCAACTCAAATAGAGTATATTGCACGACTTTTTGGCAACACTGTTGCAGATACCATGAACATGCGCACATTTGCGCCAAAAATCCGACAAATTGCCGAACAAGCATTACGTCACGCATTAACATCTGCCAAACAGATGGGATGTAAGAAATAAACTTGATTTAATTCCTATATTTAGATTAAAATTCCCTTGTATTAAGGGGGCAATATGAATATAACATATGACAAAAAACGAAAAGACATCACTTTTTGCACTATGCTGTTTCAAATTCCACAGAAAGACTTGGACAAATTGAAACATATGGAACGGAAATTTGAACAATTCTATTTGCCATCATTAAAAAAATTAATTGAAACATTTGGACGTGTTGCCTTGTGGTGTGATTATCAAACTGCAGAATATATCAAGGCAAACAAGTTAAGCAAATACGTTCACATGCGAATAATAAATTTTTCGGAATTACCACACATACCCGAACGACAATTATGGTTAAGTACATTGCATAACATGCGCAAATATCGCGGGTACTTATTACATCATAAAACCCCAGAACAATGGATTGATTATATGATGGTTATCAACGCAAAACCATCTGTTATGGAATGGGCAGCGTCCGAAAACAAATTTAAAACAAAATATTTTATGTGGATTGACGCAGGTTCATTTCACCCAATGTATAAATCATTTTGGGACAATTGGAACGGAACCATTGCCGCCAAACCACAGGGCAGGGTACGCATAACAACATCGATAACAATGGGCAAAACGCGACCAAATTTTGTACCCAGATTCATATACGATATATATAAACAATTCTGTCCTAAAATACAAAATGCAACACGTGAATCTTTAGTGCGCCAAAACATAAAAGATATCGCCATGATAAATGCGGACTATGACGTTCCAGCATGCAGCATGCTAATGGAAACAGATATTGTTCATAAATTCTATAACAGCTTTGAAAGAACCAGAAAAATTTTACTGCGCCACAACCTGGTTTCTACAGAACAAGCTGTATTCCAGGCAATGATGAAATTTGATACAGAACAACTGTTCGAAATATCATACATAAATGGATATCGCGGTGTATATGCCGGGGTTGCTAAATCAGATCCTGATTACATATTAAATTAAACGATTAGAACAAAAAAACTGTCCAATCTTATTTGGACAGTTTTTTTCTCTCTTTATCTTACACATCACCATTCCATATATCCCGGCGCACATTTGTGTTCACAACGACCACTGCTGGCAACCCATCTTCTGGAACCTGTTTCATCAGAATAATTATCACATATTAACAAGCATTCATTATTATCCAATGTATACAACTCTCCTTCATACATACAGCTTGCAATTTCACAACCATTAACATATGTACTGGCCGCTAAATCACCATTTGCGCTGTACATGTTATTGCAACGACCACACTGCTTCCACAGTTCATTCGTTTGACTGCGGTCATTTGTGTATCCCGGGTCACACTTTGTTGCCACACATTCACCCCATGCATGTGCCTTATGATTCCAAACACGTACACCAATACCATTTTCGACATCACATGTCTGTTCATCTGCTTGACATGTATTAACCTCTACATGGAATCCATCCGCACATTCCGTCACAACACATTCTGCAAACGCATTTTTACTATGATCCCATTTTTGTGTCGCAGCAACAGCATTTGGTGCTTCACATGCAATCACATCCTTTTCGCACATCTGGCCATTTGGATGGAATCCTGTCTGACACGATTCTATGACACAGTTATTATCACCTTGTTTATACGATATAGCATTTTCGCGCGCACAAGGTACACAAACCCCATCATCCATTTCATAATTATAATTACATTTTGTTTCTATACACTTACCATCCTTAATTTCACAAGGATTTCCAGTATTTGAAATACCTTCAAACGTGCACTGTGATGGATAGAATTCAAATTCTGACACTGGCACCGCTTTACCACCTCTGACGTCATATGCTTCACACAGTAAATAACAATCCGAAACATCACCAGAATTGGCCGCCGCAAACTTATGTGTCCCATTAGTCAATACATCGCACGATTTCGGCTGTCCCATATCAACCGATGGATCACAGATATAACCCGCTGGACAATCTGTGAACTTTGCATAAAATGCCAAGTCTTTTGAACATGCACCCGCTGCAACATTCACAACAGGATTCCCTGTAAACTGTGGGTTATCGTACCATCCCCCAAATGTATAGCCTGATTTTTCCAATGTTGGTAACACAAATTTAGCTGTTTCAATATCGCAATGATTTTTTACATTCCCAACGAACTTACCGCCATCATTCTCATACGATATATTATATTCCTCTGGCTCCCACTGTGCAACCAACGGAACAGTTGTACCACAACACGGGGCGCTTATAATGTTTCCAACCCCATCTATCACCATACACGAAAACGCACCACATTCCTGTTTATAGCCAATCAACGAATAATTCTGTTTCACTGGCAGCTTCGCCAACGACTGCTTATAATCCGTATACCAAGTATTATCAGCGGTATCAAAGAACACATAGCCCAGTGCACCATTTATCGCAGCAGATGGGGTATAATACAATTTGCTTACTCCTGCGGTTTGCGCCCCATTATCATCCAAGGAATAAACAGGTGGCGTCATTTTTGCGTACAATCTTTTATTTCCAACGCATGTACCCGCAGGAATCGAAGTAACCGCTTCCCCTGTAAAGGCAAGATTATCATACCAGCCACCAAATTCAATATCACCACTCGGTATTGGCAACTCAATAGTTTCTGACGCAATATCACATTCTATAACTTCTGTCGACGGCGCATCATTAACACGTTTTTGTGCCCACAAGGTTACTACGCCACTTTCTAACCACGCCGGAACAAAGACTGTCGGTTTCACAGGCTTAACAACTTCTCCCAAAGAATGAACACTGGCATCATCTCCAATCTTTTTCCAACCAATAATCTTATAACCTTCTTTAACACAGGCTGTACTTAATGGCAACTCAAATTCCTCAAACTCTAGCACCGCAGGATTCTGACCGTCTGTTGCACCATTATCACATTGATATGAAATCCTAACCGCAATTTTTGGTTGCATAACAAATTGTGATAATCCCATACCAAACAGTTCACTAATATCCTGGCCAACATAAAAATCTTGTCCCTGATAGTCTTGATTGCAATCTGTACACACCCATGAAACAAATGAATAATTATTTGCATTATCACCACCAGCCACTTCCATCGAAGCAAGCGCACAAGGCTTTCCTTCAATACAAATCGTCTTATTTGGCATATTTGCATACTGTGCGGATATTTCCGTTGCAACATACGTAACTTCCATAGTTTTTAGCCATTTTGCATACAACATCTTGTTTGCAACACAGGCACCAGCCGGTATAGATTTAATCGCTTCCCCATTAAATTCTGGATTATCATACCAACCATCAAAGACATGGAATTCACGTGTAACATTCTTTGCATCTGGCAATACAATATCTTTACTGCCAATCTCGCATTCTGTTACCAAATCAAATCCATTAGCAATCGTACCACCATTTGTTTCATATGATATATCATACTTAACAATTGTACACGCTCCATCAACTACATAGAAACCTGTCTCGCATGCAACGGCCTTACATGTATCTTTACCTGCACCATAATAGTCATAACCTTCCATCTGGGTTGCGTGTTCCGTCAACGAACAAGACTTATAGCACATATCTTCACTGCCAGCATTCGCTGCAGAAGTGTATTCTTGTCCTAATGTCTTACAAGAAATATTACCGCCTGTACCACTATACATAACTTTCACATCACCCTTGCAATAATCGCCTGGCATACAATTTGTTTCACCCCCACCAGACACCGCAACATATTTACCTGGCGTCGTAAACAAATGACATTCCTCAGCCCCAACATCAGATGTATACCCCGTCGGACACGACAAACAACTGCTAACCTGACCATAATAAACCTTGTGCTGCATATTATATGTATTCAGCGCACACGGTACAGCAGAGTTGCCATTCCAATAAGCACCTTCTTCAACCATGACATAGCACTTACTTGGTGTACTTGCAGAATTTTCTGTGATATCACTGAACCATTCTACATCTTTTGACAGATCCGCACATGCCAAACTGCCACCAAATGAATTATAATGCACGGTTATATTACCTGGACAATAGCTAGGCGCCTTACAGACCTCTACCTGATTATTAGCAATATATTTACCCGCCGCGGTCAATGCGTAACAATCTTCAATATAACCACTATTGGGATTACTTTTTACAAATACTGCATTGGTCTGTACCGAACAAGAATACTTCTTTCCATCTTGACAGTAATTCCCAGCCTCACACCCTGTACAATCACTTGTCTGACCGTATGAAACCAAGCGCGCATTTGCCGTATATTGCCCAACAGGACACGTTAAAATATCCTTTGTCTTGGCCGTTGCCAAATATTTACCCTGTGGTACATTAATCTGACACTGTTCCTCTGACTTATATCCCAAACCACCATCAACATATCCATCAGGACACGCAATGGCACAACCAACCGTACCAATAACTACCTTATCTTCACCCGGACAATAACTGCCTTTTGGACATTGTTGCATTTCATTGCCATCATAAAACAAGCCTTCCTGACACATCAAAACATTCAATTGCCACTTTGCATACAGCGTTACATCAGAAACACAAGCCCCTTGTTCTATTTCAGTAATCGCATTTCCCATAAAATTAGAATTATTATACCAACCAACAAACTTATAATCTTCACGCTGCATCTGATCCGCTGTTGGCAACAGTATTTTTGTCGCATCAATCGAACATTTATCTGCCACATTTGCAGTTGCATCAAACACACCGCCATTTGTTTCAAATTTTACATTATATTCTGTTGCAACACAAACAGGCTGTGGCGTTGATGCATTCTGAATATCCTGGTAGTGTGGCAAACATTCTGTCGTATATGTACAAACACCCTTTGGTGCAGACAACTGACAATTTGCACCATGTCCCGGATTACATACCGCACAATCCGCCCATACGGCATATAAAGTCACAACGACACCATCCTTGTCTGTTAAATTAGATACAGATTCACCTGCTGCAAAATCTGGTGCAGATGCATCCGCCGATAATGCCCACCCCAGAAATTCTTTATTACCATTCGGTTCAAAAGTGTTTGCCGCCAAGTTATAACTAGTTGAACAGGTATGTTTTTCACTGGTCATAACACCAACACCACCATTCGCATTATATGCAACAACATATGTATTCGGTTTCCACCATGCATACAAGGTCATGTCCGACAAACTGTCTGTCGCCAAATTAATCACACCATTTGCGTCAATCGCCGGCTTTGCATTTGCCAATCCAGCAACTGCAACTGTATAATACCCATCAAAAGTACTGTACTTCTTTTCTGGTTTCACAATCTTGCTTATCGCCACAGTTGCATTTTCATCTTCAAACCAGCCTGTTTTATACTTTTCGTATATCACTGTTGTTCCTGCAACATCCGCGCCATTTGAATTCAGTGTCACAGAATACACACGTGGCAAACACAACTCTGACGGCAATGAAGCAGAACCATCTGTTGGATCTATATCTGCATTCTCGTTTTTATAATAACCATCCTCACAACTCCAAACAGGTGCAACATTGGGCGTATCCTTACTTAATGGACACATATAATCAGAAACATCCTTTGACACAACCGGTTCTGTTGTACCATATCGCATAATCGCACCATTAGATTTAAACGACGATGCATCATACGTACATGTACCTGTACCCTCTGATGGACATACTGGGGGGGTGCACGCTAACTTCGTACGATAGAAACAAGCCAACGCCCCAACAGTTGAATCAGGTAAATCACCGATAAGCGCATTCGATATACTATATTCACCATTTGCCAATGTAGAACACAATACGCACTTTCCGTATTCTAAATCACCAGAAAAATAATAACCAGAATTACACGTTACAACACTAGGTTGGCATACAATATTATCATCTTCTGGGTCAGCAACACATGTATCAGGATTATCTTTATAAAGAACACCTTCAAAACGACTTGTTTTATATGTACAACTGTTCGCATTATATGGTTCTTCACAATTTTCCTGCGAATTTTTATAACAATAACACTTGGCCGTTGATTTTACATAACACTGACCTTCATCCGTTGAACGCGCAACAGCCAACGGATAATCAGACGGACATGCAATCTTTGGACAGTCTGTACCTGTACCACCCGGACAATAATACCCCTGACCATCTACAGATGCAGGACATGGCAAGAAAATCCCTGAATCCGCATCATAATACATACCCGGCATACACACACCACGTTCAACCCAATGCGCGTATAATACCATGTCGCTGTCTACCAAAACTTTTTTAATCAATACACCTTTTTCGTCATAGTACTGCACACCACCATCCGCATTATCCCAATAACCATCAAAAACATAATTTTCATTGTGTACAGGCACATCAATATCTGGCAACAATTCACCATATGTTATAGATACAGAATCCGTCCCCCCAGAACCACCATTTGTATCGAATGTAACCGTAATATCCTTTGGAACACATACATTTCCATCTTTTTCATAACCACTCATACATTTCCAAGAATCAGTCCCTGAACAACTGGCGTTTTCTGGACATATGGCACATTGACCATTATCCAAATAATGTGTTGCTTTACACTTTGTCGCCGCGCACAAACTGGCACGTTGAACAAAGTTACCCTTGGAAACAGTTCCTTCAACTTCAACAGAATTTTCTACATCATCTGTTGTACACATACGCACACACAACGCATCTGTTTGCCCCTGACAAACATTATAATTTCCAACAACAAAACCATCCGCATCATTTTCACAACTATGAACACAATCCGTACAAACCCCTTGTTGTGGATATTCTCCAACAGAACAACCACATGAAGAATCTGTCATTGTATCACATGCGGACCATAAAGCAGTCAGTGTAATCACACCAGCATCAACATCCGTCGCCATCGAGATATCTTCGCCCACTGCATACACGCTTTTTTCACATTCGCCAACACTAGCTTGACATCCCCAACCGCTAAACTGATACCCAACCCTTGTATATGTATTATCTGGGGCTTTGCAATCTGCACCATACGCACATTCAATTGGTCCTTCTGGCGCATCGCCAAGTACATCATCTCCTGAAGAATAAACAACATTAAATGAATTTCTGCGCCAATTGGCATAGAATTTCATATTATCTCCACAAACCTCAACACTTCTGATATAATTTGAACATTCTACCAAACCCGCACATCCAGAATCAACAGACCAGCCATTAAAAGTATAGCCTTCTTGGGTCAACACAGGCAACACAAATGGCAACGCATCTACGGAACATGTTTTCTTTAACTCAACACTCTCTAAATCACCAATTCCGCCGTTATCATACTGAATATCTGTATCCCCCAAGACATCATACACCGCCACAAAAGTCATCGGATTCTGAGTATACAGGTATGGATCAACATTACCCCCAGCAGGATATGTTGCTGCAAACGATTCGTAAACAAACAGCGTCCCAACCAACAAAGACGCGAAAAAACGCAAAAAACTCGGCATAAAATGCTTACCAAGCATAAATCTATCCTCTCATTAATATAAATCCTAGAAAAAAAACAGCGTTCTAAGCAAGAAAAAAATGCTCGAAAAAAATAAAAAAATATACCCCATACACAAAACAAGGAAGCACAACTTAACGTTGTGCTTTTTTTGTCAACGTTTCAAATAATTCTTTAAACAATACATACGCTTGCCCCAGCGCTGCATTACGCCATCTTGCGTCCGATGGATACCAGCTCTCGGTTAAATTTACCAACGTCTGCGAATTAATTTGTCCATAATTTATTAAATCATATCGCGCATCCCCCATATCCATTCTTTTATAGATAGGTGACATAATCGGAAACTCACCAGTACCAACTTCAAAATCTGCTGTATACACTGGTAATTCTGGCGTCGCATATCGCGCCTCTAAACAATCTACCAAATCCCCCAGTAATGTTGGTCCGTTTACTGCCTTCTCGTCTGAGACAACATCTGTATCAGAAAAAATATCTGAAAAGTATTTGGTATTTCTATGCGACAACGGATGCGATACCAATAAGTGCGAAGAAACACGCCCACACCGCCTTTCAAAGCGTCCCAACCCCGTATGTAATCCTATTGATGTTAATGATTTTGCCCCTTGCATAATATCGTCATATATACTTAACGCCATTTTATTTTCTATCATCGGCGCCATTCCACCATAAAACAGCCCATACGGATACTTATACTGCCCATAGCTTATTGCATTCCACACGCCATCATGCAAATGTTTTTTGCGAAATTCTTTAATTGCATTTTTCTTGGTAATCTTATCTGGCTTTGACAATAACAAATCATGCGCAAATTCATACTTCAGATTTTGGGGCAGGGCACTTTTATCTGTAAAATCAACCCCAAAATTTCTGTTTAAATCCACCAAACCACCACGTTTTTTATCTAAAACCTCGCGCATACGATTTTGCATTCCCCAACCATTAATAACATGAATCAGAACAATCGTATATTCATCCAATAATTTTGTTGGTAATTTATCCACCATTTTGTCCAAAAACATATTCTGCGCAGCGCTGCCGAAATAGCCCTCTATTCCATGTACACCCGAATTAATCACAATACGATTTTCACCATTGCCAATTAAAATATATGGAATATCATATTCATGTCCTGATACAACACACCAACGCAACGTCCCGCGTCCCTGAGCATTTTTTATAAACTTATCTGTTGCTTGATACCAATTTTCCGAACAATAATTTTTATACATAGTTTTGCCTTTGGTTTTCTCTCTCCCCGCAGGCCTCACATCACATAACCTTACCTTGGGTTGGATAAAAGGTTAACTGGATTTTTTCCCACTTTGAAAATTCTTTTTCTGGCAACATGCGCAACGGCTGGCAGCGGTTTATCGCATCTCGTATCGTCCCCAGGACATAAGCGAATGCCGCATCCGTTTCTTCACGCGCCTGTGATTCAAACCAAACATCACGAACAGTCCCGTTTTTACGCATTGTCAAATGCGCAACAGCACGGATATCCGCAATATCAGGCCGTTTACTATCAACAATCCAACAACGTGTCATTGCAACACGCAACGCATCAACAACAGATACCGTCAATGTTCTGTCCAAAGATAAAACTTCCCGATTAACACGGACAACCTTACGTTTTTTAGGGGCAGGTTCAACAGGTTTTGAATCTTTTTTCTCTTCCTGTTTCTTGTCTTCCTTCTTTTTTTCTGTCTCAATTACAGGTTTCGGTTCAGGCTCTTCAACCAGGGTTGGATTTTCTATTTTTTCTGGTTCTACCTCGGCAGATTTATCTTCTTTATCTGGTTTTACCACAGGCGACACATCTTTTGCATCTGGCTTAGATTCCATAACATTGCCGACATTATATAATTTTGTTTCTTCTCCGGATACAACAACATCATTTAAATCAATTTCTATAATTTGAATTCTGTCTGGCGCGACCAATTTAGCACGATTAAACACAACCGCAAAAGAGGTCAGCATAACCGCCACCAGAACCAAATGTCCCCCCAAAGAAATCAAAAAATTTTCCGATGAAAATAAATTAAACTTGGCCATATCCTATTCTGGCTGCGTACGCAACCCCACTTTTTGAAATCCAACATCCTTTAATTTTCCCATAACACTCATAACCGCGCCATAATCAGCATGAGTATCACCACTTATCATTATGGTTAAATTTGGATTTTCGCCCCGCATTGCAATTGCACGTTTAACAACCTCCTCACGCGACATTTCCATTTCTGCCAAATAATAACGCCCCTTTGAATCAACACTAATCTGAATCGCATGATCATTCCCTGTCATCGCAGATGCGCCCGCGCGCGGCAATTCTAAATCAATTCCTGTTGTCATTAAGGGTGTCGTAACCATAAACACTGCCAGCAACACCGTCATAACATCAATCATTGGTGTTAACTGAATAGAAGCGTCTGAATTTCTGCGTCTAAATCTGGACATGCACATTCACCATTATTTTTGATTTTTATGTTCTTTGCATGCACATTCTAAGCGTTCATACAAATCATCCGATTTTTTAGTAAAGTATTGATGCGCAATCGCCGCAGGAATTGCAGCAATCAAGCCCAACGCTGTTGTCCCCAGCGCAACCGCCAACCCCGGGGCAATAACACCAATGCTGACCGATTGATTAACACCAATCGCTGCGAAAGAATCCATAACACCCCAAACAGTTCCAAACAAACCAATAAACGGAGAAATATATGCCACCATAGACAAGAACCATAAATTCTTGTCAAAAGGGCGAATAAAAACATCAATATTTTCATTTGGCTTCATTTTCACAGGTGTCTTTTTCTGTATATGCCACAAACGAATTTTTTCAACAATTACCGTCCATGACATAATACTGAACCCCAACAACACAATCGACACAAACACCGTCATCAAATCACCTGTAAACAAGCTTAATAAAGAAAAATTACTATCCATTTCCGTTACCCTTTTTATGTTTTTAAACCAAACCTGAAATAAACTCATCAGGGATTCTTTTTGGACGCATATTAGCCCCCAAATACGCAACCTTAAGGTTTATTATAGCACAAATATCCGCACCTTTCACGAATTTTTGTTCTATTTTTACAATTGCCGCCCCTATATCTACCATTTGGGTTTCTACAAAAAATTCATCTGCTGCACGCAACGGCTGCATATATCTGACATTCAATTCACGAATAACAAATCCTATATCATCACCAACAACAACACGACCACGCAACCAATTCATTCGTGCCCGTTCCGCAATTTCCAGGTACCGCGCATGATAAACAATACCTTCTGCATCTGTATCAGCATAGGCAATAGTAAATGGAAATTTGTGAATTTTATACATAATAAACTACTTATCCAACCCCAAGTGCCGATACCCCAAATCTGTAATAATTCTTCCACGCGGGGTACGTTGCACAAACCCCAATTGCATCAAATATGGTTCAATTACATCTTCGATTGTATCTACTGGCTCTGACAATGCGGCGGCCAAATTTTCTATCCCCACAGGTCCACCTGCGTAAAATTTAATAATTGTATTCATATATTCACGATCAATCTCGTCTAAACCAGATCCATCAATATGCAATTGAAACAATGTTGTCTTTATTATTTCTGCAGAAATCTGTTTTTTACCTAACGCGGATGCAAAATCACGCGCGCGCTTTAGCAATCTATTTGCGATACGGGGCGTTCCACGCGCAGATTGCGCCAACATAAACGCACCATCTGCATCAATTGGTGTCCCCAGGATATTCGCGCTGCGCATAATAATTCGCGCCAAATCTTCGGGCGAATAGAATGTCAAACGCAAATCGATTCCAAATCTATCCCGCAACGGATTAGACAGCAGCCCCGTACGCGTTGTCGCCCCCACCAATGTAAATGGTGGCAAATCAATCCGTACGCTTTTTGCACTGGGACCTTCACCCAACATAATATCTAATTTAAAGTCTTCCATCGCAGAATACAGCACTTCCTCAATCGCTGTCGGCAATCGATGAATTTCATCAATAAACAAAACATCCATAGGTTCCAGCGCAGTCAATATCGCCGCCAAATCCCCCTGTTTGGTTAACATCGGCGCCGCCGTCGCACGAAAATTCGTTCCCAATTCATTTGCCACAATATGTGCCAACGTCGTTTTACCCAATCCCGGGGGACCATACAACAAGACATGATCCATTGCCTCACCACGCGAACGCGCACCCGAAACAAACACTGACAAATTTTGTTTTAAACTTTCATGCCCAATAAAATCAGATAAACTGCGCGGACGAATTGTAGCCGCCATTTCATCTGGAATATTCGCATCTAAAAAACGTTCTGTTTCTAACATTATTATAACAACTTATCTTCTTCGTTTTCACGTCCAACATAGGCTTTTAAATCATTATACATCTGGCGTAAATCTGCGGGCTGGCTGTACATAGCATCTGCGCCACGCACACGAATTGTTTCCAAATCAATTTGTGCTTGCTTTTTTAAAACCTGGGTCATATGTGTTGCAAACGCACGCGCGTCATCCCCCTCCTGGGCACCCTGCAACAACAATCCACGATTTGGCCGCGGAGATAAAAATGCAAAATCAGACACTGTAGAATCAGGCGAAACCAATGCAAACCCAGACACTTCTGGTCTGCGCATCATTGCCTGCAACACATACCACGCCCCCAATTGATGACCTGCCAACCAAATTTTATCACTATCTTCATTATGGTTTTGAATCCAATCGATAACAGTTGCAATATCCAACATATTTTCCGCAGTCGTACCTATAACCCCTTCGGAATCCCCAACACCACGATAGTTGAAACGCACAACGGAAAAACCAATATCCATAAACGCACGAAACATTGCGTATGAAACCCTATCGTTCATATGATACTTCTGACGCGGATTTCCAGACAAAATCACAGCCAATGGCGCTGCTTCTTGTGCAGATTTATGGTAAACAGCATGTAATTTACCTGATTCTCCGGAAATAATTAAATCGACCATTATCTTCCACCTTTCTTAAAAATTTCTTAATCGAACGTTAGAACAAACATATATCAAATTTCAATAAAAAAATTTTCACTTTACACAAATGTCTAAAATGTTCTAAGATTCACCTGAGAGAACTAAAGGCCTATTCATGATTAAACAGACTTTGACTGCATTATTAATTGTTTCTTGTGCGTTTTCTGCCCACTGCGACGAAGCAGAATTTGTTCAGGATTTTCAAACAATATACACCCAAACACCTGTACAATCATACTATGCATATCCAGACGATCCAAATTTCATCCCCGAAACAGAATTTATGGAACGCGCCGACAGTATTGATTATGACCAAAACATCATTGAAGCGCGTGATGCAGAATCTGCCGCACACCCTGGTGTGATGTTTGCAAATCGCCCAATGGTAATATGTCGTAATTTTGGCTGCACACGTTTAAACGAACGTATAACCAGATCCTTCCTGTTCAACAGCCTAGCAAACATGTTCATAATGAACGCGCACTCACGCGTGTATATATGTGAAGCAGACCCATTTTCTCGTGATTGCCTGCAATCTGGGATATCATACCCTGTACGCAGTGGCATTGCGAACGCAATGGTTAAAATCCCCAAGGCAACAATTTCACAAGTCAGCACTTCAACTGGTCTATCCAGGGCGACTGTTGGCATGACATACGAATTCTTGGTAAATGGTATCAGTCGCGTTTGCGAACCAACAGTTATGGACATTGTTGTTCCTGTCAATTCCGAAGCATTATTATCAAACCGCGAATTTGCATGCAATATGACCAGCGATGGTATCAGCAGCGTATCATTAATCCTAAGCATCGATTACATTGACCTGGACTATGGGATTATCGGCGGATATTATTCACTGGGGATGCAAGGACCAACAACCGGTGGTGGCACAGGATATGCGCTGTTTAAAACAGAATTCGCCACCAGGGGACAGCAATTCCGCGCTGCAACTTTTGACGGCATGGATTCAGATTTTAACAATGCCACACGCACAATTCAACCAGGCGAATACGCTGTTGAACCACTAAAAAAATGAACCAACGAACAATTTTAATCATTGATGATGACAACATATTGCGCAACACCTTGGCACAGGCGTTGCGCAATGATAATTTTAATATCATTCAGGCTGCATCTGCAGAAAACGCTAATGAAATTTTACAACGTATATCGGTTGACGCTATTATACTGGACCGTATGATGGGTGGCAAAGATGGACTAACATTCCTAAACGACATTCGAAATTCCGGCAACGCAACACCTGTACTTATGCTAACTGCAATGACCGGTCCAGAAAATACTATTGACGGTTTGTCTTGCGGTGCCAACGATTATCTATCAAAACCATTTCAAATGCGCGAATTAATATTACGTTTAAACAATATTATCAAAAGCAATTACACAGAAATCGCCCCAATGCCAAATGGACTTTTATTCATAGAAGGTAATTTTTTCACTACAACCGATAATCAACAGCCACAATTGCTATCTTTATCGACAGAAGAAAAAAAATTATTACAAAATTTAACCCACCCCATTGGCAATATTGTCCCTGCTGCGCCAATGGTTGCAAAACGCTTGCGCAACAAATTAAATATTGTATTATCTAATCTAGACATTATAACAATCAGGGGGCAGGGCTATAAATTACTGGTCCACCCCCAAACTGACATAACAACAAACGGTAACAGAAAATGAGATTAACACCACGCAGCTTTTTATGGCGCACAATTTTAATGATACTGATACCCCTGGTCATTGCATTGGCAATTATTGCAAATGCATTTTTTGGGAATCACTGGTCACGCGTACACGATACTTTAGCACGCACATTGGCAGGCGAAATCACCACAATGACAAAATTCATTGACGAAGGCGACACCGAAACCGTACAAAAAATGGCACGTGATATCGGCATAAACATAACATTTCATGAAAAACTGAATCGCCCAAGACATAATGACAATCACGCACGCGAAACAGGTAAATTGGCTTCTGAATTATCAAAGCGCCTTAAACGTCGCGCCCAGATTTACACAGATCGTGGCAAACGTTTGGTATATATTGATATTCCAACAAAAAACAACCAAATTGCAACATTTGGCACATCCCTGTACCGAATTTATTCAACCAGTACCGAAGTATTTATAATTTGGCTGTTAGGTTCAATACTTATTGTTTCTATATTAATCGCACCATTTATAATCATGCACACCCGCAGCATCAGACGCATCGCGCACGCCGCAGGCAGATTTGGCCGCGGTTTGGACGCGCCTGGTTTTATACCAACAGGTTCAAAAGAAATACGAGAAGCCGCAAAATCTATGATAACAATGAAAGAACGTCTGGACAGATACAATCGTACGCGAACAGATATGCTTAACGCGGTAAGTCATGACTTAAAATCACCTTTGACACGTATGCGTCTGGGCATAGAAACACAAACAGCCCAGCCCACCGATTTAATACGCGATATTGACCGCATGACAGAAATGATAAATGGGTATCTGGCATTTGCTCGTGGCGAAGCCCCAGAAATAGAACAAACGACAGAATTACCGCCAATGCTGACCCGCATTGCACGCGATGCCGCCCCAGACAAACGCATATTAACAGACTTTCCAGAAGTACCAACTCAATTTTATGCCCGTCCAATGGCATTGGCGCGCGCCTTTAGCAACATCATCGAAAATGCTGCACGTTATGCAAACAAGATAATAAAGATTAGCGAACACGACAGCGCCGATACAATCGAGGTGATTATTGAAGACGACGGCCCCGGCATCCCCGCAGAACAAAAAAAAGATGCATTGCGCCCATTTGTACGATTAGACAACGCTCGCGGCACAGATACCGGCGGAACAGGCCTAGGATTATCTATTGCACAAACTGCAATTGAAAATCATGGCGGTCAAATATTCTTGGAAGACAGCGAATTCGGTGGATTGCGAGTCAGAATTATTTTACCAATATAAAAAATCGCCCATTTGGGCGTTTTTTATCCTCTTTATAAGGTATAATAATACCGCAATGATTTTTCTTGACTTTTCTGCGGGTTTGCGTAATAATATCCGCGCTATAACAATAAAACCAAGGAAAACAAAAATGGCAGCGACAAAATCGTTAAAAAAGTGCGAATTAGATGCCAAATGGTATCTGATTGACGCAACTGACTGCACATTGGGTCGTTTGGCGGCATATACCGCAAACATCCTGCGCGGCAAGCACAAGCCAACATGGACACCAAACATGGATTGCGGTGACCATGTTATCATCATCAATGCGGACAAGGTTGCTTTGTCCGGTCACAAGGCTGATAAAGATCGTTTCTTCTGGCACTCACTGTGGACAGGTTCATTAAAATCTCGCACATTGGGTCAGATGCGCAACGAAAAACCAGAAAAATTGGTTTTCAACGCTGTAAAACGCATGATGGGCCGCCGCACAGCTGTTGCATTGGCAAATCAACGTTTAACAAAACTGCATGTTTATGCAGGTTCTGAACATAAACACGAAGCCCAGAAACCAGAAGTTATTGATTTCGCAGGCTTGAATCGTAAAAACAAAAGGGGCGAATAATGGCAGAAGCAAAGAAAACAGCAGCAAAGACAACAGCAAAGAAAGCTGCCCCTGCAAAGAAAGCAACCGCTAAAAAAGTTGTTGCACCAAAATTAACAGACGCCACATACGCAACAGGTAAACGTAAAGATTCTGTTGCACGTGTATACTTGATGCCAGGCAAGGGCAACATCACTGTAAATGGCAAAGCATCTGCGGAATATTTCCGTCGCGCTGTGTTACAGATGATTATTGCACAACCATTCGGTATTACAAAACGCGAAACAGCCTATGACATTGTTGCGTTCGTCGAAGGTGGTGGTTTATCTGGTCAGGCAGGCGCCGTAAAACACGGTATTTCCAAAGCCCTGGAAAAAATCGAACCAGAATTACGCGCCGTATTGAAGTCTGCAGGCTTCTTGACCCGCGACAGCCGTGTTGTTGAACGTAAACACTATGGTTACCGCAAGGCACGTCGTTCTACACAGTTCAGCAAACGTTAATTCGTTTCTGCGCAGAAAAAAATCCCACCTTGGTGGGATTTTTTATTATTGCTTTCATATAAAAACATTGTATAATCACGGGGCAATTCTACTATTAACAGGGGAAAACATATGTTTAAAAAAGAAAAAATCAAAGATTTACATTATTCCGTTAATGGCCTGATTTCTGCGAATGATTTGCAGACTGCAGCCGACGAAATTTTATTAGAATACGGCAAAAAAGTTAAAATGCCCGGCTTTCGCGAAGGTAAAGTTCCTTTATCAATTCTGCGTCAAAAATATAACGCTTCTGCATACGGCGAAGCAATCGACAAATTAATGAACGCAGATTTAAACAACTATATCGCCGAAAAGAAAATTCGGTTGGCCGGTGCACCTAAGGCTGACCTGGCAGGCTGGGAAATCGGCAAAGACGCAGAATACTCTTTGGAATTTGATATTCTGCCAACATTGCCAGAAATTGACCTGGGCAAAATCACTGTCACTAAAAAAATTGCAGAACTGGACGAAAAAGAAGTTGAAACTGCACTGGAAAACATCCGCAAATCACGCAGCGTTGCAGAAAAGCAAGACGAAAAGTACAAAGCAGCCGACGGCGACGTTGCCGTTATTGACTTCAAGGGTTTTGTAAATGACGAAGCCTTCGAAGGTGGCGAAGCAAAAAAACATCACTTGATTTTGGGCTCTGGTGCATTTATCCCAGGTTTCGAAGATCAAATCATAGGCCACAAAATTGGCGATAAATTTGATGTAAACGTAAAGTTCCCTGACGAATATCATGCTGCAAATTTGGCAGGTAAAGATGCACGCTTTGCAGTTGAAATTCATGAAATTCGCAAACACATCTTGCCAGAATTGAATGACGAACTGGCAAAACAAGTCGGTCAGGATACTGTTGACGCACTAAAACAGCATATTCGCAATATCTTGAACGAACAATACGCAGATGTTGCACAACGTGAAATGCGCGACGAATTGCTGGATGTTTTGGCAGACAAAGTAAAATTAGACCTGCCTGAAACATTGGTTGAACAAGAATACAATATGGCAAAATCTGAGTTTGACCGCAATCACGCACACTGTGGCGATGAAAAATGCGACCACAAATGGGACGAAAAATCAGAACGCAAAGACGCCGAACGTCGCGTAAAATTGGGTCTGATTTTGGCAGAATGGGGCACACAAAACAAAGTAGAAGTCACACGCGATGACTTGCAACAGGCAATCTGGGCCGAAGCAGCACGCTATCCAGATCCAAAACAGGTATTTGAATTCTATAACAAGAATCAAAATGCCTTGGCAATGTTGCGTGGTATGTTATTTGAACGCAAGGCCCTGGATGCAATGTTAACAAATGTCAAGACCAAAGAAAAAAAGGTCAAATCCGACGAATTGTTTAAACAAGCATCTGTCCGTTAATAAATGGCGCGCATAACATGCGCGCTTTTTCTTATACTATAGAGATTAATCATGCAGGCATACCTTGATATATTAAAAAACATACACAGCAACTGTACCGAATATCGCAACAACCGCACCGGCATTCCTGACATCGGTCTGGGACATGGCACAACATTTGTTCATGACATGGCCGACGGCTTCCCACTGGTCACAACAAAACAAATGGGACTAAAAAACATTGCAACCGAACTGGAATTCTTTCTGCACGGAATAACCGACAAAAAATGGTTGCAAGATAGAAAATGCAAAATCTGGAACGAATGGGCAAATCCAGTCAAAGTTGAACAAGAATACAACACGCGAATGGATGCACTAAAACGCATCAACATAACCCCATGCGACAAGAGCAAAAAAATAGTCCGCAATTCTATAATGGACAATGAACGTGACCTGGGGCCAATTTATGGATTTCAATGGCGACACTTTGGCGGCGAATACCAGTGGGATTTGGGACGCATAGAACGCAATCCAACCGATAACTTTAACCCACAAAAACCCGGCATAGACCAGGTTGCAAATGCCATAGATAAATTAAAGAACAATCCAAACGACCGTCGTATTATTGTGTCCGCCTGGAATCCGGTAGATTTTCCACAAATGGCATTGCCACCATGCCATGTTATGCACCAATTAATCGTGCGCAACGGCAAATTAAATCTAATCTGGACCCAGCGGTCATGCGATATGTTCTTGGGCATTCCATATAATATCGCCAGTTATGCACTGTTGCTGCTGCTGTACGCCAAAGAAGCAAACCTGACCCCTGGCGTATTAAAAGGCGAACTGCATGACGCGCACATATACCAAAACCATCTGCCCCAGGTTACCCGGCAACTTCAGCGCACACCATACAAACTGCCATCTGTTGAAATACCAGATGAAAATTGGCACGGCATGCTAAATTGGCACGCAAAAGATGGATTTAAATTAAAAGATTACATATACCACGAAAAATTGCGCGGCGATGTCGCACGATAAAGAAACGCCCAACCGGGCGTTTTTCTTGACATACCACAAAATTTCTATCAACATTCTGCCAAATGATTCAAACAGCACAAAAGGAATTTTTAACAGAGTTCTTTAATTCTGACATCGTCATGACGCGCAGACGACTGTCAACATACCTAAAAACATATAAAATTCCACGACAAAGCCTGCACCAACTAAACAACAAAAAACTGTTATTAATCGGTGGTGGCAATTCCAGGATTCAACACGCATTTAACATGCTAAAAATCAATTGCCATGTCACAAACATAGACCCATATATAATCAACCCCCAGACCGCAAAAACAAACATAAAATGCGATTTCAACGAAACAAATTTTGTAAATGAATTTGATGAAATTTGGGCGATGTATTCACTGCCACTATATTCACCAACCGTTTCACATGCGGCTGAATTTTACCGCCGTGCCACAATCGCGCTAAAACCCGGCGGAACACTGCGCATCGGTGGCCATCCTAAGAACGAGCACGGAATATTATCATGCCCGATACATTTTCCACGCGATAAATTTGGCTTTCAACTGCTGGACCTGATAATCAGCACCGAAATATTTAATAAATTTTATACTCGGCTTCCGAAACTATACCCAGAATACGAAGAATACACCGCCCCCAGATTAACAATATTAAAAAACAAATTAAACAAACATATTAATCAATCCAGATAAAAAAACGCCCAGCCGGGCGTTTTTTTTACATCAACGGATCAAAACATTCATCTGTTCCAATTATACAACAAACATACGTTCCATCATCTTGCACCGCATATTCTTCACCCGCACAACATCCATTAATATCAGGCATTGCACCATCCGCACAAGTTTCAACATTTTCCGATTTTATAAAATCATGTTTTGTAACAATTTGTTTTTCATCTTGCACACGCACAATATCTGTATCATCAACAACAAACGATGGCGCAACAACCTGCGACCCGCGTTCCACAGGTTCTTCTACAACCGCTTCTAACTCTACAACAGGCGCCAGCTCTGGTTCAACGACATGTTCCGGTTCAATTGTCAATTCTGGTTCTATTACTTCAGCGAACTCTTCAACCACATCTTCAGCATCTGTTGCATATTCAGAATCTGCAACAAACATCTTGTCGTTCACAGAAACACCATATGCAGGCTTCTTTGCCAAGATTTCCGCCTCTATCTCTTCTTGGGTCTTAACAGGTTCTGGTTCCGGCTCTGGTTCAGACGGCACAATAGATTTTATATCCGCTCTTACCACTGGTTCTGGTTCCGGCTCTGGCTCTGGTTCTACAATCGGTTCTGGCTCTGACTCGACAACAGGTTCTGGTTCCGGCTCTGGTTCTGGTTCTACAATCGGTTCTGGCTCTGGCTCAACAACAGGTTCTGGTTCTACAATCGGCTCTGGCTCGACAACAACCTGTGTCGGCATTCCTAATTCAGGCATTGAATCATTTGTCGCCTTCTGATACATCCATAATGTAAAGATAGACAGCACTATCAATATTATTAACAACACATAATATACCAAAGTCGGCTTTCTTGCTGCTGTGTCCGCACTTGCAACCGCATCAACACTATCACCCCTGACCGCATCACTTGCAATTGGCGAAGCAGGGCGTTCTGCCTGAACAACAGGCGCAGGAACAAATTCAGACATTGATTTAACTTCTGGTACAGCTTCTAACATATTATCATCCTCTTCAATAACATACTCTTTTTCCCCTGATGGAACAACAGCCACTGGAATCTCTGGCTTTTCATCCATTGCCACCGGCAAAATAGTATCCAACACTGGCGTCGGCACTTCGACTTCTTCGGTTTTAGTTTGATATTCTGGTACTGGCAGCACAGATAACTCTTCTGTTTTTACATCATTATCAATTAATTCTTCACCATATCCATCGACATCATTATGATCTGATGCTAATGGCACATCTGCGATTGGCACAAAGACAGATTCTTCATCAACCTTGGACACAGGCGCCTCCATCGGCACAGGTTCAAAATCAACAATTCCTAAATCATTATCCTGTTCATCTGGGTGTTCTTCTGACAATTCAGCCACCGGTCCAAACTCAACAGGCTTAAATGCAATATTGTCATCCAAATTCTTTGGATCTGTATCAAACAAGGGTTTTACTTCACCATCTGCCATATCATCGACTCTTTGTTCTGAAATATACTTTTGCTCTTCCTGTGGTATTTTTACATACTCTAGCGTATGGTCTTCAATCTGCAACGGCGCATCATTATCCGCCATTTTCGCTTTGATATTTTGCAATCGCGCCAAAACAGACTCTGCGATTTCTGCGTCATCTTCTGCTGCAGCCAAACGACGTTTTGCACTAAGCCCTCGTTTTTTCGCGCGTGATATTTTTTCACTAACGGCATCGATTTGTGCCTCAACCCTTAATATCTTCGACGCAGATTGTTTTGCGGGCTCTTTTCCCACCTTTTGACGTAACAGATTTAATTTCGTGCGCAATTCCTTTTGTCTTGTTTGCAACTTTTCAACTGCAAGGTCTGCCTTGTCAACCGTATCACGCGCACGTTCTGCTATCTCGTTTGCGGCTATTAATCTGTCCCTGGCCGAGCGTTCAATTGCATCATTTAAAAATCTTTGCAAATCCTGCGCAGCACTATCGACACCATCATCAGCTTCGTATGCATTAATTAACTTTTCATAGATTGCCAAACCGTCATATTCCACATCCAGTTTTTGATATTTATTATCTTCCTTTGGGCGAACCAATTCCAGATCCACACCATAGTCATTAACTAAAATATCATCCCATTTTCGGTCTTGGACCGGATTAATCACCAACAACACATTTGGTTTTAAATCAGACCTGGTAAAATCTATGACAAAAATCAGTCTGCGTTCACCATCAAAGAATGCGCGAAAAACATTCCCTGCGATATTATAATCTACAGGCTGCAATGATTGAAAAATATTCTCTCTCTTATTTTGCATAACGCATCCCCAGGTAATTATTATTTCTTCTTTGGTGGCGCAAATTGGTAAGCCTGCTTGCAATGTTCATAACAATATGGCTTTCCTACAAAAACCGTCTCTCCACAGAAATGAAAATGTTCTGAATCTGGGTCACCGATTGGCCAGCGACACTGATTCGGTTTCAAGTTCGCCATTTCCAACGAATGCTGAATTATACGCTGATGCATTGCCAAATTTTTTGCAGATGTTTTACTATCTGCAGTCTTGGGACTTGCTTTCTTTACAGGTTCTTTTTTTTCTTTTTCTGCGACCTTGGCATTCTGTTTTTTTACAGTTGTTTTTTTCACAGACTCTTTCACTGGCTTTACGACAAGCTCTTTTTTTGTCTTGGGCGCAACTTTCTTAGATACTGGCGCCTTTTTCACAGACTTTTCCACATCTGCTGCATCTATCTTTTTTTCTTGTTTTTTTATCGCCGCCGCCCCACCAGCCTTGGCATTCCAGCCCAGACGATTCAACTTGCCAACAATGGCATTTTTTGACATCCCCAAACGTTTACCAATTTCAGATGTAGACAACCCTTTGCCGGTCAAGGCTTTTAACTTTTTTAACGCAATATTATCCCAGCCCTTGCTCATTTTACAAAACCCTTGTTATACATTATAATGATAGTGTATCACATAAACGATTCGAAAGGCAAGGGGGAAAAACATGATTTATTACACATTTTTTATTTTACTGCTGCTTATTGCGGCATACTTGTCCATCCGCATCAGTCTTGAAGATTTTGCCCACAGAATAATACCAGACAAATATTTATTTCCATTATTATTGGTTGGACTGATTCTGATTTCATACTTCAACCACCCAATTACATTTCCCCAGGCCACTATTGGTGCGACATTTGGATACACGGTTGCAACATTAATCGGCATTTTATTTGCACATTTTCAACAAGCGAACCGGTCCTGTCCACCTGCAATTGGTATGGGCGACATAAAATTGATTGGGGTTGGGGGATTATGGCTGGGGACATACGGTCTATCAATCGCCTTGATTATCGCCTGTCTAAGCGGGGCATTGTGGGCATGCATCAAACACCAGCGCTATATCCCGTTCGCACCATTCTTTTTATTTGGTGGACTTTTATCTTTCATCCGACTATACTTTCTGGTACAATAAAAGGTATCGGGGACAACAGGGATGGGAGTCAAGCTAACATTTTCGCTTTACGTTTTTTTCGTATATTATGCGACATGCTTTGGCGCGCACGCAATTGCGCCACTATCCCAGTACGGCAATATTCTGCCTGTTCAAAACTATTCTTCGAATCCGTTTTGGACACCTGATTCACCGTATAATTTGCGCATGCCTACACCGGTATATGCCACTGGCCCCGAAATAGAAGATTCAGAATGCCAACAAATTATACCTGCATTAATCGCAGCCGAATGCGCAAAATTGGACAACTGCATTTATACAACATTATCCGACATCCGCCCAACAATAATGTTGCAATTGTCCAAAATCCCCGATGGAAATTACGCCACCGCATGTGCTGGATTTATTGATTCTGAATTTATAAAATACACCAAAAATTATCATCCAATATCATTATCGCCTGCACACAACACTCCCGTTACACAACAGGATTCTGTACCACACATTCCAACCGTTCCCACACACACCCAAAATTGGGAACGCGAAATGGAACAACGCGCTGAAGAACTGCAAGAGTTACAAACACTAAACAACCAATATCCACACAAACTAACAAAAGCATCCTTTCCGGTTACATTTGCAGACCTGCCATTTACGACCCAGGTAGGGATAAAAAAACAAGGATACGCACCATACAAAAACACTGTTGCTTTTCAACAATTCAGAATAGAATTCCCACAGAAAAAAGAGGACACGCCTGTCGTTTCGAACACCAACAATTATCGCAATCAAAATGATACGCGAAACGACACACAACAACAATCACAACAAAATATCAATAACCAAAACGAACAAGATAACCGGTTAACATCAGAAACATTAGAAATACCAGAAATACCAGAAATACCAGAAACGCCAGAAACGCCAGAAACGCCAGCAACCCCAAACCAGGGGCAAGGCCAAAACCAAGACCAGGGGCAAGACCAGGGGCAAAACCAAAACCAAGACCAAGAACCAGTCGTTCAACAAGAACCGGAACCAGAACAAGAATCGGTCAACAATCCAAATGTTATGCGTGACATCGCGGACACCCAATTGCAAGATATTAGTTGGGCGGATGGACAACTTTACAATTTTCTTCCAGAATACAACCCAGAGTATAATAATGGACAATCCTACCTACATCAAATTATGGACAAAGATTATTACAATAAACCAAACTGTCCCGTTTCTCGTCACCCGAAACTAACAGATCAACTATGTGCCAATAAAACACAAAACCATAAAGATTGGATCACCAGCAATTGCATCAGTCGTTTCGAAAGGTATATTGCACTCTATAAACACGAAGGAAAAAGCATAACAACCCTGGCAGACATATACTTTATAGCAAATGCAGACCCACTGCCTATATACCTGCTTTCTGTCGAAAGCAAAATACTTAGTGCCGAACAAGCGCGCAAAAACTATTGTGTGTTTTATACTTTACTTGAAGGCTATACAGATAAAAATCGCAACGCAAGTCACACGGATCAACGAAACGCACTTGTGAACAAAAAATTAACCGAGATCCCAGCCTACAAGGGTTATACTAACCCCGAAGATATTGCCAGGGCAATCATCAGGGAATCAATTTGCTCTACCACAATAACCCCAACATGTGCATATTGCATTGAAAATCTTGAAAGTTTTATAAGTGATATCAATAGAAAACTAAACGAACAACAATAACAACAACAAGAAGAAAACGAATGAAAAAAATACTATTATTAACATTAATCGCAACCACATGTGCAATATCAGGCGCTTTTGCATCTGCAACCAATGACAATATTATAACGTATAAAGATTTACGAAATATGCGCGTCGCGGACACAACGCCATGTGCATCAAAAATACTGGCCGAGGCACTGATAGAAAAGGGACCAAAAGAATCCGTATCTGACGAATCTGTCGATTATTCCAATGACGCGGGTTCATATTACGAAGACACATCATCAAACGACGCATACGCAGAATCCGATATAGACGATGTAATCGCAGAAACAGAAGCAATCGAAAACGAATTATCAGAAATGTCCGAAGAAAGTACGGTGCGCCAATGGGTTGAACTGATTTTTGCAGACCCAGAAATCCTTACCCGAATTCTGGAGTGCCCTGAAATTACCTCGGCTGAAGAAAATGAAATAATAAAATTCACGCCTGTCAAATATTCTTTCCCCGACGATACACGTGAATTGACAATATACTACGAAACACAACCCAAGGTATTACGCCAAAAATTGTTATTGGCAACCAAACGCGGCGTATCTTCCAACGACCCAAATCCTTTGATTGATGAAAACACAGACAGCGTTTGGGTAAATACAATTCCTGCTTGGTATGGGATTGCAGTGGTTCAATCAGGTAAATTATCCCACTTTGTTGGTCCTGGAAAAAACAATGTTGTATCTGCAAAATATATAGAAGACAATATTGACAGCCTGTACCCAGACACCGATGGTTGTACCGACAAGGGCGCAAACGCATATGATCATTACTCTATAAACCGGGCCGTAACAAAAACCGTGGATTACAAATCCCAGAAAGGCGAAGATGACCCAAACGATTATTATGTTGCCGGCGACACCAACCTGCAATGGATTACATGGCTAGAAGTCACGGTTGACGTCATCTTAACCATTTTTACATTTGGGGGATGGGCTGCGCTAACCGCTACAACAAAAGTTGCACGCGCCGCCAAGGCATTACACGGTCTGTCGAAATCAATGCGCGTTGCACGCCAAACAAAACACGTAAAAACATACATCAAAGTGACACGACGCGCCGCAAAATTAAATAAAGAACTAAAAACAGCAAAAAGAGCAAAAGATTTAAACCGTGTCAAACAACTAAAAGAACAGTTAACAAACGCAAAAAAAACAATGAAAGGGCTGGAACGCAGCAGCAAATACGGCAAAGACGTCAGAAAGTACAAAAAACAAGCCAAAACATTTCGCGAACTTAGCGCATATCGTAATTCGTTACGCTTAACACGCGTTGCCCGTCGCGGAAACGTACTTGTTCGTGGCGCACGTGCATTCAAGGCACTAAAATCAATCTACTCAGGCGGTCGCCTGATACGTCGTGGCTCAAAATTGGGACGTGCCGCAACATTATCTGGAAAGATCAAGGGATTTTTATTCCAATCAACAATGCGTCACGTCGGTCAAATTGGAAAAGTAGGCTCAACCGCAGGTCTTGCATATGGCGCAATTAAATTCGTGGGCGATATGTACGATTGGACCTCTACCAGCAGCTCGGACTATACAAACGGCATAGACTTTAAACCATTCCTGTTGCTGTCTGCTGACGACATCCCCGAACAAGAAAACGTTGTAAATCATGGGATGTGGTTAATGTGGATGGGTGATTCCGTTAACCAATCTGACGACGATGCTGCATATCTGCAAGCAATGGATTTTGCGGCGAAATTTTATGAAGAATTGTCAGAACACCAAAATCATACAAACAGCCCATGCAATGTTGATATATACGTCGTTCGACCAATAATAAGAAATCCTGGAACACCACACCAAGAATTGTATTTGTTGTTTATGAATGACATACCGTGGACAACAAATGAATAAACGATATATCATTATCAGCTTTATCTTTTGTAGCATGACATTAACAAATGTTCATGCTGCAAACTCTTTGTTGTCCCCAACCCAATTTCCAAAAACCGAGTCTGATTTAACTTTCTTAGAACGCGCACGAAACGCATCTGATGGTTATAAACCATTTATAAACACCAGTGCATATGTCCAAATTGATATCCAAGACATAGAATATGCAAACGCAGTCATTGCCCAGGCAGAATCAGAACGCCAAAACGACCTGCAAAATCTATCACGCGAACAATATTGTAATAAATATCCACGGGATACGGAATTATGTCCACCACAACCAGCCGGCACATCACAAACAATTACTGATACTGAAACAACACAACCAATTGTCGGCACGTCACAAACAATTACTGATACTGAAATTACTGATACTGAAACAACACAACCAATTGCGTCCACAACACAACGCGATGACCAATTTGGAAAAACATGTACACCACCACAGCACAGCAATTTTTTCCCAAACAAAATATTCACCACTGGCAGGTATGAACAATCAGATCCAGCATTCGAAAAAGCACTGATAACACTGTTCCGTGTCGAAGGTGACTATAACCCAAATGACGTAGGCAGTCCTTCTAAATACGGAATCCGCCAAGAAAGTAATCCAGACATCGATATAGCAAACCTGACCCGTGCAGACGTAGAAGAAATTGCACATGAAAGATACTACGCAAACTATGCCATAAACACATTACCCGACAATTCACGCGGTAATGTATTTTTACAAACCTATAACGGTGGCCCCGGCGCCATAAAACGATTTAGACGCTTTCTTAAACTTACAGAAAAACCAATCAAAATAGACAACAACGTGGTCACAGCGGTTCTTAATTACCCAGATGACATACATCAAAAATATCTAGATTATGAACTAGAATTCTATAAAAGGCTGGCACGGGAACCGATACGAAATAACAATGGCGACGTGCAATACGACCAAAATGGACAAATAAAGACATACGCAATATATCTTGACGGCTGGGAAAAACGCGTACAATTACTGCGCGAAAACGGATGTCACACCGAAACAACAAACCCAATATATCGAGATAAACATTAATTCTTATTGTTTTTTCTGTTATCGTACAATATAATATCAACATCAAGACCAGGGGGAAATTTATGAAAAAAATATTTATTACATTATCACTTGTCTGTGCAACAATGTTTTCCGCCAACGCATACCAGGTTATATCATCCAAAGAAATCGGCAAAAACGATGCCAAGAATCAAAATGTTGTGATAAAATGCACAACCGATACGGGCCGTGTTTCAAACCAGACATGCAATCTGCGCAGATACGCAAAATGCACCGGCCAAGGCAGTCAAAAACGTTGCAGCGGATGGCAACCATGGCGCGATTTGCGCAACCCCGCCAAACAGTATTCCGACTGGAAATCAGCTGCATCTGCATGTTGTCGCGCCCAAGGATTACGTTAACAAAATCGCCATTATGGCGATTTTTTTTTGACACAAACTATAAAACCGTATACAGTTACCCTTATGTCTATCAACGTTACAAAATTATTACTTAATCGCCCAATATGCACCAACATCCACGCAGGATTAGGTAACAATATGTTTCAATATGCAGCCGGCTATGCATACGCGAAATTGCACAATCGGCGCCTGGTATTACATGGAAAAACAGACGAATTGACAAGAACTTTTAACATAAAAAACAAGATAACTTCACACCCCGACCAACGTTACATATTTGATGAATCTGATGGCTGGAATCAGTTTCGCGACTTTATGCACATTGACCAATTTACTTTTTTAAATGGCTATTTCCAGGACCCACAAATTTTCAACAAATATCGCGCAGATTTATTAAAAATATTTTCATTTAAATTACCGCTGATTGGCGACAATGCAACATTTGCGCAATACATCCAGAACACTAATTCCGTATCATTACATGTACGTCGCACCGACTATTTACTGGAATTTCCCAAAAGTGTTTTAACCCCAAAGTATTATTTATCTGCGATTGAATATATTGCATCAAAAATACAGAACCCACACTTCTATATATTTTCTGATTCGTTGCGCTGGGTTGCGGAAAACATCAAAATAAATTATCCCCACACATTTATAACATCAAATCGTTCATTGCCCACGGCATCACACGACATGCACCTGTTAAGCATGTGCAAACATCACATTGTTGCGAATTCTTCATTTTCATGGTGGGGCGCATGGTTATGCCAAAACCCCAACAAGATTATACTTTCGCCCGAAACATGGATAACAGATTTTAACAAGCACAAACGTTCAACCCAAAACATCATCCCAGAAAACTGGATAACATTTCCAACCGGGAACTAGCGCTGATTACGTTTTGAAACACATGGCAACAGGGGCAAAACATCACGCAATATTACATCATCAGAATTTCTGACACCCCACCAACGTACGGTTGATAAATCTGTTTCGCCTGCAAAAGAAAAACCTGCATTCGCCAATTCTGCCTGATTAATTGTTGCACGTGCAACGATTGGCAATTTTTTCCGCGCACATCCTGTGGAATCGACATCCCCACCCAGGTCGCGGCGCGCCACCGCATACAAATACGCAGATTTATTAACCGGCATATCATACCAATTATCACCGACCTCTCTGGCGGAATAAATTACCAACCTGTATTTTTCAGTCGCAAAAACATAAAAATCCTGTCCATATTGCTGATCACGTCCCCAACCACGCACCAACGCAAACCGCAATGCCTGGGGGAAATTTGCCAAATACACGCGATTAACCCGTTCACGCAATGCGCAATGCGGAATCAAAAAATCTGTTCCTGGGGTTAATTTAACAGGCGACCCATGAAAAACAAAATCATTTGTCATGCTGTATTCCAACATATCCCGCAAAGATACAATCCCAGACAAAGATTTTTTTTCAACATTATTCATGGCATGAAATATAGCTAAAAAAAAGAAATTGTCAACATAAACATCTGCCGGGGGCGCCCCAAAAATCCCGCGCAACATATGTTTTTTATCTTTTCATTCAAATGCTTTTTTGTTATAATATACAGGGTATGAGGGGCGCTTACAAAATCTTACTAAACACATTTATATTATCATGCGTTATTAATTCGCACGCATGGGGCAGTGTACCTTTCTCTAAATATGGCAATATTCAGACGGTTCAAAACTATTCTTCGAATCCGTTTTGGACACCTGATTCACCGTATAATTTGCGCATGCCTACACCGGTATATGCCACCGGCCCAGAAATTTCATTGGCACAATGCCGTCAAGTTGTAACGGCATTAATTTCGAACCAATGCAAACTGTTAAACAATTGCGTATCTGCGACCGTATCTGACATTCGTCCTGCGATAATGCTGCAATTATCACGCATACCAACGGGGAATTATGCGACGGCATGTGGTGGATACATTGATGTACTGTTCACCGAATATACCAAGAATAGAACCCCCGTCATAACCACAGGCGGGCAGGGCACAACCGCCCCAACGCCATCCAAACACAGAGCGCTAACAAATCAGGTATCTATACCGACCCACACCCCCGAATGGGCAGCCGATTCGACCCAACGCGCCGCGGAATTAAAGTCCCTGCGCCAAGAAACAGGCGATCCAATTGAACACGACGTTGTTTTTACAGATTTTCCTACAACATATTCAGATTTTTCAATCGAAGAACAACGAATGAACCGGGCCCAGGGATACACCCCATACAAAGAATCCCATGCATATCAACCGATACAAATCAACATTGCCAAGAAACCAGAACCAAAACTAAAAATATTAGATTTAACAAAATGTCAGTAAACAAGATAATAAATTTTTTTAAACTTGCATTAATTCCAATCGTAACACTGGGATATTCAACTGCATCATATGGGCTGTCAGTTAATGAATGCCTAGAAAAAATATCAACCGACCCCACATTCAAGACCGCTATAAATGCTGTTCTTACCGAACACAACATAACTAAATATGATAACAAACAAGAACATCAACAGCAGCTGCTGTGCATAAACAAAAACGACCTGTTAAAACCCATTGCAAATGCAATACTTACTATTTGTCCAAAAAAATTGGGCGATTTTTTTATCAAACGCGATAATGACCACGACATACAATACGACAATTACATTATCCGTTTTAAACCACGACAAATATTCGAACATCTGAACGCAACAATCGGCATACTAGCCAGCTTGGCAAATTATAATTCGGGACAAGAAATCAGCAACGCCCATGGCAATGGCAGCATCCTTTTTTCTTTCTGCAGCGAAAGCACCGAATATTTTAGCGACGGATTCACCGACGTCCACAGGAGCAGATATTGGTTAGACACTTCTACAATAGAAACTAATGATAGTAACAAGTCTGCATCAAACGATACTAATCCTGGAATGAAAATTGATAATAGCTTACCATCAGACCATACTACAGTACACATAGATCCAATTGATCTCGATTTACGGCTACCCGAAACAACAACTAAGAAAGCTCTGTTCTTCCCCGGACTGGCACTATCTGGCTCTTCCAATACAACCTACCTTGCATTAGGCCCCACACCACGCGATACATACGAAGCCATGAAAAAAGCTGCAAACAAGCCACATTTTAGCGCTTGTAAAAATCTGAAATATTATCTTGTTATGATTGGGTTTGAAGATGGCGGATACAACAAAAAAATAACAAATGCAACACCAATAACAGACGACAACTGCAAGATCGAAAAAGTTCTGATATTATCCACAGGCATACCAGTAAAATAATAATATACAATGGTGGATGTGATTGGATTTGAACCAACGACCTCTTCGATGTGAACGAAGCGCTCTAACCAACTGAGCTACACATCCAAAACAGAAAGACGCCAATATATTTGGCGAAATTATGGTGGGGATAGTGGGACTTGAACCCACACGGTCGCAATGACCAAAGGATTTTAAGTCCTCAGCGTCTACCATTCCGCCATATCCCCGAAGACTTGTTTCTGAAAAACCTGGTGGAGCTGATGGGACTCAAACCCACGACCTCTACGATGCGAACGTAGCGCTCTATCAACTGAGCTACAACCCCGACAAACATGGTGCGGATAAGAAGACTCGAACTTCCAAGGTATTGCTACCACTAGTACCTGAAACTAGCGCGTCTACCAATTCCGCCATATCCGCAAGCGTCTGATATGTTATATTAATTTTATACTTTTTGCAACAAGAAAAATAAAAAATTCATACCACGTAAAATCATATTATTCACTTGCACTAAAAAGTGCATTTTTGCTAAACTTTTCATCAGAGATGAAGAAAATTCTGATTTTTGCCATAAATCTATTGGTGTGTATTGGCTTTGCCAATGCCGCTGTTCGTGATGGCACAACGCTTACACGTCAACAGACACAAAAAAATTCATCTGTTATGACGCCACGCACAACCACAAAACGCGCATCTGTATCACGCACAACCAAGCAGACTGTTTCGCGTTCAAATACACCCGCACAAAAAAATTCAGAAACAAAATCACGCGCAGCAACGAATCGCACCAAAACCCCACAATCTGGGCAACGAAAAACATCATCCATCGTCGCACGTAACACCACAAATACACAATCCTCGATGTCAGAAACGCGCACTGGTGCAGAATACGAACAATGCAAGAACACATATTTTGCGTGCATGGACCAATTTTGCGCGATAAAAAACGATGATTATCGACGTTGTTCTTGCAGTGAACGCGTTTATGATTTAATTGACTTTCGCCAAACACTGCAACAGGCCAACGACCAATTAACTGTATTTACCGAAAATCTAGAAGTTGTCGGCATGACCGCGGCCCAGGCGGCGGCAATGCGCAACGAAACCGAAGGGGAACAGGCCCTGACAGACGGAACCCTGGCATCAAAATCATTATTACAGGCAATCATGAATTCTATCCGTGGCGACAACAGCGAAGTCAGCGGAAAATATTCCAGCCTGAACAGCGTTAATATATCTTTTGACTCCGTCAATGCGTTTGGCATGACCGACGTTGGCCAGGCAATCGCATCATACAACGGCATTGGTCTGTATAACGCGGTGTACCCACAATGCCGGAATGCAGTACGCGCAGATTGCAACAACGCATCACTGCAACGCGCAATTACTGCATACCTGATGGCAATCGAACAAGATTGCAACACAGTCCAGGCGGCATTCGAAAACACACAACAAAAACTAAAAAAATCTGTCCGCGAAGGCAGCGCTATGTTAGATCTGGCGCGTGTTGAAAACCGTCAAAAACATAACTCTTCGGATATAACAACATGCATAAACGAAGTCGAAGCCGCAATACTTAGCGAAGAAGTCTGTGGCGCAAACTATCATAAATGCCTGGACAGCGGCGAATTCATCGATATAACCACAGGCGCACCAATCACCGGCGTCAAAGATTTCTATAAATTGGAAACAATGCTGGTGTTCAGCGATGGCGTCGAAGCTGCGAACCAAAAATTGGCAAAAAATCCTGTAAACCGTCAATTTGTTACAAATTTCGAAAACCGTGTAAAAAAATTTGCCGCAGATGCATTAGACAAATGTGTCGAAAACGCCGATTTCGTATGGTCTGAATACCTGGACAAAGCAATGCTGGCCATATATTATTCACAAAAGGATAAAGTTTCAGAAATCAAACAAAACTGTTTTCATTACATATCATCATGCTATGCCGATACAACCAGTGCATTAAACAACGCCGCGTCCGGTATTAATTCAACAAATTCCGTAGGATTACAGCCTGACAAAATTACGCTGAACCAAGAAATTTGTAGTGATTATATCCAATCATGTAACAACATGTTCAATGACAACATTATTACCGCTTATGTCGAAAACATAAAAGATACAGACCTGGAAACAGCATGTCGTGCCGTTGCAAAACAATGCTTTGACAGATATGGCGGAACAAATTATGAAAATTTCTATTACCCATACAGTGGCCTGTTTGAACAAGGCAAAGCATGGGATTGGTTTACACTAAAAAAATCGGGCACTGAAAACGAATACGTATCCGAATGCGCAAAACAGCTAAGCAAAATATCCGCCTGCCAGGATGAAAATCTTATCGAAAAAGTATTCGGTGGATTCGATTTGAAAGATGATTCTTATGGATACAACGAAAAGAAATACGAACTGCGCCCAAGCGGTGTCGCAACCGAAGTTTATAACCAGGTTATGTCAATACTGTCCACACAATGCATGAATGTATATGGACGCTTTGTTGAACCAAAATTCATTAATACAAAAGCATACAAAACGGACCAGCCATGTATATCACAATTTCGCAATGATAATTCGCCATACAAAAATCTGGCACCATTCTATGGAATTGCCGATAAAGAAAATATGTGCCCACAAAATTATGAGCTAAGCGTTGATACCAAATCATGGGGCGCATGTTTATGCTGGGAAAACGGTGGCCGCCGCAGCAAATGGGGCAAATCTGCAAAATGTGTCGCCGCATTACCTACAGCAATTATCAAAACAATAACTGAAACATACCTTAGCGAAGATGAAACATATGAAGTTACCACCAAAGAAGCGTATGCAAACGACGCCAGTTGTGATAATTCAATCCACACAACAACAAGTACATCCGCTGATTTTTCTGAAAATTCTTGGTGTATCGCATCGGGAGAATACATGACAAAAACAAATCGTGTTTGTCCACTTAATTCAAAGAACTGCGCAATCTGTCCGAGTTCAGATGATATAATATATAATGACATGTGCTATCCCCGGAAAAAAGCTGAGTACGACTATGAGTACGACTTCTATAACGGTCAATACTACATGTGCACAGGCGGCGCAAAACTATTTTTCAAACCAGGACCAGAATGTCGCATATGCAAAGACGGGGAAACCTTATCTGAAACTGGCGAGTATTGTTTATTCTGCCCCAAAGGTTCGACCCAATCTGAAAAAAATAAAGCCCAATGCCTAAGCTGCCCAGATGGGAGCGAATTAGACGAAAACCAAACATATTGTATAAAAGATGATGGCAAACGTGTATCACACCCTCTTGTAAACAACGCAATCGTAAGTAATGCCAACGGCGGAACGCTAATAAGCATAGACGCCAAAGAAGACGCCAAAGAATTGGATAAAGACGCCTTACTAGTAATACCAGAAGCAATACAATAGCTTAAAAATAAAAGCGCAACACTTGCGCTTTTATTTTTTTATTCCATCCGCAATCAATGCACTGGGCGCCCCATCAGGACGTCGCCATAATTCATCTGCACTTTTCAAGTCAGATATCATTTTTTCGCGTTTCGATGGTATCGTTAACAATTGAAACGCATTTACAACATTATCAACAGTCGCATCTGCCCCCAAGAATTCTGGATACACAGAACGATTCAACAATATATTAACTAATGACACCCAGTTTACACGAATAATCTGACGAACCAACCATGCGGTTATCGGATTCATTTTATAAACAACAATTGTTGGAATATGCAACATTGCTAATTCCGCAGATACAGTACCACTGGCCACAATTGCAATGTATGTTTTTGAATATATATCATACCGCTTTGACGCAGGGATTAATTCCGGTTTAACCGGCCATTTTTCAACCTGTTGCTTAACATATTCCACGGTGGTTTCAACCGTTGGTATCACAAATTTATATCCCATATATCCATTTCGATACAACATATCAACCGTATCACGCATCAATGGCAACAGACGCTTAACCTCGCTCATACGGCTGCCAGGAACCAACGTTATAATTTTTTCATTCTGATTTTTTACGCGCCGAAACTTTCCAACCAGCGCATCCGAAATCGGGTGTCCAACCGCCACCGTATCCAATCCATATTTCGTAAAATAGGGCACTTCAAAATCAAAAAAAGCATACAATTTATCAAACATACGCGCATATTTCTTTGCGCGCCCCGCACGCCATGCCCACACTTGGGGCGCAACAACATGATGAAACTTTAACCCGTTTTCAATCAGACTGCACCCATCTGTACGTTTGCGGATTTGTTTGATAACGCTTTTTACAAAACCAGGCGCATCAATTGACACAACCACATCTGGTTTTTCATTAATTATCGCATCAACAGTTTCACGAATACGACGCGTCAATGTACGCGCATGCGCTAAAACCTCAACCGCACCCATTACCGCCAAATCAGACATTGGAAACAATGAATGCAATCCATGGGCCTGCATATTTTCGCCCCCAATGCCAACAAATTCAACATCTGGCATTTCGGACATTATGCGCCCACCCAAAACATCACCAGAAACTTCACCTGCAATTATAAAAACTTTTAATTTCTTATTCTGCATTTTTAGACGTTCCAATACCGCGCTTTGAACGATTTTCTATAAAATCAATAGCATCCATTGCGTATTTATTGTTTTTTACTTCCTTGCGCACCTTGGCCAAACGTTCTGAAACAGTGCCTTCACCACCATGAAATACCGCAGAATACACTGCATGTATCGCATGCATATCTTCGTTTGTAAAACCATGACGCATCAAACCAACACGGTTAATTGTACGATATACGGCACGCGGGCAGCCGTCATAAATCGCATACGGCAGCACATCATTACCAACACCAGACATCCCCCCGATAAAGGCATTTCGACCAATACGCGCAAATTGCAGAACCATTGCACCACCACTAATAATCGCGAAATCTTCTACCTCTACATGACCTGCCAATTGAACCAGATTCGACATAACCACACTGTTACCAACCTTGCAATCATGTGCGACATGCGCATTCACCATAATCTGACAATCATCCCCAATAACAGTGCCATCTGATGCGGGCGTTCCAGAATGTATCGTTACATATTCACGAATTTTACAACGTTTACCGATACGTACCCCTGTCATTGTGTTTTCATCTTGCCATTTTAAATCCTGGCTCATAACGCCGACAACTGCAAACGGATAAACAATAGAATCATCACCAATTATTGTATTCCCTTCTAACACAACATGAGAAACCAATTCTACCCGATCACCTAAAACTACATTTGCCCCAATAATACAATATGGGCCAATTTTACAGTCTGCGCCCAATTTTGCACTCTCATGAATAATCGCCGTTGGATGTATTGTCATAACAAAACCTACTTTTTTTAATTAATTAACACCCAAATAGTACATTATACGAACGCAATTTTGTATTCAATAAATATAACAAATTATAACAAACGCCTAAAATTTCGCCAAAATTCAACAGATGGGGTATTTACCCAATACAAAATCCCCAGTACCGTTATAACAGGCATTACTGTCAACACGCCCAACAGCATCAAAAAAACTGCAAACATTTTATCTAATAAGCCAGCTGATGTTTTATCAGAATATCTAATTGACAAGACCAACAAAACAAAAATCACCAACAATGCCCCAACAAATACAGGAACCGCTTCGGTTAACAAAAACAACGCCGCAGCCAAGACCCCAAACACGCGCAATAACCATTTCAATTTTATATAAACTGTACGTCCGATTTTTCCACCTGGTTGAATGTTCGCCAATGCCACAACAGCCGCACCAACGATACCACACAACAACAACATCCCCAAATGCAAATATGTCAAATTCCCCAATTGACCAAATCTATAGAATTCTGGTTGCATCAAAATCGCACACCCAACAACTAACCCGATTAAGACAATTCCTGCCATTGGGCGCATTTCTCCACGCGAATAACGCCCCAACAGCCCCCCCATCAATAATGCTACCACTGGTATCAGGGGCCACCACCAAACAGGAACTGTCATCCCAACACTGGCAAGCAAAATCACCATCACGGCCAATAATAACTGCCATTTTTTTATTTTACAAATTCTGTCGCGCCAATGCGACATTACAAACATTGACGACAGAAATACAGTGACCCCGTTTACAAATGGCAAAACAGACACATCATCACGTAAAACGTGATAGTTCCCAGAAAACAACAAGCACCAGACAAAAATCAACAGTGCCGTCCAAACAGACACATGCTGTAATAAATTATTATCATTCCATCCTATACGCCCCAACAAATCTTTCCCAAACATAAACGCGATTACAAATAATGGAAGCGCCAACACCCCCCACCACAAAAAAGCAGGCCCATACAGCGCCGCATTATTAAACGCACTAACCGCACTTTGCACTACAACAACATCCTCAAACATAAACTTGCCTTTTATTTTCTATGATTTATTATAAATGGCTATGAAGACAAAACAAGAAATTTTTACACTGCTGGGTGGCAAAATAAAAATCAAACGCAGCACATATAACCCAACATCTGATGCTGTTTGGTTGGCTGCATTTGCCACAAATCAACACGCACAAACAATTCTGGATGTCGGCATTGGAACCGGTGGCGTATCCTTGTGCCTGCACAACCACAAACCAAACGCTAAAATAACAGGCATTGACATAAATCCAGAAATGTTATCCGCATGTCAAGAAAACACACAATTAAATGACACTGAAATCGAACTAATACATGCCGATATCATGTCCTGGCGAACAAACAAAACTTTTGATTTGGTTGTAACAAACCCGCCTTATTTTAATGGAACGCCCGCAAAACATAATGCGCACCACAACGCAGATTTACCAGGTTGGATATCGCGTTGCATTGCGCGCGTTCGTCCCATGGGCATTTTTTGTATAATAACAGATGCCGCGACATGCGCCACAACGATTGCAGAAATGTCTAAAAAACTGGGGGATATAAACATTTTCCCATTGTTTGGCGCAAAAAACACTGCAGAAAGGGTATTAATTTCCGGGAAACTGGGTTCTCATGGAATCAGCACCATCCACCAAGGCTTATCCATGAATTGCGATCCTATTTTACGCGACGGCTTGACTATTACGGATTTTTTGTCTAGACTGGACCAGAAATGATAAATTTTATAACACGATACTTTACATCGTTTTGGGCTTTTATTACATCACCATTTCGCGCTATTTGGCGCGTGATTTCACGTGTTTTTCCACCACGCGAATTTACTGTAATGGACACACCGCGTGGCAACGTTTATACATACAATCAAAGCAGTTTCTGGCGTTTTACGCGCTTTTGCGGAAAAATTGGACTATTTTTATGGGCTGCATGGTCAACATATGTATTTGTCTATCATCGCCCACTGTTACAAAAACGCACACAACAGCTTGAAGAGACTCGAACAACTCACAAACGTCATATGTCAGATTTACAAACATATCTGGCAAAATATAATGATTTAGTTCGAGATTTAAATATTATTGACGACAAGGTTTTGAATTCTAAAAAACTAAACGATGGCGAAAAAGACAAACTGATGAACTCTCGCATTAAAACATGGGGCGAACTTGATTTCCTGCGCACCAGAATTGTTGAAATGCTAAAAAATGAAGACTTTGAGCCAGAATTTACAAAATTATCTGAACTTTCTGCTGAATATGAACTGACCCGGGCAGAAAATGACGAATTAAAAAAACGCAACACTCAAATCATTGAATCCATGGCACAAATCGCTGATGCAGACAATATAATCGTTGATACGGTCACCTTATTAACAAAAGAAGGTTCAGAAAAATTACAACAAAACATCAAACGCATAAACAGCACTATTATATCACTGGGACTTAGCGAGAAATATCTGTTGCGCAATGCAAACAAATACACAAATCCACTGGTTGGTTCGGCATTTACACCAATTGAATTTGACACACAACTTGATGAAAAATATCAAAAGCTAGCTGACGGTCTAGAACGTTGGAACGGCTTGCGTCGTTTGAATGAAATTTTACCACTGGGCAAACCTGTAAAATCACGTATAACATCAAACTATGGCACACGCAAAGACCCATTTACTGGGAAACCCAAAAAACATCGTGGGATTGATTTTGCTGGAAAAATAGGAACAGAATTAATGACTGTTGCACCTGGTCGCGTTGTATCAGCTGGCGAACGCGTTGGATATGGCACAACCGTTGAAATTGACCATGGACTGGGCTTTACGACATTATACGCCCACCTGTCACAGATATTGGTTTCTCGTGGCGATTGGGTACGTCCTGGCACTGTTATTGGGCTGGCAGGCTCATCTGGTCGTTCAACCGGACCACATCTGCATTATGAAATAAGATACAAGGGTGCACCATTTGACCCAACCAAGTTTATAAAGGAAGAATAAAATGTTGGCATTTACAAACGCATCAGAAAAACAATCTCCGACCATTATTGGGGCAGGGTGCAAATTAACCGGCGACATCAAAACAGACCATACGGTCCAAATCCACGGCGAAGTTGTCGGCACAATCACCGCCGAAACAGTTGTAATCGGCCGTGGCGGACGTGTAGTTGGCGAAGTTCGCACACCTGTTCTGTTTCTGCACGGAATGTTGGACGGCCCGGCGATTGTAAATACTGCAAACATATTCAGTGCAGCACAAATGACAGGCACACTGTCATACCGCACACTAAACATTACCGGAAACACCGGTCTGGAATGCAAACTATCTAAACGCAAGGGGGAAGACGATGAATAAAACAGTTTCCAAGGTTTTTATTGCCGCCGATCATCGTGGGGCAGGGTTAAAATTATACTTAATCGAAATGTTATCAGCCGCGGGCTATAATGTTGTAAATCTTGGGGTTGACGACCCAAATGTATCTGCAGACTATCCAGATGTCGCCGCCACATTGGCCGATGCAATGCTGGACGATAAAAATTCGCGTGGCATCATTATTTGTGGCACAGGCGCAGGCGTAATGATTGCCGCCAACCGCTATCGCCATATTCGTGCTTCGCGCTGCAACACACCATCCCAGGCCCGCGACGACCGTTTCCACGACGACACGAATGTCCTGGCACTGGCAGCCGATGATATTGATATAGAGGTTGCATTCCTGGTCGCCCAAACATTCCTGGAAAGCCCATTTGACGCAATTGAACGCCGCATCCGCCGTGTCGAAAAAATTTCATAAATAAAAGATAATGGTATAGATGCAATTAAACCCGCAACCGCAGTGTACAGACGCTACATAAGGTTGTGGGTTTAAGTGCAGATATGCTACAAATTATATAAAATAAAAGATAATGGTATAGATAAAGTGAATGGGGGAATCGTAGTGTACAAACGCTACATGAGATTCCCCCATTCGCTTTAGATATGCCATTAGATTTTATTTTACAACAAAGTTAACTAACTTTTTTGGCACCACAATCGTTTTAATTATTGTTTTTCCATCCAATTTCGCGCCTGCGGCATCTTTGGCAGCGGCAACAATTGTGTCTTCGTCACTGTCAGCAGGCATGGTAAAGTCTGCCGCGCGCTTGCCATTAACCGACACAACAATTGTCATTGATGTTTCAACCAGTTTTGCCGGGTCAAATGTCGGCCACGGTGTGAACACCAGCATTTCGTTATGCCCAATTTTTTCCCACATTTCTTCGGTCAAATGTGGCGCGAATGGATTTAATACCTGCAACAATGTTTCATACGCCACACGTGGCATTTTACCGCCTGGGAACGCATTGATATATTCCATCATTGCAGAAATCGTTGTATTAAATTTCATATTTTCCAGACGATCTGTCGCATCTGCAATCAGTTTATGTACCAATCTTTCCTGATCCGCCGTCATCGCATCATCGGTCAAATTATCTGACAGCCCCTCAACCCGTTTCAAGAAACGTTCCACACCACGCAATGTATCTTCGGACCAATTTGCACTTTGTTCCCATGGCCCCAGATACAATATCGCCATACGACACGCATCCGCACCACTGCGCGCAACAACATCAGAACTTGGCACTGTATTACCACGCGATTTTGACATCTTGGAACCATCTGCCGCCATAATCAAACCATTACTGGTACGCTTCATATACGGTTCAATCCCTGGAACATATCCTAAATCAGCCAACGCCTTATACCAGAAACGCGAATACAGCAAATGACGCGTTGTATGTTCCATCCCACCGTTATAATGATTAACAGGCATCCATTTATCCAATTGTGCACGCGAACAAAACGCATCATTATTCTTTGAATCCAAATAGCGCATAAAATACCACGAAGACCCCGCCCACTGTGGCATAGTATCTGTTTCGCGTTTTGCCGCTGCGCCACACTTTGGACAGGTTGTATTAACCCAATCTGTTGCGCGCGCCAGGGGCCCTTCGCCATCATCTGTTGGCTTATAATCCGCCATATAAGGTTGCATCAATGGCAATTCAGATTCATCAACCGGCTGCCATCCGCATTTTTCACAGTACACCAGCGGAATAGGCTCACCCCAGTACATCTGACGTGAAAATCCCCAGTCTTTTAACTTATATTTGGTTGTACCGCGTGCAAATCCATGTTCTGTACCATATTTAATCGCGGTGGCAATTGCATCTTCTTTTCCCATACCATCCAAGAAATCCGAATTAATATGCGCACCATCGCCTTCCCATACTTTATCAGGCGCGCCCCCTGACAAAACCGGGATAATATCCAGACCAAACTTCTTGGCAAAGTCCCAATCGCGCCCATCATGTGCCGGCACCGCCATAATCGCCCCAAACCCATAATCAGCCAAGACATAGTCTGAAATAAAGACCGGGATTTCACGACCATTAAATGGGTTTTTGGCCATAATACCCTGCAAACGAACACCTGTTTTATCCTTGGTCACATCAGTACGTTCAATGTCTGACTTTGCACGTGCTGCAGCAATATATTCATTAACCGCATCCACATTTGTAATCTTACCTTCATCCAGCCATTTTTTTACCAACGCATGCTCTGGCGCGATTACACAGAATGTCACACCAAAGATTGTATCAACGCGCGTTGTATAAACTGTCATCTTGTCTTCACCGACCATAAAATCAACATCCGCACCATACGAACGCCCAATCCAATTAATCTGCTCGGTTTTTACACGTTCTGGATAGTCAACATGTACCAAATCATCAATCAGTCGGTCTGCATACTTAGTAATTGCTAAATTCCACTGCAATTTCATTTTCTTTTCAACAGGTCCATGACAGCGTTCACAGCAACCATCTTCCAATTCTTCATTGGTCAGATTTGTTTTACACGACGGACACCAATTCATCGGCAATTCAGACTTATACGCCAATCCTGCCTTAAAAAATTGAATAAACATCCATTGTGTCCATTTAATAAATTCTGGATCAGATGTAGACACCTTTGATTCTGGATCAAATGACAGTCCCATAATATCAATATCACGTTCAAAAATCTTGATTAATTCCGCAACACTCTCGCTGGGATGTTTACCTATTTTCGTCGCATAGTTTTCAGACGAAATCCCCATAGAATCATACCCAATTGGGAACAAGACATCAAAACCACGCATACGACGCCAACGCGCCAGAACATCCATACCTGTATACGGCAACATATGTCCAACATGCAACCCCGAACCCGACGGAAACGGAAATTCAATCAAATTATAATACTTTGGTTTTTCTCCATCATTTTTTGGCACAAATGCGCGCGCTTCACGCCATTTTTTCTGCCACTTTGCTTCGCGTTCATGAATTTTTTTAATATCGTCTGCCATGTCTATATCCTGTTGTTTCATAATAACTGGGCGAATTTTACCGCCGACACCACTTAATTTCAAGTAAAAATCATTGCAGCAAAGCACACACAAATTGATAACATTACCAACAACAAAAAGGTTTTACATATACGCAACAAAGAATCCAATTTATTACAAGACATCAAAAAACACTATTGAAGCGGGCAGGGCGAACGATAACACCTGGTTATTCATAATGGGCACCATCAGTTTTGCGCTAATCGATAATGCTGCACACGATACCAAAAAAAATACTAATCGCATTGCAAAAAGACACCGTAACAAAATACAAAAAAAAGAAACCAGGCGCTTAAAAAACCGCACAAAACACGACAATTAAAAAACCACTATAATCATAGCGATATTTGCACGCATTAACTTTGTTTATCAAATTCAAAACACGCCAAGAATTCGGTATTTCCACTGCCACCCTTGACCGGCGATTCTGTAATTCCACACAATCGAAATCCAAACCTGTCAAAAGATTCCACAACCTGACCAATCGCCCAATTGTGCCAATCCGCCGATTTTATAACACCGTTATGCTTTGCGGCAACATCGCGCGGAACTTCAAACTGCGGTTTTATCAACGCAATTATATTTTTCGCCCCCCATGGGCACAACGCCTCTATAATATTAGTCAGCGACACAAACGACACATCAATCACAATCAAATCCACCACCGATTGCACGGGCAGGGCACGAATATCCGTCTGCTCCAGCGATACTACGCGCGGATTTTCACGCAACTCTGGAATTAATTGATTTGTCCCAACATCCACCGCATAAACACGCGACGCGCCGCTATTTAACAAAACCTCGGTAAAGCCACCCGTACTGGCACCAACATCCAAACAAACCTTGGATTGTGGGCTAATTTTAAAAAACTGCAACGCATGTGCCAACTTTAAACTGCCACGACCACTGGAATAGGGCAACGCACCACCCGCAATCACATCAAATTCTGCGACTGCCTGACTGGGCTTTTTGGCAACCACGCCATTCACAGTTACCAGCCCCGCATCAATTGCCGCCACGGCTTTGGCGCGACTGGGATAAAAATTCTGCAAAACCAACGCTTGATCTAATCTCATAGAATTTATAATACCCCACAAACACAGAAAAATCAACTTGCTAAACTATATTTTCACATATATAATATACCCAAAAAGGATTTTTGTCATGCCATTTTCACAAAACAAACGCACAAATATTTTAAAATGCGACGGCTGCAACGAACGTTGCGATTTAACCCCTGTGTCAAATGACGCACTAAACGCAAATAAACGGTACAAGCCTGCAATCGCCGGCACACAAATTGATTCATACACAAACCAAAACGGCGCAAAAATGTACACCGCCGATTGGACCAGTTATGACATCGCAACCGAACAGGCACGCACCATATGCCGTCTGTGCGACAAATACCAATTACCACACCTGGCAACCCCTGCAAAATCTGCATGGCCAGACAAAGTCACAACTGCGATATATCTGATAAATCAAATCATACAGCAACCAATTGACATACGCCGAATCAACAATGAAAAAACAATGGCATTGCTATATTTAATGTGGCTGGAATATCAATCACTGGAACAAAAATACACAAAAATCCCCACAGATTCACCGTTAAAGGCCATCCAATGGCATGCATACGAATTTGGTCCTGCCGATCCAGACATCTATGATGCGACCGATTATATAAACCAACAAATACACAACAAACAAATTCCAACCATTAACGCTGCAGGCTTTGACACCCCTTGCGACCAGGCCAGAATTTCCGCCGCTTGTGCGAACACTTTCAACAACTATGCCCACGTCGCACCAAACGAAATAATATTCTTTGTAAAATACGAATTGGCTGAATGGCAAAAAACCTGGCAAGACAACAAAGCGTTTGCCCCAATGTTTAAAACAACACAAAACGCGAACGCACTGGAAATTGACCAATACTTGGCACAACGCGCCAATTTCATACAATTTACCAAGAAACGGTAATCACAACAAACAATCGCCCCACTTTGGGGCATTTTTTTGCAAAAAAACGCCCTTTTTGGCGCAAAAAACACCCGCAAACCCGCAGAAATCCGCCATTTTTTCATTTTTTTACTACCAGAGCAGGGCATTTTCCATATTTTTGCACATTTTTTACCATATTTCCAAACAATCCAACCACACAAAATCGCCACAAACACATCAGACACAAAAACAAATTTATAAATCTAATAACAAAACACTATACGCAACTTTAAACACAAAACATTAACTTGAAAAATCCACATAAACAAACACTGATAAACACGATTAAAAAACATAAATTTAAACTGAACAACATACATTATATCAGAAAATAACCCAAAAAACAAACAGAACAACAAATATAAAACTTTCAGCGACCGAACCATACAAATACACGCCTAAAACAATTCATCTGCACCATAATCCAACTACACAACATCACCAGATATTATGTATATGTTTACATGTGCCAACATGATAAAACAACACCAACAACATCACCAAAATATTATGCATAAGTTTACCAGATATTATGTATAAGTTTTACATGCGCCAACATGGCAAAACAACACCAACAACATCACCAAAACATTATGCATAAGTTTACCAGATATTATGTATATGTTTACATGCACCAACAATGGTAAAACAACAGCAACAACACACCAGATATTATGTATAAGTTTACATGTGCCAACATGGTAAACTATACATAATATACATTATACGCCATTCACATATTGCTATACCCTGCGATAATTTCACAATTTATTTTTTCAAAAAAAGTCGCGTTTTTAGAACGCGACCAACATAAACCAAACTATCACAAACTCTTATTAACGTTTTGTAATCTTTTTCATTTTTTTAATTTTATCAAACGCTTCATCTGCAACACCAGCTGCCAACTTAGTTACAGTTTTAATACCTTTTTTCAAATCACTTTCAACAACCACCCCTGTTTCAACCGGTTCAACATCTGAACAACAAAAAGCACATTTGGTCGCTGCATTATTAATAGTAGATTTACAATATGGACACGCATGTGTGTTCGCAGGTTTTTTATCGCGCATTTTATTCATCGTACGCACAAACAAGAATATCGCAAACATTGTGATAAAAAAGCTTACCACAGAATTTAAAAACATACCCAAATTCAAGGTTGTCGCACCCGCTGCCTGAGCTGCAGCAATCGTTTCATAATGCCCTCCTGCCGGATTACTTAACACAAAGAACCACTGTGAAAAATCAACCCCGCCTATCAGCAACCCAATCGGCGGCATAATAACATCTTTTACCAAAGAATTTACCACGCCGGTCATAACACTACCAACAATGATACCGACCGCCATATCAATCGCATTCCCACGTTGAACAAAAGTACTAAATTCCTTAAATAAATTATTCTTTTTTGCCATTTTTTACTCCTTGTCTTGCTGGTTAGAATAATCTTCGATTGCACGCAAAACCTTACCCAATGTCTTGCGCAAATTCTCATCACGTGTCTGAACAGTTATATCCGCTAACGCATATATATCATAACGCTCTTTTATCAACTGTTCTAAAATTTTACGACTGTCCGTATTTAGCAATTGCGGACGCGTATCACGGCTTTTTGTGCGTTTTACCAACAAATCCAAATCCGCACGCAACCAAACCGTCAAAGCGCGTTCTTGCATCATTTCACGTATCGCAGGCGTGATAAAAGCCCCCTCGCCCGTTGAAATAACTTTCAGCGCAGGCGGCGTATCCAACAATCTTTCTATGACACGCTGCTCAACACGTCGAAATTCCTGCTCGCCATACATTGCAAAAATATCAACTACACTACACCCTGCCGCCGCTTCTATCTCTTTATCAGAATCAACAAAAGGTATCCCCAAGCGCCGCGCCAACGCACGACCAACACTGGTCTTACCTGCCCCCATCAAGCCAACCATAACCACTGGTCTATCTATAAAATCATCATTTCGTTCTGTCATAACGATAACCATTGTATCAAAAAATACCCAACAAACAATAAAAAACCACCCTGCCCCATAAATATAGTTTTTAAATATGGGAATTTATGCTATAATATGTTATATAGATCTAATTTTGAAAGAGAGAACATCAAACATGAAACATATATCACTTATCGCACAATCTGTAATTATTTGCCTGGTTGCCAGCAACGCGTACGCATCACACTTTTATACCAATGCAATATCCGCACACAACATTGCATCGTTTCAACATACAATCGCACAGACTGCTTTTTCATCATTTGACGGACCAATGTCGCGTGCAATTTTTAAAAAAGCAGGATTAAAAAAACACCAATTCGAAGACCCTGCCACAACATATGGCCACGCACCAATGTACGGCACAATGTCAATTTATGGTGAATACAATGACGATGGTCGCAGTGGTGGCGACAACATTAACGCACGCCAAACAATCAGCAACGCATGGATAAGCTGGCAACACGTTGGCAATGACACAGAATTTGACGAAATAACACGCATTAACTCAGAATACGACATATACATGGGCGGCCTGACCAGCGGAAAAACAAAAATCGGAAAATCACACACCGCATGGGGAATTTACACCGGATATCTGAACAGCAACAGTAACGCAAACGACCAATTTGAAACAGATTCACAAGGCGGATTTTTTGGTATCTATAACAGATTCCAAAATAAAAGACTAAATGTATCTGCAACAATTAATGGTGGCGTCATTGATAATTCAACTGACACATCATTTGGAACAGATGAAACAACAAACTTTTGGGTTGGCGGACTTGTTAATACCACATACAACATAATAATGGACAACACATTTACACTGCAACCAAACATTCAATTTGGGTACACATGGATTAAGTCAGAAAATTACACATCTGCATCCAACGATGTTATTAAAAACGACGCATATAACATGTTTGAATTAACCCCTGGCATCAGCGCAATAAAACACATTGGCAACAACTGGTTTGGTGAAATTAATGTAAAACACGTTATGATTTTTGCAAACGACGGAGACATAACAGTAAACGGAGTTGCATACGAAACATTAAACGATCACGACTTTACAGAATACAGCCTGTCACTAGAGAAAGCGGTTGGCCCAATTGCATTTCGTGCAAACATCGGACGTCGCGATGGCGGGCACAGCGGATGGATGGGCGGACTAAACTTCAAATACCTGTTTTAACGAACAAACAAAAAACACCCGCCGAACGGCGGGATTTTTTTAATCAACCAAATGATAAACCGCGCCATTATAATTAAAGTTGATGGTACCAGTGGCCTTGCCGGCTTCTAACTTGCCATAGCATTTTCCGTCATTATACCCAACCACCAACGATGGTTCTGTATATTTTTCCGCATACAACGAAAAAGACAACCCGGTTGAGGTTTTAATCGCCCCAACACCAATTTCACACAACCGCTCTGACACAATTGGATTTCCTGTTGTTGAATCACACGGCACAACCGCACATTCAAGACACTCATACGCACCACCTGTTGAATATGTTCCATCTGGACACGACTGACACACATCTGGCGATGAAGCAGCGACCGTATCTGAATATGTACCCGCAGGACAAGGATATCGAACCCCTGCGATGCAATATTCGCCAGGCGGACATGTTTGTGGGAGATACTCACTAGCAGCATCACAAACCGCCCCATCCAAAACCACATTACCCTGCATCGGCACACCATTAACACACGACAACGGCAAAGGCGGCAGTAGCACAAAAAGCGCCCACACATCAGCGCAAGAAAACAACAACGCAAATAAAACAAAAAGAGATTTTCTCAACCCCGCCCCCACCCAAAAAAATAACCGCCACGAGAATATGGCGGCCGGGGTGTTAGAAAAATCATACACAAAAATGACCCCGTCGGCTTTTGGGGAAATATCCCCTGTTATATGGCCGACGGCACCCCGACATGAAGTGGGAATGTCGGGAACACACAAAAAGAGACGCATCCGCGCCCAATATTTGTATGCGGATATTCAGTATGTTTTGGCATACTGCTTTGATTACGGGCTTTTGAAGACCCCGAACCCATATCCCTATGGATTCATCCAAATTATACACATATATTTATAAAATCCCAAGAAAAAAATTACAATCGTTCAAACCAAGTATCAATTTCTG
>JAZSDC010000034.1:0-69681 GCA_045530935.1 Candidatus Enterousia sp. | reverse complement strand
ACAACATCGCCAACCTTTAATGTTTCAACAATAGTTCCTTTGTGTATAACAACATTATCAACACGTGCGGCTTCGGTCACGTTCATAACTGTGGCGTCCTTCTGTCTCAGTTCGCCACTGTCCCCGACCTGGCCACCTTGGGTGCCATAGAACACGGTCTTGTCCAATGCGACTTCGACTTCGTCCCCTGGATTGGCCACACTTACAAATTCCCCATTGCGCAGAATAGACAACACTGTCGATTCCATTTCAACAGGTGCATATTTTGCACTGTCATCTGTCGGTGCCAGTTCTGTTTGTGATTCCCAGAAAATACGAGTCCCCTTAGTGTTTGCACGACTGCGTTCTTTCTGTTCTGCCATTGACTTTTCAAATCCTGCGACATCAACATCTATATTTTTATCACGCAGAATCATCTGGGTTAAATCCAGTGGGAAACCATATGTATCAAATAATTTAAATGCAACGTCACCTGGCAACACATTGTTATTCAGCTTTGGTATTTCGTTTTCCAGCAATTTCATTCCATTTTGTAACATATCCGCAAATGCATTTTCTTCGTTTTGAATAATTTCGATTACCCGTTTCTGTTCACGAACCAGTTCTGGATACGCATCGCCCATTTCTGCAATTAATGCAGGATACAGTTTTGATAACAGCGCGCCACGATGTCCTAAAATTTGACCATGGCGCATCGCACGACGCAAAATACGTCGAATAACGTACCCACGATCTGAATTAGAAGGCAACACACCATCTGCAATCGCAAATCCTACACTGCGCAGATGATCCGTAATAACCTTAAAGCTGGCGATATTGTCTGGGTTTTCTGTGACACCGGTAATATCACTGACGGCGCGTTTCAGGTTCACAAATAAATCTGTGTCATAATTGTCAGTTTTGCCCTGCAAAATCGCAGCAACACGTTCCAGACCGGCGCCTGTATCAACATTTTGTCTTGGCAACGGTGTCAAATTACCATTGGCATCACGATCATATTGCATAAATACATCATTCCAGATTTCGACCCAACGTCCACCATCTTCATCTGCACTGCCCGGCATACCGCCAGGCAAATCCGCCCCCATATCATAGTGCATTTCGGTGCATGGCCCACATGGTCCAGTATCACCAGCAGACCACCAATTATCTTTATCCCCCAATAATATAGCATCCTTGCCGGCAACCTTTTTCCATATTTTGGCCGCTTCATCATCGCTGTAATGCGTTGTAACAACAATACGATTTGGATCCAGATTGAACACCTTGGTCAATAATTCCCACGACATTTCAATTGCGCCTTCTTTGAAATAATCACCAAAAGACCAATTGCCCATCATTTCAAAAAAAGTATGGTGACGACCATCAAAGCCAACATCTTCCAAATCATTATGTTTACCACCAGCACGAATACATTTTTGAACATCTGCAACGCGTGGGGCAAACGCCGGTTCTGTTCCCTGTAATATTCCCTTCCATGGGACCATACCAGCAACAGTAAACAATAACGTCGGATCATTCGGAATCAATGACGCCGATGGAACGATCCGATGTCCTTTGGATTTAAAGTATTCTAAAAAAGCCTTTCTGATTTCATTGTATGTCATTTTCTTTATCCCTTGTGTTATTTTTCGGGGGGTATTGTATAAACATTCACCCCGCGTTTCAATCATATATTTGTTTTTTTTTTGAAAGTTTATTCTGACTCTGTTTTTTGCCCCGCAGGGGCGGCGCTGTTATTATCTGTGCCCAGAACAGCACGCACCGCGGCATCATATTTGGCAATCGCAGCAATTATTTGTTGTTTTGGATTTTTCTTTGGCTGAATTGGCAACCCATACTTTACCGGCGCCGTATCAACATCTGTTGCAATATAGTTAACTGTATCCATGTATATCGGCGTAGAATCTGGATTTATGTCATGCGCAATTATATTCATTGCAGACCACATAGCAATATCAACAGGGGGGCGAAAGCCCAGGCTTTCATCTATATCAGAAATAACAGGCAAAGCATCATGTAATACTGTTGCAAATCGCAACAAGATATCTTTTCTGATTAAGGTTCCTGCCATACCAATATGCGGGCGCACAGTATAAACATTTTCTTCATCACATGAAATACTTGCAGGATTTTGAATCGCGCGCAAAACATCGACTATACGTGTACGTATTACCAACATATTTTGAATAACCGCAAAATGTTTTTCTGTGATATTTGGGATATCAATATTTAACAATATATCATCGTCATCTACGAAAATAAACCAGTCTGCCCTTATATCATGCTGTTTAACAAAATTAATTATACTAAGCCTGCTGTTTAATAAACCTGTGTTGTATTCAGAATTAATTATGTATAATTTTCCTTTGTATCCCATATCCCGAATTTGCTGATATGAAACTTTTGTATCAGGATTATCATTATGGATAATCAAAACGCAATCACCACGCAAGCGCGACAACCCCGACATAGAAATCATCAGGTTCTCGTTGTAATACGTGGTCAACCCCACAATAACGCGTACTTTTTTTCTAAACACAAATAAAATATTAAATAAATTTTTCATAAATTGCAATCATATACTTTTTTGTGATATAATATATGTCAGGACAAGGGGGATTAAAAATGAAACCAACCATGATGGCAGTCATTATTATGATAACAGCTATTGTTCTTATGACTGCTTTTGACATAAATATACTACCAAACGCTGGAACAAAAGTTTCTGAATCTGCCCTGCCAAACATTTTGTTTGTTTGTCCTGCAGAAAACTCTACATGGAAATCGTTATCTGACGCATTAATTATATTTAAAAGACCTTTGATTATTGGTTTTTCGTTTGGTGTACTGATTTTGTTATCTGTGTGGGCATGGGCGTTATATCAAAATCTGTTAAAGGACAAATTCATACGCGATGCATTTAAGACCCCATGGGGATTTACAAAAATGTTATTTTGGGCGACTGTTATTGTAGTGATGTTTATGAATGGCCCTAACTCGTTTCAAACTGTACGTGTTACAAACCGACCTGGTGAATGGATTTTATGCGAACGTACATCAAATGGCGCGATTCCTGTTCATGCATCATCCATACACCAAGGCTGATAAAACCGCGTTTTTTCGCTGAACACAGCGTTAAAATTGCTAAAATCTGCTTTTTTTTAATAATTGTCTTGACATAAAGCGCGGATTTCTTTACGATTCGACTAAGCAGTACAGGGAGAGTCCATTGGAACTGCGGGACACCTTAAAAAATTCTATGAAAGGAGAAACATATGAACAAACAACAATTAATTGAAGCAATCGCAAATGAAGTAGATGTAACAAAAGCTACTGCAGCAGCTTGCTTGGATGCTTTCATCAACACAGTAACAAAAGTTTTGAAAAAGAAAGGCGAAATTCGTTTGGTCGGTTTTGGAACGTTTGCAACAGCAAAACGTAAAGCAACAACAGGTCGCAACCCACAAACAGGCGAAGCAATCAAAATTCCAGCTTCTACACAGCCTAAGTTTAAACCAGGTAAAGCTTTGAAAGATGCTTTGAACTAAAGATAAAAAAAGATGTCCAAAAGGACATCTTTTTTTTATAAATTTTTCTTTACATGATTTTTTTTATTTAATACAATTGGTGCAAGGAAACGAAGAAAAAGGAAAAACAAATGCCTGCAAAAACAACCACACAAAAAAAGACAACAGTAAAAAAGACTGTTGCAAAACCAGCACAAAAAAAGAAAGTTGCCATAAAATCTATTACACCTAAGAAGGCACCTGCGTGTGCATGCACACAACAAAATATGGAATGCCCATGCAAGCATCAATGTCATTGTCATAATCATTGCAAGTTTGGAAAAATTATCAAAAAAATCGTTGTATTTTTTATTATCTTTGCACTGGGATTTGCAACTGCAAAAACATGCTGTTTTAATAAATATGACAAAATCTTTAAGCCAAAGTTTGAAAATGGATGCCTGGTAATAAAATGTCCAAAAATGTTACAAATGGCACCAATGATGGATATCAATAAAGATGGATGCATAAATCGTGAAGAATTTCGTAATGCCAAGAAATTTATGAAACGTAACAAACGTGGAATGCGTCCAAATCCAATCGAAGATTCAAAACCTGAAATGTAATAACAAGACCACCTGAGGGTGGTTTTTTTGTAGATAATACACTTGCAAAATCTTTTTCTATTTTATATGCTGAACTTATTGATAATGGGATGTGTAAATATGAAAAAGAAAAAAATCATAAACGTTATTGAAATTGACGGACGTGATGCACGCTTTCAATCTGGAATAGAACGATATGTAAGCATTTTGTCATCACAAATGCCAGAATATGTAAAAGTATTGCGTATAATTTTCTATTGGTCACCAGAATTCAAGGATATACAAATTAAACAATCCGCAGAAGAAATATCAGTGTATCATCCACTGGGCTATCCAGGACATATATTGTTCGATGCGGTTATTGCTTTTGTGGGCGCGCGCTTTTCACAAATGGAAAACATAATATTCAAAAGCAATTGTATTGGATTTGAACCATTGGCATATATGTTGCGTTCCAGATTTTATTCAAAAGCAATTGCGGTATTGCATTGTTTGCCACATCGCTCTAATGGTGTAACAGGTCAGTTTTCATTTCCGAACACGGATCCATTCTTTAATATGGATCATGTTATATTAGTGTGCGATCATGGAAAAGAATTTTTAGACGGCGTGAAATGTCGGCGCAATTCCAGCGTAATCTATAATGGTATAGAACCGCCAAAGAAAAATCTGAAAAACAAACCTGATGACGGTGTGTTTAGGTTTATATTCTCGAACGGATGGGCGCCACACAAGGGGCTAAAACGTATTTTACCTGCAATCAAAACTGTCGCACAAAAGTATAAAATAGAGGTTATGGTTATCGGTGGATGCGACCCATTGAATGAAATATTTAAAGAAATCGAAGATTTGCCAATTACTAAGATTGGTTTACTGGAAAAACCAGAAGACATTGCAAAATACTATGAAATGGCGGATTGCGCCCTGTTTGCATCGATGTCAGAAGCTTGTTCTTTTGCAGGAATCGAAGCAATGGCTTATGACATGCCAATTATAAGCAGCGACGCAACAGGTTTGGTAGAAATGTTTGGCAAGGCTGCACTGATTGTAAAAAGCAACGACAAGGCAGAATTAGACACCGAGGACTACGCAAGACAGATGATACGCATTATTGAGGACAAGGGACTAAGAACAAAGTTAAGCATATTGGGGTATGCCCGATATAAAGAATGCTATACAGCAAAGAAAATGGGACACAACACTGTTAAACTATATGAAAAATTATTAAACTTATAACAAAAATAACGCCGACAACGGCGTTTTTTTTATCTGCCCTTTAAAATACGCGCTTTGTTTTTATCCCACTCGCGCTGTTTGATTGTTTCACGCTTGTCAACCTTGTTTTTACCATAACCAACCCCCAGCAAAACCTTTAATTTACCACGCGTATTGAAATACAACTTTAACGGAACAATTGTGGCGCCTTTTTCTTGCAATTTGCCAATCAAACGATTAATCTGATTCCTGTGCAATAACAGTTGACGACTGCGTCTTTCATCAAAATTTACAATACGTGCAGCGGTGGGTAATTTTTGAATTTCAACACCAGCCAAAAACAAGTTATCTCCACGCCGTTGCACAAATCCGTCAACAATGGTTACCAGGCCATAACGAATAGATTTGATTTCTGCACCGGTTAAGGAAATTCCAGCTTCTATTGTATCTTCAATAGAATAATTAAATCGCGCCTTGCGATTTTCTGAAACCTGTCCTGATTTAATAATTTGTCTTGCCATAGTGTTGTAATTTTATATTACAAGAACAAAAAAAGCAAATATAATTACAAAAAACCGCCAAAACGGCGGTTTTTTTCTTACAATCGTTGCTTCTATTAACGAGAATAGAATTCGACAACCAATTCTGGGAACATTTGAACTGGATATGGAACATCTGCAAATGCAGGTACACGAACAAATGTCGCAGTAAAGTTTGCGCTGTCAACAGAAACATAGTCCGCAAAATTGCGTTCTGCAGATTCCAGAGCCAATACAACCAATGGCATCTGTTTTGCTTTTTCGCTGACAGTAATAACATCGCCTGGCTTTACCTGATATGATGCAACCTTAACGCGTTTGCCGTTAACATTAATATGACCATGGCTGATTAACTGACGTGAAGAGAATACAGTTGGTGCCAACTTTGCACGATATACAACCGCATCCAAACGACGTTCCAACAAACCAATCAAATTTTCTGGTGTGTCGCCCTTCATATTGGCCGCTTCCAGATAGTATTTGCGGAACTTCTTTTCGCCAACATTGCCATAATAACCCTTTAATGTCTGTTTGGCGCGCATCTGTTTTGCATAATCCGAAGAATTACCACCACGAGATGTTGGGCCATGCTGACCAGGTTTATATTTACGTTTGTTAAATGGAGATTTTGCCTGTCCCCACAGGTTCACGCCCAGACTGCGTCCGATTTTTAATTTGCGTGTGCTGCGTTTTGCACCAGCTCTTGCCATAATTTATCCTTTTATTTTGGTTTTTAGGTGCCGGGTGGTTTAGAACAGAATCCTTATCACAAATGGGACCAAAACAGCACCACTGTTTAATCAGTTCTGGTTACCCAGCGTGGGGCATTTTATAGTGTTTTGTTTGAAAAATCAAGTATTTTCTGTAAAGACAAACGATTTTTTACCCCTGCCCGGTTGCATAACTGTTCTGCACTATCAAAAAAACGCCCGATTTGTTCCGCGCGATGCGCATCATCACTAATCAAAACAGGCAAATCCGCCCGAGCCGCCATTTTTAAAATACGAAATGCGGGGTATGGTTCAGGTTGCAATCCTGTATTAACCTCTATTGGCATTTTATGCTTGGCAAGTTCTTCGATGACAAATCGCTCGATAATACGCCATTCATCCCCAGCGCCAACCCCCACCTTGCGTGGCAAATCAAGATGCGCCATCCATGTGAACAACCCCGATGCCGCAGCGGCAGATATCTTTTGCCAATATTTTTTTATCATTTTATCACGCGTATCTGCATCTGCATGCGCCATATCATGCACATTACACAGCAGACCATCGTATTCGATAAAATGACACGCACCAATCAAATAATCAGGTTTCAAAATAGTAATTGTGCGTTCGAAAACCTGGCGCCATTTTGAATCTGCAAAGAAATCAACCTCTAATCCGCGTAAAACCTTAATCGGTGAGTTTGCTGCGACACGTGCCAGCTCTTCATATATCGGAACGAAACGCGACATAACTTCATCAAAAGATGTGCTGTATATCTGACTGTACCCGCCCTTGACAGCATGCGGATAAAAATTAGATTCACGAATTTTAGGATGCACAATAAAGTGGTTCGATATTCCAATTGCCTGCATCCCTATCTCGTGTGCACGCGCAACCATTTCTGCAACGGTATTCTTGCCATCGCAGCCAATGGTATGCGTATGCAATGAAAAATCCTGAGACATTAAAATTTAACCTTTGGCGCGACTTTTTCCGCTTCGTCAATTTCAAACATTTTTTCCTGGGTTATACCGAACATTTTCGCAACTAAATTTGATGGGAATTGTTCAATTTGAGTATTTAATCCCATAACAACAGTATTATAAAATTGACGCGTGGCCTGAATTTTATTTTCCGTATCAGAAAGTTCACGTTGTAATTCTAGAAAATTCTGATTCGCTTTTAAATCAGGATAACTTTCAGCAACAGCAAATAATGATTTTAATGTTTGTGTTAATTTATTTTGCGCATCTGCAGACATGGGACCATTGGCCGACATTGCCGCATTACGTGCATTTGTTACCGCCGCCAATGTTTCTGATTCATGTGCTGCCGCACCACGAACAGTTTCAATCAAATTAGGAATTAAATCATATCGACGTTTCAATTGAGTATCAACAGTCGCCCACGCTTCGCGCACCTGGTTCTTGCGTGCAACCAACCCATTATAAACAGCAATAAAATATAATAATGTAATTAATACAATCCCGATAATCGTCCACATAATACATCCTTTTTTCCGTTCTCGTTAAATATAACTTTATATAATATTTTTTGTTTTTCAATATCAAAAAACGCCCCACCAGGGGCGTTTTTAAGAAATCTTATTTTTTCCAGAATGCAAACCCACGACGAGATGATTTTTCTTCGCGCTGTTTGCGTTCTTCGATTGCACGACGACGTTCTGCTCGACGTTCCTGGAAACGACGTGCGGATTCCTCGTCACGTTGTACAACAGCAATTGTTGTTGCAGACAACTTACCATTGCGAACTTCTTCTTCAAATTCGACAATGTCATTTTCATTTAAAAATCTGATGCCGGCGGCTTTTAATGAACTGGAATGCACAAATACATCATCTGTGTTGCCATCCGCGTTTGGAGTATCAGGACTGATAAAGCCAAAACACTTCTTACCATTGTACCATTTTACTTTTCCTTGACGCATAATCCTATCCTTTCCTTATGCAGTTATGGTTCTTACAAATCAAACAAGAACCTGGTTATAATTTTTACATTTTTTTAAACTGAAAGCAAGGGGAATAAAAATCCCCCTTTGTTATTTAAACAAAAACTTATTTTTTATAGTAACGCTGAACCTCGGTCATGACAAAGTTAAACAACTTGCCTGCCTGGGTTGTTTGTGGCATCGCCCAGTCGCGCTGCATATATGGCATTGCAGCAACCAAGACAAAACGCGCCATAAAGTGGAATATATTTGCCTGTTGCACACGCGACAGTTTTATCGGCGCATTATCAATGGAAAACAATTCGTTTTCAATCGCATCATCCAATTTTTCGTTTATATTATCCAGGATTTTTTGCGGATAATACAGTTTACATTCTTTTGGAAAGCCTTCGAACATTGCGGTTGAATCCCCCTGGGAATACAACAAATTCCAACCAACACGATCAAACAAATCTTCCAAACAGTTGCAAATCATACTGTTATATGATTTTACACCATTTTCCATAAAGGTCGCCAGGCGCGCTTCTATATTATCTGATTTTGTACACTTTTTCTTGCGTGCATCTTCGTACGCCAGGTGCGTTTGGCGTTCAAATTCAAAGAATGTACGAACCTGACAGATAATCTCCATCGGGACAATTGTTTCTGGGTTCGGTCCGATGTTTATTACAATCTTGGCATCACGATAATTACGCGGATTTTGCATATTATAGAAACTGTCGCGGACAGATATAATACGATCTGGCATCATTGCCTGAATCCGTTCAATAAATGTGCGCGCCTGAGGTATCAAATCAAACAGACACTTTACACGCCAGACATCCTGCAGACGCATACGCGGTTTTTCAACCCGGTCCAGGGCACGAACTAAATCAACCGCAATATTTTCATGTCCAGAACCAATAATAGACAATACCGTTTCTGATGGTGTTGAAATATATTTTTCGTTCAATTTATCGCGAATCTTGGTCGCAATGGCGCGCGCGGACGCTTCGCGTTCGTGCGATGCAATTACGCGATATACGGTTGACGCAACCTCGTCCACGTATTTAGCATAGTATTTACCCGTCATTTTATCCAGTGCACGCCCAATTTTCTTCTGGGCAGCCACAATAACCGTAACGATGGACGACACTGCCAAATCAATCTTGTGACCGGCAGAACTGGTAAAAAACTGATTGCGCATTGGGTCCGCATCCAGACGATGCTGCACAATATATGGGGACAATGGATTAATATCAGAAATGCGCATCGGTTCATCAATCGCAGAGTCGGAATCATAATCGTATTTCATAACCGCAGCCTTGGGCGCACCAAAGCATTTGCCCAGAACATAAAACACTTCACGGAACCAGTGCATACTGTCCGAATACAGCAATCGCAAATGATCTGCCGCAACTTCGTTTATACGCCCAGATTCCAAAGCTTTATCAATAGCAAGCAGATTCTTTCTGTCATTTTCTGCGGCGATGTCTTTGGCAACTGTTTCAGCACTGATATAAGACATTATTACCCCCCTTTGGCTGGTCACTTCATTATTGGAAACAGAATCACATCACGCAGTGTTGGTTGGTCAAAAATAATACTGGCCAATCTGTCAACACCAACACCATCACATGATCTGCCAGGCGCACGAATATTTTCTGCCTTTTGCAGACGCGCGGTTAATTTGTTTATTGAAATTGCATTGTTTGTTATGTTTTCTGACATTTTACCTGGTCTTTTGGTTAAAAATAAAAAACGGACGCAGAAAGGTGCGCCCGCAGTTTGTTAATCTGTTGGTCGCACCATATTAATTAAAATGTTTAGATGCAAATTTCATTTCTATGTACGCCGTTTTGTTTTATTAGCTAACTTAGATTATTATACAACCAATGTAAAAAGTAAAGAAAAATATACAAAAAAAACAATTAAAGTTGACAAATTGCTATTTTATACTAAGTTTATTCTTATGAAAAAACCTATACTATCGATTATCATACCTATGTATAATACAGCGCCATACATTCGCCAGTGTTTGGACAGTATCATTGCTCAGAATGGATTTCCAGATTTTCAAGTAATTGTTGTTGACGATGGCTCAAAAGATAATGGCCCAGATATTGTTCAGGAATATTCAATAAAACATCCAAACATCGAATTACTTTGCCAGGAAAACCGGGGTGTATCTGTCGCGAGAAATCGCGGATTGCGCCAGGCCCGTGGCGAATATATAAGCTTTGTCGATGCCGATGATATGGTTGGCGTAACATTAAAAAAGTGCGAGCCTTATTTGCACAACCAAAAAGAAAATTATGAACACGCCAATATGGTGTACAAAAGCGGCACAATAGACGACAATTTCCCCGAAGCACCACTGGGTGACACAGAATATTTTACACGTATGATTGATTCTGCGCGCAACAATAATGCAGAAATTGCCATGGGTGGCAAGATTGGCGTAAAAAAATCAACCGGGGAAATTACAGCCCTGGTGTATAAGAAAAATCGGATTTTTGACACAAAATTAGCGAATAAAGACTTTGCAATTTTACAATCTTACGATCGCGAAAGTGCAAACTTTGCGGTATATCGTCGCAATTTCCTGAACAAACACAAATTAAGCTTTGAAGTCGATATGCCATTGGACGAAGATATATTATTCTGCACACTGGCAATATTGCATGCAAAAAAGGTATCAACTGTTTGCGACAGTGTGTATTACTATAATCGTCATTCTGGCACGTTGACAGACTATACATCATACATGCCCATATACAAATCACGACGTCGATATTCTTCTGCATTAATACAGTATTTTGGAACATTGTTGTTAGAATTGGAAAAATATCCAGAGTACGCCACAATCTATCGAGACTATATGCATGAGTTTGCCACACTGTCATACAACTGTATCCGCGCCCACTTAAGATATTTTCCAACCGTATTTTGTCATTTTTGTTCAAAAACAGTTTGTACAAAATGTGAAAATAATAAAAAAAATATTGCGGCTATAAAAAAGGGCTTGATAAAATTGATGCCTAACAAAAATCAAAAAATTAGATAAAGCGCCCTCGCCTCGCTAACATAGCCCCTTTGTCGACAAAATCAAAAAACCGCCCTGATGGACGGTTTTTAAAATTTTGGTGCGAGCAAAGGGGCTCGAACCCTCGACCTCAACCTTGGCAAGGTTGCGCTCTAGCCAACTGAGCTACGCTCGCATTGCGTGATGAATAATGACACATATTTTATTCAATTGCAAGTGTTTTTTATAAAAATTTAAAAGTCCCGATTTTTACGAGACTTTTTGCACGTTTTGCGATTTCATATATTCAAATTTTAATGAATCCAATGCATATTGTCGTTTTAATTGTTCCAGTTCTTGGCGTTTAATCTCTTTGATTTTCCGGGTATTCACATTGGTCGCACATGTATTAAACACCAACGCCAGTAAACACGCTGCTACAACAAAGGAACGCCCGCCAGATAATTTGACACGTATGGCGTTATCAAAAAAATCTTGAACAAGCCTAACCTTGTGCTCTGCCATATCTGCCCCCTTTTTAAAACCATGTCCATGGCTGAAAAACCTTTAACAGGCCCAGCGCAGTGCGTTTGTCCGCATAGGTATGACCACAACGCGGGCAGACATTAAATGGCTTTAATATTGATTTTGCACGCTTAAACATCATAAACCAGATGTACAGACCGATTGCCCACGCAGCAACAACCAGTCCCCATGCAACATATCCAAAATACTTATCAACTGTGTTTGTGATAACAGTTATTGTTGTAACATCTGATTTTGATAAATCGTTATAGATTTTTGTTGCGACACCCCAACTGGACGGACGCCATGGATAGACATGTTCAATACCATAATTCGTCAGCAATGTTGTCCCCAGACCGCCAGATTGTTTGTCCAACGCAGCTTTAATCGCACTGTCCAGCGCTTTATCAATTTCTGTCTGGGCAACGCGTGTCAGATTTGATTTTACGGATTCTAATTTTTCGTTCACCAGTTTGGCGGTGTTATCAACTTTTTCAATGGCTGAATTTGCTTTATCAACACCTTGGTCAATGGATGCGACCGCCTTGTCAACACCGTCTGTTTTAACGCCAAATTTGTTTGCCAGGCCCGTTAACTTTTTAATACCGGTTGTTTTTTCCGACACCTGGGCGGTTTTTTCGCGGGCCGCGGCGGTTTTATCTGTGACCCGATCAACCGCATCTTCGGCCATTTTTACACCATCAATCGCAACTGCAATCGGTTTTTCCAGATTGATAGAATCTGCAACACCATCCAATAACGCTTCGTATTGCTTTACAATACCCTTTTGCAGGTCAAAGAACATAGATACAACGATTGATTTCTTAATTGGGGATGAATATGTATTTTTTACATGTAATGGTGCCCACGCAACCAATGCCAACCATACAACCGTTATTATTGCAAATATGCGCTTGGTCCATGTTATGACAGATTGTTTCTTTTTAACGGTTTTGGCGCCGCCCATATCAATTACTTCAACTTCTTTCTTGTTGCGTGGCATAAGAAAAACTCCTTTACATTATATAAAAGAGTTTAGACGATTATTATTATCCTTTGCAACAGTTTATTTGATTTTTGCCATATACGACATATCTATCGTTTTATGAAAAGCATCAATTTCTGATTTTAGCATTTCTTTTATCTTGTTTACTTGTGAACATTTTATTTCCTGCAATCGCTGAATTTGATGAATTGCGGTAATATACATATGCCGTTCCGTTCCCGACAGATCAAAGCGAACCAAATCAATACCAGGCACCAGATTCCATGAGTTAGGTTTGTGCATATCTGCACGACAAACCAATGTATAAACATCGTTATTCACGATTTTGTAATCCAAAATCAAATCATCTGCGTTTATTTTTATATAACTCATTCCTTGTTATCCTCTGTGTATTTTTTGATAAATTCGCGTTTAAATTCTTGGAACTTGCCCTGCTCTATTGATTCACGAATATCGCGCATTAAATCCTGATAAAACCACAGATTATGTTGGGTCAGCAATGTTGCCCCCAGAATTTCATTGCACTTAATCAGGTGATGAATATATGCACGCGATAATTTACATGCCGGGCATCCACATTTGTCGTCCAATGGGCGTGGGTCATCCCTAAATTTTGCATTACGCATATTCATTGTGCCAAAACGCGTAAATGCCTGGGCGGTGCGCCCGGCACGCGTTGGCATAACACAATCAAACATATCAACCCCGCGTTCAACCGCCCCCAGGATATCCAGTGGCGTACCAACGCCCATCAAATATCGCGGTTTGTCCGTTGGCAACAATGGCGTCGTTGTTGCAATCATATCAAACATAACACTTTGCGGTTCGCCCACCGCCAGACCGCCAATCGCATAGCCATCAAATCCGATTTCCGTTAACGCGCGCGCAGATTTTTCACGCAGGTCTGGGAAGTCTGCGCCCTGGACAATGCCGAATATGCCATAGCCCGGACGATCAATAAATGCATCTTTGCTGCGACGTGCCCAGCGAGTGACCATATCAACATTTTTTTCAACACGGGTGCGTTCGGCGGGCAGCTTCAGGCATTCATCCAATACCATGGTGATGTTTGAATCCAATTGATGTTGAATATGCACAGAATCTTCGGGACGCAAGAAATGCTTTTTCCCACCATCAAAGTGCGATGTGAATTGGACACCTTCTTCGCTCATCTTGGTCAGGGTGGACAGCGACATAACCTGAAAGCCACCACTGTCAGTCAGGATTGGTCCGTGCCAGCCACCGAATTTGTGCAACCCACCCATTTGTTCAACCAAATCACCGCCCGGGCGCATCATTAAATGATAGGTATTACCCAGAATAACCTGGGTGCCTGTTGCGGCAACCTGTTCCATGGTCAAAGCCTTGACTGTGGCGGCGGTGCCCACCGCCATAAATGCCGGTGTTTGAAAGGTACCGTGCGCGGTTTCAACTGCACCACGACGCGCATTTCCATCAGTTGCAATCAAATCAAATTTTAACGACATTTATCATTCCCTTTATTACCTGTTTTTTTGCGTGCAGTTTCTATTTTATACTGTGATATAGCGGGTCCAATGTTTGAATCTGGAAAATTCTGCTTCCAAATTTCTCCTAAATCTGCGTCATAGTCCGGCCCATGCGTAATAATAGATATTGGTTCGTCAAAAATACCAGACGCGTATTTTCGAATATCTGCGGATGTGATACCTCTTGAAGTTTTGATTACAGCATCCCTATCATACAGTTCGCCATTTTGAACATATTCATGCAGCAACCTCCCCAATCTGTCTTCAGACGAATCTAACCATTCGGCATCACCCAACAAACAGCTTGCCTCGAAATGTCGCAACCATTCATCAGTTATTGGCATATCACTGTTTATACGAGCACATGTTTTGGCAATCAGCTCTACAATCTTTGGTAGATACTGAACGGAACATTCCGTTCCTATGGTATGCAAGCCCTTCTCTTGACGACCAAACAAACCAGTTGAAACACTATACACCAAACCATGTTTTTGACGTAATTCTTCATATAATTCGTCGCGCAAATACTTTTTGAGACGCAGTTCGCACATACGTTCCAACATGTGCGATTTTTCTGGACCAAATCGACACGGAATTAAAATATCTAGTGTTTCGCTTTTTACCTGAGAAATAGACTGATGCGCAATCGCGGGCGTGTATTTATCTTCCTTGTTACAAGACACATTATGCGTCGGCAAGAAAGCAAAACCAGTTTCTAGCTGCTTTAACACTTTGTCAGGATGTGAAATTTTTCCAGAAATAACAATTGTGCAATTTTTTGCAGACAAACGTTTTGCAGCCCAATCCATCAGTTGTTTGCGCGTAAATGATTTAATATTCTGTTCTGTACCAAGCGTTTGGAATCCAGAATACCCAAGCAATTTACGCGACATAAAATCTGAATATATCCTGGTGCTTTTATCCTGGGCACGACGCAATTCATCCAGTATAACTATGCGCTCTAATTCTATACGATTGGAATCAAACAGAGAATTTTGTAGCCCGTCCGACAAAAGATCTATCAATTTATCTAGATTTTCACCAATTATTCGGCCATAAAATTTCAAATCTGAAGGAGATGTAGACGCATTAGAATATCCGCCATTGTATTCAATAAACTCTTTAATATCCTTGCTGGTTGGGAAACGATGCGTACCTTTGCAGAACATATGTTCGCAAAAATGCGTAATCCCATATTGTTCAGGACTTTCATCACGCGACCCCGTTGAAAAATGTACCATAACATCTGTTATTTCGCACCCCATGGGATCTAAAATAACAGTTATACCATTTGATAGTTTGTGCAATGTTGGGTTATATTTCATCTCTCACCTCATTCTTGAATAATAAGCAACAATCACCATAACTGAAAAAGCGATATTTTTCAGCGATTGCGTGCGAATATGCCGACTGCATTTCTGGCAATCCAGCAAATGCCGACACCAACATAAATAATGTTGATTTTGGCAAATGGAAATTAGTTAACAACACATCAACCACACGGAATTTATAGCCCGGCGTGATAAATATATCGGTTGTTTGATTAAACGGCGCAACACGGCGATATTTTTCAGGCGTACTGTTGTGCATTGCCGCACTTTCCAACAATCGCAACGATGTTGTACCCACTGCAATTACGCGCGTGGCATTGTTTATTATTTCCGCTTGGGCATCGGTAATACAGCCCCATTCGCTGTGCATTTTATGTTCAGACAGATTTTCGGTCTTGACCGGCATCCATGTGCCCGCACCAACATGCAGGGTAATGTTCACAATTTTTGCACCACGTGCACGAATTTCATCCAGCAACTCAGGCGTAAAGTGCAAACCTGCGGTTGGCGCAGCCATTGAACCAATCGGATCGGCATAGACCGTCTGATAGCGTTCGCGGTCTGATATTTCTGCGTCGCGCTTCATATATGGAGGCAATGGCATTTTGCCAACCCGATCCAGTGTGGCAAACACATCATCGGTCATGAATTTAATTTTCAGGCCACTGTCTGAATCAATGTCACAAATTTTGATTTGCGTGCCGTCGTCCAGCGACATTGTTTCGCCGACCCGTATTTTTGTAAATTTCCGACACAATCCCCACCAACAACCATCATCGGTTGCGGTATGCAATGTTATTTCATGTTTGCCATCCGCCATAAAGCGTGCAGGAATAACACGAGAATTGTTAAAGACAACCACATCGCCCGGGCGCAGATAATCCAAAAAATCACGGATATGTTTATCCGTCACCCCTGTGTCATTTACCACCAACATGCGTGACGCGTCGCGTGCATCCAGCGGGCGCGATGCGATTAATTCAGGTGGCAATTCAAAATCAAAATCAGATAGTGTTAACATTTAACGGATTTTCCCATTGTGCGCCCGTCTGACTTTAACCAATTCGTAAATTTCATCTGGTGTTTTACCGTTAACCCTTTTCAGGTCTGCTGAATTAAGCCCGTTCCCACGAGAAAGAGATGGATTTAATGCGATACTGTCGCCGGGCAGGATGTACTCATACACAGCCTGATATTTTTGGGCATCATAATGCCCCCCAATGAAATATATATCTATCACTTGGTCGGCCAATTTATCGTTGTCTGTATCAACAAAAACCTTGCTATCTTTCTTTTCCAGCACAACCCCGTCGGTAGTTGGACCATAACAACCTGTTAACGCCATGCAACCGGTCAACAAATACGGAAAAACTTTTTTATGCAATGCCATTTTAAATCCTTTTACTTTTTAAATTCCAACCCCTGGTCGATGTAGTTTTCTGCCTTTTCTTCCCAGTCGGGTTCAACACGAACAAACAGGTGCAGGCGCGCGTTTACACCCCACTGGTCCTGAATATCGTGGCGGGCGGCGGTGCCAATTCTTTTTAACTGTTCGCCACCACGGCCAACAACAATCTTTTTATGCCCATCGTTACGTACGGCAATTTTCTGATAGATGTCCAGAACGCCATCTTCGGCGACATCAACGCGTTCGGTTACAACATTAATATGATATGGCAATTCTTGGTGAATGTATTTGTATATCTTTTCACGCGTTAATTCAGACAGATACAATTCATCAGGCACATCAGGCGCATCAACCGTATCGAACAAGTATGGGCTTTCTGGCATAACAGATGCCAATGCATCCAACATTGGCGCGATACCGTCATTCTTTAACGCAGAAATCATAAAGATTTCGCCCCACGGTGCCATTTGCGATATTTCCGCCACCATTGGCAACAATTCCAATTTGGGGATTGCATCAACCTTGTTCAATGCGACAAATATATTTGGACGGTCGGCAATCTTGGTTGCCAGGGCGCGAATTGTTTCGGTTATACCCTTTTGCGCGTCAATTAACAGCAATACCGCATCGGCATCAGATACCGCATCCATTGCGGCGGCGACCATCGCACGATCCAGACGGCGCGAAGGCTTGAACACGCCGGGGGTATCAACAAATATCAACTGTTTATCCCCAACCATTTTAACGGCACGCAGACGTGTGCGTGTGGTCTGCACCTTGTGCGAGACAATTGAGACTTTCCGTCCCATAATTTGGTTTAACAATGTACTTTTGCCCGCGTTTGTGGGGCCAATGATGGCAACAAAGCCAGAATATGTTTTTTTAGTCATGACTAAAATGATATCACAGCATTTTGAAAAGTAAACAAAAACCTTGCAAATCTGCATATTTGTGCTAAATCTGATACATAATAATTAACCCAAGGAATCTGATATGCAATTAACAGGACCAGAAATTTTAAAACGCATGCAGGCAAAAAATCCAGATATCGTTATTGAACCATTTGATCTGCGATGCCTGGGCAGCAACAGTTATGACCTGCATTTGGCAGATACACTGCGTGTATACCGGCACACATTGCCGGATGGCATGAAACCAGCGATTGAATATAAAGGCAACCCAAAAGATCATATTATGCTCGATTGGTTTGAAGATGAAGAAAGATATGAAATATTTTGCAAATTTCCAGATATATATGACATTCGCAATCCGCACTATTTAATTGACCCAACAAATCCAAAACATCACGAAACAATTGATATAAAAATCCCAAAAACCGGGTTGATTTTATCACCAGACATCGGGTACCTGGGGTCAACAGTTGAATACACAGAAACGCGCAACCTGTTCCCGTACATTGACGGAAAATCCAGTGTTGGGCGCAATTTTATACTGAATCACCATACTGCGGGTCGTGGTGACGATGGATTCTGTGGCGAATGGACATTGGAAATACGCGTTTTATATCCAACGGTTGTTTATCCGAACATGCGCATTGGTCAGATTTACTATGAAAAGTTTTCCGGTAATCGCATGCCGTACGACAAAAACCCAGCCAGTCACTATAACGGGCAACGCGGACCAACCGCCGCCGCAGTTATACCAGTTGATGATTTTATACAAAAACAGCGATAACCAAGGACGCGTCAGTATGAGTCAGTTTATGCAAGATTCTGAATAATACTATTTTACCGTCCGCGACACTTTTAAGGTTGCACATCGCATATTAAGTGCGTCAAAAGAGTCGCCTGAAAACAAGGCCTTTGTTAAAGATTTTAACGACATGAGTGAACTGTTTTGCGCAATGGAAAATGCGATTGTTGCCAATCCAGATTCCACCGGAAATATAACATATGACGTCGCGTATCAAATACTGGCACTGTGCAAGAATGAAAAATTTGCATGCATGCTGATGAAGCGCAAATTTTATCAAAATATGCTGATTGTATTGAAACGCGCAAACCGTGGTGTACCCATTGATCCTGCATTGCATCACGCGCTGTTGGGTATGCAACAAAAATTTACGCCTTTGATGCTGCAAAATCTGAATAATGTTATTGCGCCCGAACAGGCCATCAGAACATTTGATGAAACACGACACAAAATTATCCATCAGAAAATTCAGGTTAAACATCCGCGCAAGAAGTAAAAATGCCGCCGTTTGGCGGTTTTTTATTGATTTTTTTTCATGTTTTGTCTATAATATAAGCATGTTAAGAAAAATTTGTATCTTTTCTGATTCTAAATGCTGGCGCGTTGTCGCCGACTAAATTTTTGCGCCCCTGGGGCCCGGGCAAAGTAAATTTGGGCTTTCATTTCATAAACAAAATTACTAAAATAAAAACGATAAAAATAATAAAAGGTATTTACTATGTCTGAAAAGATAGTATTAACAGGGATTAAGCCGACTGGTATGCCACATTTGGGGAACTATGTTGGCGCGCTGAAACCATTAATTGAGCAGTCAAAAACACAGAAAACATTTATGTTTATTGCGGATTTGCATGCATTAAACACAATTCACGATGCCACACAGATAAAACAGCACACTTATGAAATTGCGGCATTAATGGTTGCATTGGGACTGGATTTGAACAACGCAATATTATTCCGCCAGTCTGATATTAGCGAAATCTATCATCTGAACACGCTGTTGACGAATGTCACACCCAAGGGGCTAATGAACCGCGCACATTCGTACAAGGCGGCAATGGATAAAAACATCGCGATTGGTGCAGATGTTGATGCAGGGATTAATATGGGACTGTACACATATCCAATTTTAATGACAGCCGATATTTTGCTGTATAATTCTGACATTGTGCCAGTGGGCGCAGACCAAAAACAGCATGTTGAATTTGCGCGCGATATTGCAGGGTACTTTAATAAAATATATGGCGATACATTTAAAATGCCAGAACCTGTTATCGGCGCAGAAACAGGTCTGATACCCGGGTTGGATGGACGCAAGATGAGCAAATCTTATGACAATATCATCCCGCTGTTTGCGCCAGAAAAGGATTTGAAAAAGAAAATTATGCGCATTATTACGGATTCTAAACTGCCCGAAGATAAAAAAGATCCTGATGAATCCACGATATATCAACTGTATAAACATTTCGCAACAGATGCCGAGATTGCAGAATTTGCAGAAATGTTCCGTCGTGGCGGTATGGGATATGGCACAGCAAAAACAATACTGTTTGAAAAAATTAATTCAGTACTGGCAGAGCCACGCGCAAAATATGAATACCTGATGTCAAATACGGCGGAAATTGATGCAATTTTGGCAGATGGCGCAAAACGCGCAGGTGCGGTTGCACGCGAAACACTGGCACGCGTTAAAAAGGCAATGCTGGGATAAACATACACAAGGGAGAGAAAATATGAAAAAAACATTTGTTTGGATCGGTTCTGTTGTTGGTGCAGGGGCCATCATGGCATTATTATTCGGAACAATCGACAATAACAACAGCGTACGCACAATATCTGTAAATGGCGAATGCATCACGAATGTAAAAAAAGATAAAACCGCAATAACTTTACGCGTAACAACACTGGCAAAAACAGCCGCAGAATCAATGAAGCAAGCTACAGATAAAGCAAGCGAAATAACCAAACAGTTGGAAAGTATGTCGGTAGAAATGCAAACAACCCAATTCAACTCATACGAAAAGACAGAATGGGACCGCGAACAACAAAAATCAATTCAAGTTGGAATAGAAACAACCATCGCGATAGAGGTTTCCGCAGATAACACAACAACAATAGAAAATATTTTAGCACAATTTGCTGGTGCCACAGATATTTATACAGAAAATTTACGCATTTATGCCAGTCCCAAAACAACAAAAATCGCATTGGAAAAATGTCTGGGGGAAGCCGTTGAAAATGCGCGACTGCGCGCAAGTGCCTTGGCCAGTGGCGACGGAAAACAAGCAGGGAAAATGCTGGCAGCATCATATGGAACACGCATGAGCGAGGTTGCAATACCGACATATGGATTGATGCGTACAAAAATGGCTGTAAATGAAGCAATGGCATTGGATACAGCAGGCACAATTGTTGGAAAAGACGCAGAAATGACCGTATCTGTGTCAGCAATATTCGAAATTAAATAAAGTAAACATGAAAGATATTGTCGCCAATTTTGTTGACTATCTGGTACAGATAAAAAAATATTCTGCCCATACAGTGACAGCATACGAAAATGACGTTGGCGACTTTATCAAATTCTTATCCGAATATAACGGTTGTACACCCAGCCCGGGTGATTTTAGTCGCGCAGACACAATCTGCTTTCGGGCATATTTGGCAAACAGACAAAAACGCGGACTGTCGCATACCGCAACGGCACGCGCATTATCTTCGATACGCTGTTTCTTTCGCTTTATCGACAAAAAATACGCAATAAAAAACGAGGCAATTGGATTGATATCATCACCAAAAGCCCCTAGAAAATTATCGAAAGCCATTAATCCTATTGATGTCGAAAATATGTATGGCGCTATTAAACAAATTGATGCGCACGAACCATGGATTGCTGCGCGCGATTGGGCGTTGGTCGTTTTGCTGTTTGGGTGTGGTCTGCGAATATCCGAAGCATTAAATCTGTGTAACAACGATGTTAAAAATCGCCCAGATGTCTTGCGAATTGTTGGAAAAGGCAATAAAGAAAGACTGGTTCCTGTGTTACCCGCAGTATGGAACGCGATTGAAAAATATGAAAAACTGCGCCCTTTTGGAAACGATGCAAACGATGTATTGTTTCGAAGCGTACGTGGCCTGCCTATGTCGCCCCGCATGGCTGAAAAAGTTGTGGAAAACCTGCGACATTATTTACAATTACCAGACTTTGTAACACCACATGCGTTGCGCCATACGTTCGCGACGGCATTGCTGGCAGATGGTGCAGATTTGCGCAGTTTGCAAGAATTGCTGGGGCATTCATCCCTGTCAACGACCCAACTGTACACCAAAGTTAATTTAGAAGAAATAACAAGCATATATTCAAACGCACACCCGCGTGCAAAGGAATAAAAAAAAGCCCCCATAATGGGGGCTAATTTTAAATACTGTCTGGGTTTACCCAACGTCCTGCCTTTAGCAAGCCAGGTGCCATACCTTCGTTTGAACGCAAATTATCAATAACATTGCGCGCCTGGGTTGCATCCAGATTGATGATACGAACCTTGAACATATCACCTTCGTTTACAACAACTGCGTCACCATATGTTTTCATGCGCTGTACCAATGCATCTGCGCTGTCCTGGGCATAAAAGGCGGCAATCTGAACAGAATAATCGCCCGCCACAACCGGTTGTGCAACAGGCGCAGCTTCAACAGGAGCAGCTTCAACAGGTGCAGGTTGGGCAGGTGCAAGTTGGGCAGCAGGCGCTTCTACAACAGGAACAGTCCCCAATGTAGCATTCTTGACAATCATTGTCTGTTCTGGCAAAACCTGAATTTGAACCTTTGCCTGACCATTTATGCCAATTTTTTGAGCCGCTGCAGGCGACAAATCCATTAAACGCGTATTAACAAAAGGCCCACGATTATTGACACGAACATCTACACTCTGGCCGTTATCCAAATTTGTTACGCGAACAATTGTCGGCAATGGTAATGTCTTGCTGGTCGCGACCATCTGATTTACGTCAAAAATTTCACCATTACTGGTTTTTGTGCCATTTAATTCTGTTGGTATAATTCCTGCAACACCCGTCTGATTATATGTCATATCTTCAACAGGGATATATTGCACATCATCAACCTTGTAAGCTGTACCAACATAATATTTTGGTGCAGCAGCTAACAAATATGTATCACCTAGTGACTGTTGTGGCGCACTGGTGACCAAAACTTCTTCGCCAAAACCATCTGCATTATAATTGGTGCCACGACCAGATGGATTTAAATCCATACAGCCTGATAAAACAGTGGCCAACACCGCCAAAGAAACAACTTTTTTCATGATTTAGGACTCCTTACATTCTTGTATTTATATTTTGTATATTATCATAAAACAAGTAGCTTTTCAAATCTATTTTATCATCTTATTTTAGATTCTATAATATAGGCCACAGGCAAATACACAACACCATACACAGCAATAGCCAACCCTAATGTTATTATACCTGATATTGATACAAATGATAAGCACAGTCCTAATACACCTGACAAAATCGCAAACGACAATACAGAACGCACAGTACGCCCATCATGCCGTATTAATGCACGTTTGCGGCATGCGCGCGCCAATAAATAATTCTTTAAATAGCCGCTGACCACCACCCCAATTGGAATCGCTAAATATCCAGCAAACGGAAATAACGCAAGATACAATACCGCGGCCCCTCCCAATGATATCACACTGGTTTTAACAGGTGTTTTTACATCCTGGGTGGCATACAATGTCTTGCTGTATATTTGACTTAACACCATCGCCGGCAAAACCAACACCTGAATTTTTATCGCCATCGCAACAGCATGTGTTGACGCAGATGTCCAGGCCCCATATTCAAACAGGTATTTAATTATAGGTTCCGCCAACACAAACAATCCTGCAACGCATGGCAACGTTAACATTAACGAACGACGCGTTGATGAATTTTGTTGAATATAAACACTACGCATATTTTTGTCCGCCAACGCATTCGAAATAGATGACATCAACACCGTACCAACCGCCAACCCAATCATCGCGAATGGCAACTGAACAATGCGATCAGAATAATACAGCCACGAAACCGCACCGCTTTGGAAACTGGCCACCAGGGTACCGACTATTATCGTAATCTGGTAAAAACCGCTGCCAACAATACTGACCCCAAAACGACGAAACATCTGACTGATTCCAGGCGTCCAACGCGGAACAATCAGACGCAAACCAAAATGATGGCGGCGAATACGCAACCATAAAACCCCAAATTGTACAACACCAGACAAAACAACCGTTCCTGCCATTAAATATAAGATATAATCCGATCCAAATATCAGTGCAAATAACAATGCGCAAATTAACATAATGTTTAATAAAACAGGCATAAATGCAGCCAAAACAAAGCGAGAAAATGCGTTCAGTATCGCGGATAAAAACGCAGCGCCACATATAAATATCACATACACAAACATTATTCGCGATATCAATACCGTCATTTCCATTTTACCAGGTGTCGCATCAAAACCAGGCGCTAACACCCATACAACCAACGGCATAAAGATTTCAAACAATATTGTTATGGCTAATAAAACAACCATCAACCAAGAAAAAACATTACGCGCAAACGATTCATCTTTCTTGGAATCTGTATACATCGGTATAAATATTGCAGACAGCGCCCCTTCGCCCAACAAATCACGAAATAAATTCGGCAATTTAAATGCCGCCAAAAATATATCAGACATGCGCCCTGCCCCCAAAACACGCGCAATTAACATGTCACGTATAAAGCCAAATATCCTGCTGATGCCTGTCATTGCACCAACGCCGAAAATATGTTTGCCTAGTTTCATAGTTTGGATTATACTGCGTTATACAAAGAAAAATCAAGACAGGAATACAAATATGAAAAAACATTTTGCAATTATATCTGCGCTGGCAATATTGGCTGGTTGCGCAGGCTCTGACCAACAAATCACAGCAGAACAACCTTTGACAGATATATATAAAACTGCATACGAAGAATTTAATGAAGAAAATTATGAAGAAGCAGCCGCTGAATTTTTAAAAGCAGAAACTCAGCATCCATCAAGTCCATGGGCGCCCGACGCACTGATTATGGCGGCGTATTCATATTATATGGATAACGACTTTGCGGGCGCTATTTTAACAACAGATCGTTTTATGCGTTTTCACCCAGGGCATAAAAACGTACCGTATATAATGTATCTGCGTGGTATGTGCTATTATCGCCAAGTCAGCGATGTACGTCGTGAACCGGGCATGTCTGCATACGCATTACAACAATTCCAGGCATTGACCCAGCGCTTTCCACGCAGCGAATATGCAAAAAATGCAGAAAACAAAATAAATATCTTAAAAAACTATATTGCGGGCAAAGTTATGTATTCTGCACGAAATGATATGCAAAAAGAAAACTGGCCCAGTGCAATTAGTAGACTACAATCAATCGTTACAGACGCCCAGGAAACCGTTATGACACCCGAGGCTATGTTCAGACTGACCGAAGCATATACCGCAATCGGATTACCAGAACAGGCAAAAGGATATTCGGAGATGTTAAAACTAAATTTCCCAGATAACGAGTGGACCAAGAAGTTAAAGTAACCCGATGGATATTTCAAAGATAGCAGATCGTCTAGAAACACTTTTTGCGGCCGGGCTGGTTGCTACCTTGTTGGTCTACACTTTTGAGTTACGACTGTTGTCTGGGGTGTTTTTTGGTGCAACATGCGCAACATTTTACATAATGGTATTAGTAAATACAGAAAAGTATAATTATGAAAAAAGCGAGCTTGAAAAAGTTAAAGAAAAGTTAAAGCTAGAAGAAAAAGAACGGCGTGTTTTTAATAAAAAACCAATTCCTTTGAACGGAGAGATAAAGATATTTTATCAAAATGGCCAAGTTGCAAGCCGGACTACATATAAGGATGATAGCGTTATTGCCCCAATTATTAATTATTCAGAAAATGGGCAGCCTTTAAATGGACAGCACAAAATTGGTAACTCTGTTGCCATCTATAAGGACGGAGTAAAAAACGGACCAGAACTGGTCTATAACGATGACGGTTCCATCAACTGCGAACGACACTGGAAAAACGGCAAAAAGACAGGCGTCCCAATAGATTATTACAACAAAAAACTCGGGTTAAATTTAAAGCGAGACTTTCCAAATGGGGTACATCGGTGCGGGTACATTAACGGAAATCCGGCCAGCCTGCACGAAATATCCAAAACAGAAAATTTATATATTTAGCATTTTAATTATGGAAATACGGATTGTTTTGTTTTAACCAGTCTACCGTCGTGGCCATACCATGTCCATGCACTATTTCCGTGTCACCTGACAAATTCATATTGTACAGATTCGAAATTGATTTAAACAACATCTTTTCATCACCGCCCGGTAAATCATACCGACCAATAGATTCTTGGAACAATGTATCACCAATTATGATAATTTTTTCATCGGGAAAACTGTACGCAACACCACCAGGTGTGTGTCCAGGAGTTTCAATGATATCCATAAACATACTTGGTAAAATTTCTGTACGCGATATATCCAACGGTGTAGGACGCAAATCGTCTATATTAATTGGTGGCAAACCAAAATATTCCAGCAAACCATTTCCCCAGCCGACCAAACGAAAATCACCTGAATGCAAGTACCACGGAACACCGTATATTTTTGCCAGCATTGGGGCACACGCGATATGATCGGGATGGCCGTGCGTTGCATAAATCGCACACAACTTTAGCCCACGCGCATCCAGCGCATTCACCCAGTCGTCTACACGCCCCCACGGATCAAAAACAACACAATCACCCCCAACAGACACAATCACAGACTGGGTGTTTTGTGGTGGCATTTGTATCAATTCAAATTTGTTATTCGCCAGTTTTTGCTGCATTAGTACGTTTCTTGATTGTCTTTTTTGCCGGTGTCTTTTTTTGTTTATCAAACACAATTTCACGAATTTCTTCGCCGGTCAATGTTTCGCGTTCTAATAACGCATTGGCCAATTTTTCAACAACCGCTTTGTTTTTTGTCAGATGCTTTGTCGCATCCTTGTGCGCGGCATCCAACCATGCACGAATTTCCGAATCGACAATTTCTGCTGTTTTTTCGGACGCATTTTCCAACGCACCACGAACACCAAATGTTCCGACCTGGTTAATTGCAGGCAAACCAACACGCGCCGACAAACCAGCAGTTGTTATAGAATAACGTGCCAAACGTGTTGCAGACGCAATATCGCTTTCCGCGCCAGTTGTAATCTTGTCCGGGCCAAAGAATATTTCTTCGGCACTGCGTCCAGCCAACGCGATAGACAAATTCGCACGCACTTCAGCCAGGGTCATAGAAACTTTATCATCAATCGGCAAGTGTTGAACCATGCCCAAGGCACGACCACGTGGAATTATCGTTGCCTTGTGAATTGGGTCTGCGATCCCTTCGTACACTAGACTTACAAAGGCATGCCCTGCTTCGTGATATGCGGTCAACTTTATATCTTCTGGGCGCATTTTGCGAATCTTGCGAGGCCCCATAATGATTTTATCACGCGCCTCTTCTATATCGTCATGCGTAATCTTATTACGGCCATTACGTACCGCATGCAATGCGGCTTCGTTTAACAGATTTTCCAAATCAGCACCTGAAAAACCAGTTGTTCCACGCGCCAAATCCATCAGATTCACATCATCAGCTATTTTTACCTTTTTTGCATATAAATCCAAGATTTCACGACGGCCCGCCATATCTGGCAATTCGATATAAACCTGGCGATCAAAACGACCGGGACGCAACAACGCAGCATCTAACATATCTACACGATTCGTCGCGCCAATTACAATTATGCCGGTATCATTTGCAAAACCATCCATTTCTATCAATAATTGATTCAAGGTCTGTTCACGATCTTGATCATTATATGAATGGGTAGAACGCTTTTGCCCAATTGCATCAATTTCATCAATAAATAAAATACATGGCGCATTGCGTTTTGCCATTTCAAAAATCTCTTTGATTTTTGCAACCCCCAAACCAACGATAATACCTGAAAAATCAGAACCAGATGCAGCAAAAAATGGCACATTTGCTTCGCCGGCGATTGCGCGCGCTAATAATGTTTTACCCGTACCAGGCTGACCAGACAACAAGACCCCACGTGGCACACGCGCACCCAAGGATTTATATTTATCCTTGTTCTTTAAAAAATCTACGATTTCATACAATTCTTGCTTTTCAGAATCAATACCTGCAACATCTTTAAATGTCGTTTTAGGTTTTCCTGTGGCGATTTTTGTTGGATTTTGACCAATCAAAGTACGACTGATACCACCAGTGGCGCCACCACGACGAAAGCCACGCAAAATCCAAAAGATAAATAATATTGTCAATGCCAGCGGCGCAAAAGTGGCAATAATATCCAACCAACCACGCGAAGTATCAATTGTGATTGCAGTGCCTGTTTGCGCTAATTTAGCCAACATTTCTGGGTCGTATGTAATGGTTGCTGTATATTTACTGCCATCTGCCAATACCCCAGACACATCATTCCCATTGATTTTCATAGTTTTTATTTCATCTGCGCGACGTATAACATCAGAAAAAGACAACTCAACCGGTCGCGTAACATTCATAGACTGTGCCCCCGGCATTACAGGCGCACCGCCAGTATTTATAAACACATGCCCAATTACAGCAATAAACAATGCAACAAAAATCATTAACACCCATGATGAACCATCGCGGTTACGAGCGTTTTGATTGTTATCTTTGTTTGATTTTTTTAAGTCTTTTAATTTTTTCATTTTTCTTCCTGATACTTGTTTTTGCCCCTTCGGGAACGATTAATATCTGATTTTTAAAACGTCGAATCGTACAATGTCCCAATGTAAATTTACAATCAGATTGCAATTTACTTAGTGCAAAGGTCAACGAATTCAAGCGTGGCTGATAATCATCCCCCCCAATAGTTTGAATTAACATACCCAGACACTTTAAACCAATATCCATCGGCACGTCAAATAGAAAAGAATCCCCAAATAATGCATATCCATCATATGTAACAGATTTTATACGCGCAGTTACATCGCTATCTAATGCATCACGTGCGCGTCCCAAATTTTCAATTGCTAATAAAATACGCCCATCGCTAATTCCCAGTTTATCATTCAACAAATGCCTGTTTTGACGAATTTTTACACGTGTATATTTATCATCAAAATTCATTTCGTCTGAAAAATATTTAATATTATTTGCTTCGCAATAATCTATTAATTCTTGTCTGAACACATTTAACAATGGACGAGCAATCTTGACCCCGTCTCTGTATGAAATGGCGCGCATCGCAGCCAAACCATTAACACCACTGCCACGCCCCAGGTTCATTAAAAACGTTTCAATTTGATCATCTGCCTGGTGCGCGACCATTAGTATTCCAATTTCATTATCGCGACAAAAATCAATCATTAAATTGTACCTGGCGTTACGAGCAGCTGCTTCTATCCCAGAAAGCGGCTTGGCATCATTCCAATGAAAAATATGACAAGGAATATTTAGTTTATCGCATGTATCTTTGACATATTGCGCTTCTTCATCGGCAACGTCACGTAAATGATGATGCACGTGCAATGCGGTTACGTTCATCCCCAGCCCAACCAGCCAATAAAGCAAACATATTGAATCAACCCCACCGCTAACCGCAACAGCAATCGGACGCCCCAAAAAAGGACGGACAAAATCTAAAAACTTTTCATTCATAATTGGTGTATTTTATGCTATAATTTGAAAAAATAAAGGAAAAAGAAAATGTCACCAAAATTAAAATCTATTGCAGTATATTGCGGGCATCAAATCGGCACAGATTCACAGTTTAAGCGCGACGCAGCAGCAGTCGGTCGTATGCTGGCAAAAAATGGGATACGCATGGTATTTGGTGGCGGAGATGTTGGCCTGATGGGAACCGTCGCTACGGCGGCATTAAAAAATGGTGGCAATGTTATCGGAGTATCAACCGATGATGTTATCGCAATGCAAGAACCCGCACACGAAGAAATAGATGTTCAGGTGGTCGATGGTGTTAATGAGCGCAAACAAATTATGTTCGAAGAATCTGACGGTTTTATAATTTTACCTGGGGGTATCGGCACACTAAATGAAATGACAGATATTTTAACAATGCAACAAATCGGTGAAACAAACAAACCGCTATTTATCCTGAACACAAACGGTTTCTGGAATCCATTGACACGACTGATTAAACATATGAAAAAAAATGGATTTGTTGTAAAAACAGACAATTATAATATATTTAGCGCAGATACAGTTGCAGAGCTAAAAAAACAAATCATAAAATATTAAAATTCAAATATCTTATCGCGCGACGTTTCGCCACGGATTAGTTTAATGCTGGTCTTTGGTACACCATAATGCCGGGCCAGCATTTTTATTACATCTGCCGTCGCCTTGCCATCGGTTGGGGCGGTGGTTGTGTGCACACGCACAACACCATCAGGTTGAACTTCAACCTGATTAAGTTTGGCACGTGGAATAACACGAACAGATATCCTCATACTACTCTTTCATTTCTGAAATAAGATTATTAAATGCATGCGTTCGATTGCCGGCAACCAAATGTAAATGAAAATGAAATACAGACTGTTTTACAAATGGGGCGCTTGCACCCGCATTTGCCAAACAATTAAACTGGCAATCTATACCCAATATATCCGCAGTTTTTGCAAAGCATTGCCAAAAACCAGTCTGTTCTTCTGCAGTTGCATTTTTAACAAAATCCAAAATATCTAGATATTCACCTTTTGGAATTACCAAGACATGGTTTGAAAACATTGGATTAATATCATGAAAAGACATCGCAAATTCATTTTCAAAAACTTTATTCATTGATATTTCACCACGTATCATCTTTGCAAACACATTGTTTTTATCATACATATTTCTGTCCTTTATTTTTTTTGAGAATATTAAAAAAAGGACTTGAACGCAACAAAAATTAAACTATCTATAAGATATAAAAATTGACGGAATACTTACCTGGTTATTTTTATTGTATTTCGCAATTTTTGATTTAGTATAATAATATTGTTTTTAAGGAGCTTTATTTATGTTTAAACCATTACACAATTATATTCTGCTGGAAAGAATGGAAGAAGATAATGTTACCGCGGGCGGGATAATCATCCCTGACAACGCGCGCGAGAAACCATCACGTGGACGCGTCATCGCAGTTGGCAACGGGACATATGTCGGTGATGCATTTGTCCCAGTTACCGTAAAAGTTGGCGACATTGTTATGTTTGCAAAATGGGCTGCAACCGTAAATGAAATAAAGTTAGATGGTCGCGACTATGTATTAATCAAAGAAACTGATATTTTGGGAATTATTGAATAAGGAATAGCAAATGGCAAAAGATATTGTTTTTGATACAGATAAACTGGCAGCAGGCGTTGATAAATTAGCAAACGCCGTGAAAATCACAATGGGCCCCAAGGGACGTACAGTCGTTATTGAAAAATCATACGGCGCACCTGTCGCAACCAAAGACGGCGTGACAGTTGCCAAGTCTGTATCACTGAAAGATCCGCAAGAAAATATTGGGGCGCGCATGGTGCAAGAGGTTGCAAAAAAAGCAGGCGACGACGCAGGGGACGGAACAACAACTGCAACTGTGTTGGCACAAAAATTAATTCGCGAAGGACGTCGCGTAATTGCCGCAGGTATGAATCCAATGGATGTTAAACGCGGTATAGATATGGCAACCGCTGCAGTTATCGCAGATATTGATAAACATGCACGCCCAGTCAAGGACAGTGCTGAAATCGCACAGGTTGCAACAATTTCTGCAAATTCTGATGCAGACATTGGCGAAAAAATCGCAAATGCAATGGAACGTGTCGGCAAAGAAGGTGTTATCACCGTAGAAGAAGCCAAGGGATTAGATACAGAAATCGACGTGGTAGAAGGCATGCAATTTGACCAAGGATTTATGTCGCCATATTTCGTTACAAACAGTGAAAAAATGCTGGCAGAATTGGATGGTGCACAGATTCTGGTTTCCGAAAAGAAAATTACAGGTTTACAAGCACTGTTACCAATTCTGGAACCAATCGCACAATCCGGCAAACCATTATTAATTATTGCCGAAGATGTCGAATCCGAAGCGTTGGCAACATTGGTCCTGAATCGTCTGCGTGGCGGATTAAAGGTTTGTGCGGTAAAGGCCCCAGGCTTTGGCGACAGACGCAAGGAAATGCTGAAAGACATTGCAATCGTCACAGGTGCAACTGTTATTTCTGATGATATGGGTATGACATTTGAAAATATCAGTCCTGCAGTACTGGGGACTGCAAAAAAAGTTGTTGTTTCAAAAGATTCAACGCTGTTGGCACATGGTGGTGGCGATAAAACCGCAATCGACGCACGTGCAGACGAACTTCGGGTATCTATTGCCGCAACAACAAGTGATTATGATCGCGAAAAGTTGTCTGAGCGCCTGGCAAAATTAGTCGGTGGCGTTGCCGTTATTAAAGTTGGTGGCATGACAGAAGTCGAAGTAAAAGAAAAGAAAGACCGCGTTGATGACGCACTGGCCGCGACACGTGCAGCTGTGGCGGAAGGAATTGTTGCGGGGGGTGGTGTAGCACTAATCCGTGCCGCCGAAGCCCTGAGAAACCTGCACGGTCAGAATAACGACCAAAACGTTGGCATCGATATCGTAAGACGCGCAATTATTGCACCGTGCGCACAAATTGCAGAAAACGCAGGCGTATCTGGCGAAATCGTTGTTGGCAAAGTTATGGAATCAACAGACTATAATTTTGGATACAACGCACAAACAGGCGAATACGTTGACATGATGGCAGCAGGGATTATAGATCCAGCCAAGGTCGTAAAAACAGCAATATCCGCGGCAGCAAGCACAGCAGGCGTAATGCTGACAACAGGGGCTGTCATGACAGAAATCCCTGAAGAAAAACCCGCCACACCACAAATGGCCGGCGGAATGCCAGGAATGATGTAATAAAAATCCCCCAATATGGGGGTTTTTATTGAATCTTTTGACAAGACAAATAATTTTCAATACTGCGATTAATACTGTGTCGCGCCCAATCATCTGGTGATTTTGATTGCGAGAATATCTTTACACCATCTTGTTCAATCGCACCAAATGCCGTTATCTTATTCGCTGCATCGCGGTACACAAACAATGGCACGCGTTTTTTGTTATCAAATGTTAATGCGACACCTGCGGCTAAATCAGCACACGCACGAATTACAGGCTTGGTATAATTAAATATTGGTGTTACCGAACACTTGCCAGACATATGTATATCTTTGGTGTACCAATTTGTTCCACAAGGCGATACATAACCATATTTTTTATAAAACTTTTCCGCCCCGGGCAATGCAACAATATCCGTTTTTCTGGCACATATTGAAGACGTGTTTTCTGCAGCCTTTAATAAACCATACCCCAAATACCGTCCTTGATATTCTGGCAATACATACAAGTGACGCAGATATGAAATACCACGTTGGCAATCGCCGTTAATATATCCTATCATTTTATCACCATCAAATGCCCCGAACGCAAAACTGCAGGATAACCGTCGCCACGATTCCGCATATTCAGCAAGCGCATCTGATATTTCCTGGTCTGATAATTCTACATTATGATTAGACTTCATCGCCGCAATGCGTACACGCAAAAAATCCGTCCAAACATTGGGCGCAGATTGATCAAAAATAGGTAATATTTTTATCTCACTCATACTATACATATAGTACAAAACAACCAAATGTCAACAGGCGCTTCTTTTAAAACAAATCTAGATTTGGAAATTCACTATGCGTTGCACCATCTATAACAATTAAATTGTCATTTCCAACCCATTTAACAGACAATTTGTTCGGAACAACGCGATCACCGCGCGCGATAAAATGACGACTGGGTAATTTTGGCAATGTATCCATATCCAGAGAATGAGATAATGGCATATCATTGAAATAAGACGTCCAGTCTTTATGATTTAATACGCCTGCAATCGTTACCCATGATTGTACAGGTATTTCTGGATAATTATTTATAACCAAACCGGACACCATCGCACCACCAGAATAACCAATTAAAACAACCGGCGCACCACCAGAAATCTGCCGTATCACAGATGCAACAGATTCAATTATTTGGGACGAAAAGCGACCAGTCGTCCAATCTATACGCGCGCAATTTGGCGTCATGATATATTGACACGGGCGCGCCATATACACAACATTCGGCGAAGTGTCTTGGGCGGCTAAATCACGTAAAAATGTACCGCGTGGCGTTGGGTCACCTGTCGGACGCCCATTGGCATCAAAAGATTTTCCGTCGCCTTCTATATAAATATGTATAGGTGAAACATTATCGGTTATATGTTGAAATGTTGCAATTTTATATGCACCCGCATCAATAGGCGCATATATAAATTCAGATGGGGCATGCCATGACCCAGAACACGCCGATAATACAAGGAATAAAAATATTTTGAACCAATACATCTTGTATTAAATATAATACACCATACGCATAAAAAATAAAAGCGTAAAAAAATTGACAAAATATTTTTTTATGTTATTTTCGTCTAAAGCGAGTAATAAATGAAATATTGTCTTACACCTGAACAACAAAAAAAAGTCAATGAACTAAAAGCAATGTCACCAGAACGCTGGGAAACAATCTGTAAAAGATGCGGAATTTGTTGCCTGTGCAAGGTTGGCTTTGGCGTTACTGAAAACGAACCGACTTTCTATACCAAAGTGCATTGTGAATGTCTGAATCCGCGGACAAAAAAATGCAAAGTTTATAAAAACAGACTAAAATCGAAAGCAAAAGACTGTAAAAAGCTGGATTTAGATATCATATTGGATGAAAAATTACTGCCACGCACATGCGGATATGTAGAATATATATTTGGCCCTGCCCCATTTAATATTTTTATTGATTGGAAGTCCGTAAAGTCAGAAAAACAAGTTAATCTGAACAATCCGGATAATGTAGTCAAAAATATTATTATGGAATCATATAAATGGAATGAAAAATAAAATTATATCGTTACATATTTGACAAATTACTTGACAAACACGTTGACGAATATTATTTTTGGAGTAAAACCTAATTTTTTTCTAAGAGGTTATAGTATGTCAAAAAAACAAAGTGCAAAAAAAACAAATTTCACAAAAAAAATAAAGAAAATCTGGGTAATTATTTGGCATGTAATATCTTGGCCTTTTCGTAAATTTGCAAAACTGGCACGCGCTTTTTGGAATTGGGTTTGTAAAATCGATATTGTTGGTTTGACAAATACCGCGTTGTTGGTCGCCATTATAACTTTGTTTAGTATGCTGATTATGGATTTAATTGAACACAATCGTACACAGGTTATTATTACCCCTGCGTCCAAATTAATTAAACCCCAGGTTATTATAACAGACCAATCTTCCCCAAAAATAATTAAGTTACCATTATCTAAGAACACAAAGACCGGCACAAAAAAGCAGACTGTTGATAACGTTGTTCCTGTAAGCAAAAAAGAATTACAAATCGTCAAGAAGCAAACAGCAAAACTAAACAACACATTGATGGGCGACACCATTATTGACAGCCGCAGTTCTGGGGCACTGTTAAAAAACATCAAAGAAGTTAATGGAAATCTGTATCTGCAAAACATGCGAAAATACGTCTTGCCTTGCGACATTAGAATAAACGGCAACTTGTTCTTGCGCGACGTTAATAAATTGCAGTTTTGTGGTGATTTTACTATCACAGGAAACATATATGTCAGTCCCAAATCTTCATTTGGCCCAATACCAAAAACAGCACGTTTAGGCGGGCATGTCATACTGTAAAAAAATATAAAAAAAACACCATTCGATATAATGGTGTTTTTTTATAATACTTTTTAAAAAATTGTGGTATAATTTCACTTGTATCCAAACAAGAAACAAAGGAAAGAAAAATGTTCGATAAATTACTGCAGGTGTTATCTAAAAATATGGGCTATACAATCATTTTGGTTGTTGCGATTATATTCTTTGGAATTTTTTCAGACGGATTAATTCCGGGATTAATTACAGCCGTTTCTGCGTTATTAGCATATGCATGTATTATGGCGCTGTATTCGGAATATAAAAAAATCCCAGGAAAAAAAGCAACACCTGCAAAAAAGAAAGCAAAAAAATAAAAATTCCCCATTTTGGGGAATTTAATTTATACAGTTTTTGTTTTATCAGAATATATTTTATGATATAATATACTTCATGAGAAAAAGAAACTTATATATTTTATCTGTATTGTCATGCTTGTTTTCTGCGCCTGCGATGGCAGATTGGCAGTATCCAGGGACCTATGTAGGTGATGGCTGGTACGAAGACGACGGGGCACGCTTTGTCATATCTGCGCGTGGTGGTGCTGCGTTTGGCATGGGCACAATACAAAATGATACAGGCGCAATTACAAATGAATATTTCTTAAGTCCTGATGGCACTGCGGTGTCTGCAACTTATTACTACTCTTGTATTGATCAGGGTGGCTGTGAAGACTATGTATTTGCAGGATACGGAAATATGAGCGAGCTGAACCCAACAAAAGATTTAGAAGCGTTCTCTTTTGTCGCAGGGGTTAGTTTAGGATGGACAATACCAAATAAACCACAGTGGAGAATAGAGGCAGGATACGACCATATTACAAAAAGTGAATATAACTCTTCACCAATGTTTGAGGGTAATCTGGACTTAACCGAAGGCAGCATACCAAATGTTACAATATCTGTTGAAAGTTCTACTGTAAACTCTAAGATTTCCAGTGACATATACAGCGTTATGGCGTTTTATGATTTTTTTGACGGATTGCGCAAGCCAGTACGCACATTTATACCTTATGTAGGATTTGGCGCAGGGTATGCGAATACAAAAACAATATTAAACTTATCTGATCCATATGGTGATTTATCTGCCCAGGTGGAATTGCAGCAGTATGGCGAAGTTGATGATTATGGCGTTGTTCAATTCTTTAAATCGGAAACAAACACCGCTAATGTTGCCGGTTTATTGTCATTGGGTGCATCATACGGAATAAATGAAAACATGTTTATCGACTTTGGCGCGCGACTTATGTATATCCCAAAAGTTAAATGGGAACTAAGCAATGAAAGCAACAGTCGTCACCGAGAATGGTTCAGCGCAAAAAATCTGATATATACAAATTTAATGCTGGGCATACGATTTGAATTTTAATACAAAATCCCCATTTTGGGGATTTCTTGTTGAACTGAATAAAAAATATGATATTATACACCCGCAAGATGTACAGGGCATGGCCGTTTGTCGCAAGATAGACGGAGGAAAGTCCGGACTGCACGGGACAGCGTACTGGCTAATATACCAGGCGGGGCGACCCGACGATTAGAGCAACAGTGACGTAAACGATTAAATTCGAGTGAAACGGGCAATCTCTGCGCGCAGCAATTTCAAATAGGCCCCCAATATGTGTCCCGCATCGGGGGCGGGTAGAAAGCTTGACATATTATAGTAATATAGTATGCAGATTAATCATGCCCACTACCGTGGGGTGGTATCCGAAAGATACTGGCCCAATGGCAGGACAGAATCCGGCTTATACGTTCATCTTAAGATACGCGCCCAAGGGCGCGTATATTTTAATCCTATAAATCAGACCATTCACAGATAACAACCGCGTGTTCGGTGTCATCAACGCAAATCTTGTGCCGGGAGATCATTCCGTCAATAGCAACATCAATACGAATCTCTGGCGTGTTTGGATTAATTTCTTTTTTAAAGTTAATGTTAATCCTGCGCAGTTTATGGTTGCAACGATATTCATAGCCAACACTTTCTGTTGCCCATACAGCATAGACCGCATTATTGATATGCTGATTCACATCAATATCATCGAAGCGACATTTCATAACATGCGTCTTGTTCGTTTCAAAATCTGGGAACTTATCAAACGCACAACCGTATGCGCGTGTTGGCACAACAACATCTGGCGACAGATGATTTGCCAACGGCAATGGGCGACGACGTGCCATATCAATCATAATCCACTGGGACGTGGCACGCACCATCAGGCGACCATCCGCACCATGAATTTCGAAATCACGTGTGGCACGCAGGGCATCTTGGCACGATGGCCAGGTACTGAAAGTTAATTCTTCACCTTCGCGTGGCAATTCCAGAATGTCAACCAGGTAATACATCACAACCCAGCCAACACCATTTTCCATACAATATGTACGACCACAGCCCAAAACTTCGGCATGGCGGTCAGCAATAGATTGCAATTCGTTCATCAAAATCAACGGACGAACATTACCATAACGGTCACACTGATATGCCTGTAACACGCGCCTTTCTATCAGTTTGTCTGCCATGATGACACCTTAGTTCTGAACGGATACAACAAAATCCAGCGCATCGCCCAATTTGATATCGTTGGCGCGTGCGGCAGATTTAATCAAACCGTGCAACGCATCAGGCGTATCAGATGGAATTGTCAAGGTTTCCAACTTTGCCCCGTTGCCGATTTTTCTGTCTGTACGCAGACCACGGATGTTTTTTAGAATTTCCAGCGCAATGTTCATTTCTGATACATCTGTGTCATATTCTGGTTTTACCACCGGATATTCCGTCAAGTGCAAGGTTTCGCCACCTTCGGCAGATTTGTAAATTTTCTGCCATAATTCTTCGGTCAAGAATGGAATAAATGGTGCATACAGACCAATTATCGCACGCAGGACGGTGTACAATGTCCATTGGGCAGATAATTTTGATTCCGCGCTGTACTTTTCTGGCGCCCAGAATCGGTCTTTGATAAATTCCAAATACTGGTCACAGAAGATATCCCAGAAAAACGCGTCAATGGCGGCGCGTGAATTATAATTGTCGTATTTATCCAGATACTTTCTGGTTTCGGCAATTGTTTTGTTCAATTCCGACAATACCCATCTGTCTTCGATAAAGCGTTCAGATACCGGAATTTGTTTCGCGGTTTCTGGTTCAAAATCAGACAGGTTCATCAAAACATACTTTGATGCGTTCCATAATTTCGTCAGCAGTTTTGAACCACGTTTAACTTCATCATCACTGTATCGAATGTCCGTGCCAATTGGCGCAGTTGAAATCCAATAACGCAATGCATCAACGCCGAATTTATCAACCGCGGTTAATGGATCAGTGCCGTTGCCCTTGGTCTTGGACATTTTTTGCCCCTTGGCATCGCGAATCAGACCATGAAAATTAACTGCTTTAAATGGAACATCACCCATTACATAAATGCCCATCATAACCATACGCGCAACCCAGAAGAAGATAATGTCAGCGGCGGTGTACAGCAAATCTGTTGGATAGTATTTCTGTAATTCCAGCGTCTGCTCAGGCCAGCCCAATGTTGAAAATGGCCACAGACCAGATGAAAACCATGTATCCAGAACATCTGGGTCGCGAGTTAATGTTTTGCCACCAGACTGTTTAGTCGCATCTTCTTCGGTTTCGGCAACATAGACGTTACCATCGGCGTCATACCAGGCCGGTATATGGTGTCCCCACCACAACTGACGCGAAATTGTCCATGGACGAATGCCACGCATCCATGCCATAAACAGGTTATAACGATGTTCTGGCAAGAATTTGATTTTGCCCTGCTCTACCGCTTGAATCGCGGGTTGTGCTAATTTCTCGGCATCAACAAACCATTGGTCAGTCAGATATGGTTCAACTGGCACCTGACCGCGTTCAGAATATGGCGTTGGGATTGTGCGGTCTTCTATCTTGACCAACAGGCCGGCCGCTTCTATATCAGCAACAATGGCTTCGCGTGCCTTGTACCGATCCAGACCACGATATTTTTCGGGCACCACTGGATTATCATTCATTTTTGCATCGGGCGTTAAAATACAAACCGGTGTCAGATTATGGCGTAAACCAACCTCCCAGTCGTCAAAGTCGTGCGCAGGTGTGATTTTTACCGCGCCTGTACCCTTTTGGGGGTCTGCGTGTTCGTCGCCGATAATTGGGATTTCTATATCAGTTAACGGGATTATCGCGCGCTGACCAATCAAATGCTTTAACTTTTCATTTTCAGGATGAACCGCAATCGCTTGGTCACCAAATAATGTTTCAGGACGCGTTGTCGCAATTTCAATTGTGCCGCCCCCAACCAATGGATAATTAAAGTAATAGAATTTGCCCTTTTCTTCACGAGTTTCAACTTCTAAATCCGATACGGATGTTTGCTGTTTTGGACACCAGTTTACCAAACGCTTTTCACGGTAAATCAGACCCTCGTTATACATTTTTACAAACAGTTTGGTCACCGCACTGGACAATCCCGCATCCATGGTAAAACGTTCACGATTCCAAACAGGTGTCACGCCCAAAATATGCAATTGGTTCATAATTTGACCACCCTTGTCCGCTTTCCATGCCCAGGCATAATCCAGTTTTTCCTGTAATGATAATGCGTGCGGGTTAATGCCCCGCTTGGACAAATCGCGTTCAACCAATAGCTGGGTCGCAATTGATGCGTGGTCGGTTCCCGGCTGCCACAGGACATCAAAACCAGACATGCGTTTATAGCGACAAATAATATCTGTTAAAACATTATTCATCGCGTGCCCCATGTGTAATGAACCAGTCACATTTGGTGGTGGCATCATAATGCAAAACGATGGTTTATCAGATTTTACATCGTTATTCCAAAATGTGTTCTTATCCCAGAATTCTTGGATTTTGGTTTCAATTTCACGAGGGTTTATATTTTTACCAAGTTCTATATTCATGTTTTCTGTCCTGTTTATATAAATTTAACTGATGGAATCCTAGCAGGATTTATTTAAGATTTCAAGGAAAAGACCGTGTTATTTTTCGCCGACAATTTCGCCAATCACATGGTTTGCCAGCATTAATCCAAATGTGCCCGTCACCGTAACAATAGACCCCAGATTCTTGGCATGTCCGTTTACCGGATGCGGGGTTTGGGTTGAAAACACCGCCGGAAAATCTGGCAGTTTCTCATCACGCACCGCGCGACGAATACGGCCCGCCAATGGACAAACACAGGTCTGAGATATTGGGGCAATTTTTATCTGGGTCAAATCAGTCTTGGACGCTGCGCCCATAGATGATATCAGTGGGATATTATTTTTATGCGCCCATTTGTACAGCGCAACCTTGGACGAGATAGTATCAATTGCATCAATTATAAAATCAGGACAAAAGTCAATATCCGTATGTTCATCAAAAAACAAATTTAATTCTGTCACGCGGGTTTCGGGGTTTATATCATGGATACGATTGGTGGCCACAGATACCTTGGCCAATCCAATGGTGGACATGGTTGCGAACAGTTGGCGATTTATATTGGACGCTTCGACACAATCAAAATCAACAACAACAATATGTCCAATGCCGGTTCGGGCCAGCGCCTCTATCGCAAAGGAACCAACCGCACCACAACCTACAACCATAACGGTTGCGGATTTTAATTTTTCGACACCTTTGTCACCGTATAATAAACGCGTTCTGTGTAATATATCCATGTTTATAAAATCTGTTTAGTATTTTCGTATATTATATCTGACAAAATATCAGTTTCCATATTTAATATTTCAGATATTTGCGATACCAGCGATGGTATTATATCAGAATCTGCGCCGTCTGATTCAACCAAAATACGCGATTGTGGCGTTGCCAATATGCGCGCCACAGCATTTTTGTGACGCAGATTGCGCGGTCCGTATGAAAAGTACATATTAAATTCATTTGCCAATTTAGTGATATCGTTTTTATTGCCAGAGAATCCATGTGCCAAGATAAAAGGCGGTAATGCGTTTTTGTTTTCCGTCAAAACACGCATCACAATTTCCCAACAGCCGACACAATGCAAATGTACACCGCGGTTATATTTATGCGCAATTTTTAGCTGGCGCGCAAAGACGTCTGTTTGCAAATCTATGTTTGGACGATTTTTATCCAGACCGATTTCGCCAACCATTAATTTTGAATTTTTTATAAGCAAATCTTCCAAAATAGTTATGTAATTTTGCGGCAATACGCACACGTTCCACGGATGAATACCAACTGTGCCAAATACAAATGGATATTTATGCGTTAAATCTACAATTGTATTCCATTGCGCCGGTGTTGCGGGTGCGCAAACAAATGCGACAACACCCTTTTTCTGTGCATTTAACATCGCCAAATTGATGTTTGGCGCATCCAGCAAATGACAATGTACATCAATATATTTTGACATATCTATTCCTTGATAAAGTCATAAAATTGCATTTTTCACAAACGCACGTATTCACCCCCATAACACAGCAGGACCGAATGGACGCCTGGCAGTTATTTCGTTACTATTTCGCGGAAAATTTCTGCCGGGATTGTGCCACCAGTGATTTTTGAATCCATTGGTGTAAAATCATCATTTCCCATCCAAACGCCAATTATCATATCACTTGTTGCGCCAATAAACCAAGCATCGCGATTTTCGTTACTGGTTCCTGTTTTACCACCCAACACACCAGGCGCACGGGCGCGACCACCGGTCCCACCAGGTGCAATAACATCAGACAATAATGCAGTCATAGATTCAACGGTATGCGGTTGCAATATGGTAATCGCTTCGGATGGGTTGCGTTCATAAATTATCTTCCCTGCCATATCTGTAATTTTTGTTATTGAATATGGACGAACAGATTGACCACTATTCCAAATAACGGCATATATGTTGGTTAGATCCAGCAAACTCATTTCCGAGGCACCCAGAACAGTTGAATATTCACGTCTTAACTTTGTACCAACACCCAAACGCCCTGCCATGTCCAGGACAGAATCAATACCGTATGTTTCTGTTAGCTTTAATGGGACCGAATTTACACTTTTGGCAAATGCCGTTGCCAATGTTATATCACCATAATAGCGTTCGTTATAATTTTTAGGATTATAATCACCAATTGCAAACTGAGAATCATTAACATATGTGTCTGGCGCCATCCCATTTTCCAGCGCAACCAAATATACCACAGGTTTAAATGCGCTGCCCGGTTGACGTGGGGATATCACACGATTAAATTGACTGCGCTGATAGTCAGCCCCACCAGACATTGCGCGAATTGCACCATCAGGATTTAACACGACGACTGCCCCTTGGTTTTCACCAACTTTTTCAGGCAATATTGCGGCAATACGATCTTGAAGTCCCCTGTCCAAGGTTGTATAAATATACATATCTGTTTCAAATCCACCAATTCGTGATTTTAATTCATCCATAACAAAATCAGTCCAATAACGATACAGGTTTGTATCTGCAACCTGGGTTGCGGGCTTTAAATTTTGAGCCGCAATTCTGGCCTGGGTTATAGTGATATAACCCTGGCGAACCATTTCGGTTAAAACTGTGCGCGCACGCGCAATATTCTTATCTGGGTGACGCAATGGGCTATAAGACGTTGGTGCCTTTAGCATTGCAGCAATCTGGGCAGATTGACCAATTGACATCTGGGACGCAGGTATACCAAACATTGCACGAGATGCAGCGTCAATACCGCGCAACCCACCAACCAAAGAGACACGGTTCATGTATAAATCTAGAATCTGGTTCTTGTTAAAGCGATTTTCTAGCCAATGTGATAATATTAACTCTTGAACCTTGCGAGAAATCTTTTTTTTACGAGATAAAAATATATTCTTGGCCGTTTGCTGGGTTATAGTTGAACCGCCAGATGTGATGCGCCCCGATACCAAATTAGAAATAACTGCGCGTGCGATACCACGTATATCAATCGGGCCATGTTGAAAGAAACGCTTATCTTCAATTGCAACGATTGCCTGCCATACATGTGCCGGTAATGTTTCAACAGATACTGGCGTACCCATGATGCGATTTGCACTGCGAATCTCGTTACCGTTTTTATCCAGGAAAATGACTGTGGCTTCGCGTGTTTCGTGCAATATCGTATCCAACGAAGGCATACGCAAATATATGTATGACACATAGCCAAATAATATAACACATGACAGCAAAAATACATTAAACATCAAAACAAAAAAACGTCGTTTTAGCGATGGCTTACGTAGCTCGGGCGTTTTTCTTGACATGTTATTACGTGGCAATTTTATCTCCTTTGATAGGAATGCTAGCACAAACAACTTGCGTTTTACCAGTATTTATAATTATAATGATAGCATAAAAACAAAAGGGAAGGATATATGAAAAAAATTTTAATTATTTTATCATGCATGGCCGCAATGCCAACGATGGCACAGGAATATATGGATGGGTATGACTATTATGAATACAAAGATAACGCTGCCAAATATGAAACATACGCCGGTATCAGAATTCATAAGAATGAAAGCCTGGCATTAAAATACGATGTTCGCGATGGCGGAAATTCAACAATACGTTCTGACAACTTTGGATTTGGGGCAATTGTTGGTAACAAATTAAACAATCATGTAAAAATCGAATTCGAAACCTTGTACGTGGGAACGTCAGAAACCAAGCGTGCAAACAAATACGATTTTGACGTATGGGCAAATATGTTCAATGTTTATTTATTTCAAGAATATGAATACACTGTTGCACCATATGTTGGTTTAGGATTGGGCTTTGCAACAATTTGGGGCGACGTAAAAACACCGTACAACCTGATGGAAGATTCTGTATTTGATTTGTCATACAGTCTGATGGCAGGTGTCAATTTTGCTCTTAATGACAGGATTGATTTAAACCTGGGCGTAAAATATCAATATTATGGCGAAGTTGAACATAAACGCTATAACGGAACATTTGCAACAACCGATGTTGACGCAACAGAATTCTATTTTGGCGCCGTATATAAATTTGGATTGTAATCGGTTTCTTTTTCCATTGTATTATCGATTCCAATTTTCTATAATTCGGGTATGAAAAACATACCCGATTTATTTATCTTGTCCGAACATGCAGAATTATTAAAAAAATTGCACGAATGGGATATTGCATATCATCAAAACGATGCGCCGATTGTTGATGACGCAACGTACGACGACGTTAAAAAACGCGCATTGGAAATAGAAAAACAGTATCCGAGCCTGGCTAAAAATGGGGCCTCAACACATGTTGGCGCAGCAGTATCCGATAAATTCAAATCATTTCAACACACAGTACCAATGCTGTCTATATCTGATGTATTTAATGAAAGTGAAGTCAAAGATTGGTTCGATAAATTATCCAACAAGGAGTTGTTTATAGAATTAAAGGTTGATGGCGTGTCATATGCAGCAAGGTATGAACATGGAAAATTGGTACGTGGATTGACACGCGGCAGCGGAACACATGGTGAAGATATAACAGAAAACTTAAAAACAATACCCGATATTCCACTGCAATTAACTGGGGATTTTCCAGATTTTATTGAAATCCGCGGCGAAGTATATATGACACGCGCAGATTTTACAGCACTAAATGCCCAATCAGATAAAAAGTTCGCCAATCCCCGTAATGCGGCAGCTGGATCATTAAGACAACTTAATCCAGCAATTACCGCGACACGAAAATTAAGTGCGTTCGCATATACATATGGCGAAATATCAAATCGTGAATTTATGACACAATCACAATATTTTGAAAAACTGGAATCTTGGGGATTCAAAACAACAAAAAATTGGGCACATCATGCCAACACAATCGAAACAATACAAGACGTTTATAATCAAATTATGTTGATTAGACCCGACATTCCATTTGATATTGATGGATTGGTATTAAAAGTTAATGATATCGCGACCCAAGAAAAAATGGGGAGCCGCGCAAACAGCCCAAGATGGGAGGTTGCGTATAAGTTCCCTGCTGCACGCGCAATAACAACACTGCGTGATATTACCGTTCAAGTGGGACGAACAGGTGTTCTGACGCCTGTGGCGGAATTAGAACCAATTAATATTGGCGGGGTTGTTGTATCGCGCGCAACACTGCATAACGCAGATGAAATCAAACGCTTGGGCATTCGCATAGGAGATAAAATAATTGTACAACGCGCAGGTGATGTCATACCACAAATTGTTGGGGTTGCAGAGCATGCAGATACCGCAACAGACTTTACGTTTCCGACAACCTGTCCAGTGTGTGGTGGAATTGTGGTACAAGAAGCAGGCATGGTTGCACGCCGATGTATCAATTCATTGGGGTGTCCTGCACAACTGATTGGCGAACTGGAACATTTTGTTGGGCGCAAACGTTTTGATATAGACGGTCTGGGGATAAAACAGCTGGAACTTTTTGTGGGCAAGAATTGGATAAAAACCCCGGCAGATATTTTTACACTGATTAAAAATCATGGCGATGAAATCAAACGAATGGAGGGTTTTGGTGAAAAATCTGTGGAAAATTTAAACAAATCTATTGAAGGCGCCAGAATTATTGATTTGCATCGTTTGTTATTTGCAATTGGAATTCCAGATATAGGGGAAGTTACCGCCAAGATTTTAGCACGCGCATTTGGAACTTTAGACGCAATACGCAATGCACCTGCATGGAAATTAAAAACAATTGATGGAATTGGCGACGTTATGGCTGATAAAATCGTATCATTCTTTGCTGATACCAACAATGCAAACGCACTGGATGAATTATTAAAGCATGTAACCGTACGCGAAATTGACATATCTGTTCCTGAAGTTTTGGGCCCATTGGCTGGGAAAAAAGTTGTTTTGACAGGCACCCTGTCAAAGTATACGCGCGATGAAGCCAAGGATATATTAGAGCGATTGGGCGCCAAGGTAGTTGGCAGCGTATCTGCAAAAACTGATATTGTTCTGGCAGGAGCAGAGGCAGGCAGCAAACTGACCAAGGCAGAACAACTGGGTATCAGTATCTGGGACGAAATAGAATTTGAAAATATTATTGCAAATTCACAAAAACAATAAAAAATGCCCAGATGGGCATTTCCTTATTTTAAATAGAATGTAATCGTTGCGACAACACGAACTTTCTTGTTTATTGATTGACGCTCATTAGACGACCATGTGTCTGTCGGATCACGTGATTCAATACTGAACACACCCTGGTTTGCACTTTTAATTTTTCCAAGGCGCGCATCCGCATCTTTTGCAAATTGTTCGCCTGCGGCGGTGGCGTTTTTGGTCGCCTGCTCTATCATAGAAATCTTGATATCATTTAAACCATTAAATATATAAATAGGTCCAGAATAATCTTCGGTAACGGTAATACCACGACGAACTAATTCGCCCATCTTGCGCGATACAGCATCAACCAGTTGAACATTGTGCGAACGCACCATCACACCTGTATCTATAACATATCGTCCGTCATTATTTTGTGCACGCAATTCTGCGTCTGAATAGCCCGCATATTTATCACGCACCTGAACGCGCAAATTTTGTATATCTTCAGCTGCAAAACCAGAATCAATCAAGAAAGCATGAATTTGTGCAATATCGTTATCAATATCTGCCTGTAACACACCTAAATCACCACCAACACCATTTATCTTGATATTCCAAAGCGCGGTATCTGCAACAACATCACGTTCCGCTAACCCCTTGACGGTAACGGTTCGACCAGACATCGCACGATAAATTCCATCACCAATAAAAAAACCGCCTGATGCAATACCAATGGCCAGAACAATCGTCCAAATTCCAGGAATTGATTTTAGTTTATTAATCATTTTCATTTTATACACCTTTTTTTATTACATTATCCAAAAAACACCCATATAGCCAATGGCGCGATTATTGCAGTCATTAACCCAGACAGCACGATTGCCAGGCTGCTTAACGCGCCTTCGACAGGTCCCATTTGCATTGCCTTGGTTGTACCGGCGGCATGCGCCGCATTACCAATCGCCAAGCCACGCGCAATTGGACTGTGCAGTCCGATTTTCCGACACACAACATCACTGACAGAAGCGCCCAGAATTCCAGTTATAATTACAGAAGATACGGTTAATGCGACCACGCCACCTAATTTTTCTGTAATTCCAATGGCAATCGCAGTCGTTACAGAAATAGATGCCAAAGAACGCGCAATCATATCCCCCAGACCAAAAAATATACAAATGAATATAACGGTTAGTACAGAACAAATAACGCCTATTAAAACAGACAACAATATTGACCAGACATGTTTCTTTAATAATGGCAACTGCTTATACATTGGTATCGCGAAAGATACCGTTAGCGGAACTAAAAAATATGTTATATATTGTGCACTGGCATTATATTTTTCATATGGGATGCCAGTCCATACTAAAATCAATATAATAAATACAGTTGATAAAAATAATGGTGTTGTCAATGCCGATGGCAGTTTTTTATTAATAATGTACGCCAATGAAAATACAACCAAGGTTAACACAACACCAAAATATTGGGATGCGTAAAGGAATCCTGTCATTTCCTGCGCCCCCTTTTCTGATTATTACTTTTATTAATCAATGCATCCGCAGTAAGTCCAGTCATCAGCATTGTAACAATATATACAACAATCATCAACAATACTAAAATCCACCAAACATCTGAAATGTCGCCCCATATATCAATCACAGCAACAGCAGGCGCAACAAAAAATAACGCCATTGTGTTATGAAACCAATTTGCAACATCTTCAACCCAGTGCAACTTTACAATCCCAAAAACCAATGAAAGAAATAATAATACCAAACCATAAATGCTGCCCGCGATAGGCAGTGGGATAAAATATTCGCACAATTCACCCAACATGACAAAAAGTATTATTATACAAAATTGGTAAATATATTTCACACGCCCCCCATGTGTCTTGATACAAATACTATAATAAAACACAAGTGTATGTCAAAAGCATTTTAATCTTATATAATACGTTTTTATTTCTTGTTTTTATAAACTAAAAAGTGTATACATTTTTTATTAATTATTTGCCAAAGGAAGTAGAAAATGAATTTGAATGGCTTGACACAAGCACAAGTTATAAAAAGCCGCGAAAAATATGGACGAAACGAAGTTGCAGCCCCAAAGTTAAAAACGGGATGGCAGTTTTTTGTGGAAGTATTCCAGGATAAATTAAACATGATATTATTACTGCTGATGCTGATATTTGTTGCATTAGGCATCAGTGGTTATGGCAGTATTTCCGAGGCAATAGGAATCGGTATTGTGTTGTTTGTCGTAGCGACTACGACTGTTTGGACAAAATTAAAAACGCAACGCAGTGCAGAGGAATTACGCCGTAAATCATCTCAATTGTATGCAAACGTTTTACGTGATGGAGTGGTCAAACGATTGGACAGCTATGACGTAGTGGTTGATGATATCATTATTGTACAGGCAGGCGAAACAATTTGCGCCGATGGGTACTTGGTCGAAGGCGCAATCAGTGTGAATAATGCAATATTAAATGGTGAAAGCGCCGAGGCAGAAAAAACACCTGTATCAGACACATACAAATATAATCGTAATGCTGCGATTACAGCAGATAGTTATGTTGATAAACACCTGGTTTTTTCAGGAACAACTGTTTTAAGCGGAGAAGGCAAAATACGCGTTGCGCGAATTGGTATGGAAACAGAAAATGCTAAAATTATGGCTTCTTTGAACAGCATTAACGAAGTTAAGACAACTTTACAGATTCAATTGGACAATCTGGCTGCACTGATTAGCAAAATTGGTTCCGTGTGCGCAGTCGTGATTTTTGGGGTTTTATTAGCTGTCAATCTGATAAAAAATGGTGTCAGCGGAGATGCAGGATTAATATATACAATATTATCTTCTGCAACAATCGCATTAACAATATTTGTAGCTGCAGTTCCAGAAGGCCTGCCATTTATTATTGGCATAATTACCGGTCAAAATGTTAACACAATGATTAAAAATAATATTTTGGCAAAAAATCCACATAAGATACCAGAGGCAGGAAATATTCAACTGTTATGCACCGACAAAACAGGCACCCTAACAAAAGGATTTTTACAACCATTACATAATTTTTTAGGCAATGGTGAAGACATGGGATTTGTATTAAACAACGGATTTCATGCAAAAGAAACATTTCTTAAAAACATTGCCCTTGTTACAGGGGTTGTATATGACCCAGATGGCGATTTAATTGGTGGAAATATGACAGGACGCGCCCTGTTTGAAGCAATACGCCCAGAAATGAATTATATTAACAATATCCAACGTGAAACCATAATAAAGGATAGACTGGCATTTAATAGCACAAACAAATTTTCAGCTGTACGTACAGATAATGGAATATCTTATTTTATGGGTGCGCCAGAAGTCATTTTAGCACATACAGATAAATATATCGACGAACAAGGCAAATTACATAAAATCAACAAGAAAGTTATTAATAATTTAATATCCGAAAACGCCAACCGTGCGATGCGCTTGGTCGCAACTGCATTTTCACCAGACGGTAAATTTGCAGACACAATACCAGATAACCTAATATTTATTTCATTAGTCGCAATGCGTGATGACGTTCGACCAGGGGTGCCAGAGGTTGTAAATTCAATGAATACTTCGGGTGTACAGGTCATGATGATTACAGGTGATATATTAGATACTGCACGCGCAATTGCAAAAGACTGCAAGATAATATCATCTGATAACGATATTGCTATAACAGCTGCAGAACTGGACGAAATGACAGACGCGCAGGCAAAAAAATTACTGCCAAAAATTAAGGTTATTGCACGCGCAACCCCTGGGACAAAGTTACGTATCGTAAAACTGGCCCAATCAATAAATAAATGCATTGGTATGTGTGGCGACGGCACTAATGACGCACCCGCATTGAAGCGCGCAGATGTCGGATTCGCAATGGGTGATGGCACAGACGTATGCAAAGAATCCAGCGATATAATAATTACAGATAATAACTTTATATCGATTGCAAATAGTATATTGCTGGGGCGCACATTTGTTCATAATGTAAAAAGCTTTTTAAAATTCCAACTGCCAATTAATTTTGGGTTGGTTATTTTAAGCATCTTGTATCCAATACTGTTTGGTTTTGATGCATTCACAGCAGTTCAAATACTGATAATCAATATAGTTATGGACAGTTTAAATTCACTAGCATTTGGTGGGGAACCATCGCGTCCAGAATATATGAGAGAACCAGCCCAAGGAAAAAACGCCCCACTTATTTCGCGTCCTGTCTTGATGCAGATTTTGTGGACAACTATTGGGTTTGTTGCGATATTTGCACTGTTCCAAATTCCATTCATTGAACAGTTGTTCGCAACACCAGATACATATATGTCTGCAAGATTTGCATTATTAGTAACAGTGGCAATTGTTAATGGATTTTGTGTCCGCGTAGATGGGTTTAATCTGCTGGCGCGCATACAAACAAATCCAATGTTCATAATGGTCGCAATCGGTGTATTGGCTGCAAATATGTTCTGTGTAACATTTGGTGGCAGCTTGTTGCAACTGGTTCCATTGTCTGCAACACAGTGGGCAGTTATATTTGCGATGTCTTTGCTGATTATACCAATAAACTTTTTACGTTTATTACTGTGGAAAAAATAAGGTGGGTGCAACATGCCAAAAATATCAATTATTGTGCCAATTTATAATGTAGAAGCATATGTCGAAGCATGTATGACGTCATTGATAAATCAGACATGCACTGATATCGAAATAATATGCGTTGATGATCGTGGCAGCGATAAATCAATGCAAATTGTTCGCAATTTCGCAAAACAAGACAAACGAATAAAGATTATTCGCAATTGGCGTAATCGTGGTTTGTCATATAGTCGCAATCATGGTCTGAAACACGCGCATGCAAAATACGTTATGTTTTGTGATTCTGATGATATGTTTGAGGCAAACGCATGTTCTGTCATGTTGGATGCGATTGAAAAAAATCAATCAGATGTCGCTGTTTGTGGCGTAAATGTGATTTATGAAGCAAATCACGAACTAAAAGAAATTGACGATTCTTTCTTTACAATACGTTGGAACTCAACTTTTAATATCAGCAGACAAGAACATGATTTTTGCTATGGTGCGGCATGGGGTAAAATTTTTCGTACAGATATTATACGACACAGAAAAATAAAGTTTCCTGTGGGCTTGAAGCATGAAGATGAATTTTTTTGGCCCGCATACAGATTATGGATCAAACGTATAACATTTGTTCCTGAAAAACTGTATGTTTATCGTCGAAGGGCAGGTTCTATTATGAATATCGCATTTCAGAAAAAAATACTGAATATAGACCCATTAAAAATTGCAATTGCTTATTTTGATTATTGCAATAAACATTCTGTATTTTATGATGTTCATAATTGGTTTTGGATTAATATGTTACCAAATATGTTTGCAGCGGCGCTGAATTATTCTGGACCACAAAATGTAAAAATATGCTGTAAACACGCATATCAATTTATTATAAAAAATTATCGTCCGTACGGATTGCACCCAGAAGCAATTAATAGAATTAATTCTGTTATGGCGTACATAAATCAACATATATAATATCTTTTTGTTGTCTAAGAATCCTTTCCTGGGTTTTTGTTCCGATTGTTGAGACACTGTAAAATCAGTATAATAAGTAATGTCTTATACTAAGACGTGCAAAAATCTGGAAAAGGAGAAAAAGAGATGAGAGGACTAACAAGCTATGTTCTTATGCCATTGACATTTATCGGTGCCCTGAACTGGGGACTGATTGGTATCTTTGGATTTGACTTAGTGGCATTTTTGTTTGGCCCTGCGACATTGGCCAGCAATATCGTATATGCAATCATTGGTATCGCCGCACTGATATGGCTGATATGGATGTTTGTTGATAGACCGGTGGCACGCGACCGTTAAAAAAACGCGAAATAAGTTTCATGTTCAACATATACGCCCCATAATTATGGGGCGTATTTAACAATTTAAAAGATAAAATATTCTTTATGAATTTATTATCTGCAATACCCTTGATGGGACATCTGCAATTGTGACACGTTCTTGTGCCATTGTGTCACGATAACGTAATGTGACAGTACCATCTTCTGTTGTCTGGTGATCAACAGTTATGCATACCGGTGTGCCAATTTCATCATGACGACGATAATTTTTACCGATATTGCCAGAATTTTCCAATTCTATGCGTCCAACCGCCATTTTGCGCAAAGTTGCCACAATATCATTTGAAATGTTTAACAATTCTGGGACATTACGTGCCAATGGAATCACCGCAGCCTTGACTGGTGATAGAGATGGTTTTAATTTCAAGACAGTACGCGACTTGCCCTCGCCCAGGTCTTCTTCTTCGTATGCCTGAATCATCACTGCCAGCATTGCGCGATTTACCCCCATTGCGGTTTCAATTACATATGGCAAGAAATTCTGACCGCTTTGCGGATCGCTGTATGACAATTTAGTTGTACTGTCCTTGTTTTCTAATACATTTGCATTAATCTTAAAATCAGATTGTGCCTTGGTATGTGACCCCAGGTCAAAATCTTGGCGATTATGAATACCTTCGACTTCATCAAAACCATCTGGAAATTCATATTCAATGTCAACCGCAGCCTTGGCATAGTGTGCTAATTTTTCGTGTGGCATGAAACGCAACTTTTCAGCAGGTATTCCCAATTCGTTTATCCACCATGCCATACGTGCATCCATCCACATTTTGTGATACTGTTCATCATCAGACGGATTTACAAAATACTGCATTTCTGCCTGTTCAAATTCACGCATACGAAACACAAATCCACGTGGCGAAATCTCGTTCCGGAACGCTTTGCCGATTTGCGCAATACCAAATGGCAGCTTATGTGGTTTGGCATCCAAAACATTTTTGAAATTTGTATATGTTGTTGTTGCGGTTTCTGGACGCAGGTACGCATTAACCGCGCCATCAGCAGTCGCGCCAATAGACAACCCCATCATTAACTGATATGCGCGCGGTTCGGTGATATCTGTGCTGCCACAATTGTCACATTTGGTCATATCCTTCATTTTATCCTGGCGCATGCGAGTACCGCACTTTTTACATTCAACCAATGGATCGGAAAAGCCTGCCTCGTGCCCAGAATATTTCCATAACAAACGATTTGATATTAATGCCGCATCTAACCCTTCGATATCATCACGTGAATAAATCATAGAATTCCACCATGCGTTACGGATATTCTTCATTAATTCAACGCCATATGGACCATAGTCATATGCGCCGCCCAGACCGCCATAAATTTCAGATCCGGTAAAGATAAAACCACGACGCTTGCACAAGGCAACGATATCATTTACTGTTTTTGCTGGCATGTTTGTTCCCCCAAGGTTAGTGTTTATCATTTTTAAGTTTATTATATTAAACGGATTTTGCATTTTTGCAACATAGAATTTATAACATTTAATTTTATTGGCAAAAAATTTTTGCCCAAGAATATAAATATTTTGTATCGTTTTATGACGGCGTAATCTGAGTGAGATAGGAGGAGCAACCTATGAACCGTTTATTTGTTGTTGTTTTATTTTCTATGTGGACGACATTAGCATTGTCAAATCTAGAGACACCTGTTCTGTTTAACATAAACACCAGCACACCAGTTGTTGCAGAAAATATAATGATTAATGGCCAAGCGGTGAAAATCGAAGATAATCAGATTTTTGCCAGAACATAAAATAAGTCATCACAAGGCAAAAAACAAACACGATTTTACACCAACATATCGCGCACAGATTGATTTCAATGTATACAAAATAAGAAAACCAACCTATTGCCACCGTCTAGGATTTATTGCATAATAAGCCCCATATGCAATAAATATAAAAGAGACGATCATGATTAGCCAACACAATGTGTGGGATGCAATAGACGAATTGGCGGCGCGACAACAGACCTCCCCTTCTAGGATGGCAATAAACAGCGGATTAGATGCGACAATATTCAATAAAAGTAAGCGCAACGATGAATACGGCAAGCAAAGATATCCATCATTTAGAACGGTTGTCAAGGTTCTGGATGCTTTGAATATGACTATGGAAGAATTTGGACAAATTTGTGACAAACATCATAAAAAATCAAAAACAGATACAAATTAATAAAAAACGATTCGGATAAGTTTTTGACACACAGCAAACATATAAAAGGCAATATTCAACCTATAATTGTTTACATTGACCAAATTTCACTTTTATCTAAAATGTATATATCTGATTTATTTGAATAATGAAAGGAAATAACATGGAATATCACAAGGCATTATGGCAAAGTATATACCGCATCGCCAAAAACAACGGTGTAAGTTGTTCTGGTCTGGCGCGTAAAAGTGGACTGGACGCAACTTCCTTTAATTACAGCAAGCAATTCTCGGCCAATGGGCAACCAAGATGGATTAGCACAGAAACATTAATCAAGGTTTTAAAAGCAACAAATACTAACCCTGCGGAATTCGCAAAAATATTCCAAGACACATTAAATGAACTAAAAACGACTACCTAGGTTCTTTATTGTTGGCGTGACAAATGTTTTACCAAATCAAAAATAGATAAATCACTGTGTGTGGTTGTGCGTCTTAGGCGTACCTGATCGAACGCAGGGCGCGCCAGCCCCAAGAATTGCAGTCTGCCATTATTGTATGCCCCTGATTCAACTTGCTGTGTATTGGTATTGTACCAATGCGCTGTATTCATCCCACTAAGCGGTGTACCAATAATATTAAAATAGTATTTTTCTGATGTGTGCCATTCTGTTTTTTCCCACAATGTCAATATATCCCCCAGCGATAAAAGATACATACCAACGTACAACCCACCAACGTACATACCAGGGATATAAATATTACTAAAACTTTCCTGTGATAATATTTCACCACGATATCTTAAAATCAAATCTAGATTATTAAACAGACAGGAAATTGATTGATAATCGGCAACAGGTGCCCGAACAGTATATTTTAAAGTTTTCATTTAAATGCTCCTTTTTTAGTCCATTTTAGGCAGGACAAGTTAGGATTTAAATCCGCCTTGACACAGATATTCGCCTGTATCAGTATCACTATAACACAATTGTTGTCATGTTTCAACGGAAATTATAATCAAGGAAATACAACCATATTTTTCCCAACCCGGCAGTCTCTGCAAATATTCTAATCTGTTTGGCGACAGCAGCGTGGTTGGGATTGTTGCTGTTTAAATATGCGTCGCTGCGCATGAGGTTTAGTATATTGTTTGATAATTTGTTCATGTTTAATCCTTTTGGTAAAAAAACACCCGCGTGTGCGGGCAATAAAAAAGACGACAAAATGTCGTCCGCTGAATATGCGTATTATATCATAAAACGAAAATTTTTTCAATAAAAACAAAACGACCAGCAGGCGGTTGTTGAATATTGTTATATTTTTCTTTATATGTGCCCCGCCCCGAAAATCACTCAAAATCAATGAAAATCACCAGAAATAAATGCCAACAAAAGCAAATTCATAGCAAAAACTTTGTGTATGATATTTAATACTGGACCGCATTTAATATGGTCAGAAAATCCGGAATATTTTTTGGCGCCATTCCGTTCAGCAGTTGCACCGATGCAATTGAGCCAAATGACGCATAAAAACTTTCATCAAAATCATAGTATTTGCGGATACAGTTGTTTATTGCGATATCTAAATCCGCCATTGACATGTGTATCATCAAATCCCATACCCGTTCCAGTATCTCGTCATACTTGTAATCACTGAATCTGTAATTATCCCAAAAATAATACAATATTTGTTCTGCCTGTTGTTCCGTTAAATCCTTGATATGTTCTGGGAAATTAAAACGTGGATGGGCCGCCCGATACATATCCAGTTTTTCCTGATTCACAGCGTATGCATTTATAAGGGCAGGGTTAGTTCTTTTATTAGCTGTTTCATATTCAATGATTTTATCAATCCAAGCGTCGATTGGATGCCCCCATGAAGCCACAGGAATCAATAAAGTCAATAAAATCATCATCTTTTTCATACGAACATTATGGCAAACAAAGAACTGCAAAATCAATATGTATTTGTACGATTTTTCCAACCGTCACCATATTTTTTCCAATCCGGCAGTCTCTGCAAATATTCTAATCTGTTTTCTTTTAAGTCATCCATAAATTTATCGACTTTATTTTCTGGAATATTATTTAGCGCCCCGATTGTATTATTTCCAATCTTTCCGTCCACTTTCAAACTTTCACCCATTGAATCATTTAATGTTTTTTGAACCATTTTTCCTACGTTTCTAAAATTACTCATAAGTCCCATATCAAATATCGCTCATAACAACTCCTTTTGATTAAATAAAAAACACCCGCGTGTGCGGGCAATAAAAAAGACGACAAAATGTCGTCCGCTGAATATGTGTATTGTATCATAAAATGCAATTTTTTTCAATAAAAACAAAACGACCAGCAAGCGGTCGTTGAATTTCTGGTGGGGACACAGGGACTCGAACCCTGGACCCAATGATTAAAAGTCATTTGCTCTACCAACTGAGCTATGTCCCCGAAAACGGACCTGGAATAAAGAATTTTTCAATCCTTTTTCCAAAGGTCGAGGACAATTTTTACATAAAAAAAATTAAAATGCAAGAAAAAAAACACTACTTTTCTTATTATTTAATTTTATTATTGGCTTCTGAATCAGACAAATGTTGCGCCAGATTCATTTCTGCAACACTGTCTGAATCCAACCAATCAAGTATTCGTCCCATCATGGATTCTATATATTTTGCGGAAACATGCTGATTGTGACGAAATTTATTTTCATTTATTAAGTGTGTCATATCGCGCGCCAATAATGACAAAATACGATTTTGCTCTGTATTTAGCACAGAATTTTGACTGTCACGATATAATAAATTATCTAGGGCGTCGTGGCATTCATGCAAGCGTCCTAGGATACGTCTGTTCAATTTCAAGCGACGTGCTATCTCAGGCGCGCGCCATGTCAACATGCGATTAAGATTTTCTGTGCTCAATCTGCTGCGTACCCCCATAGACTCGCGCAAGAGAGCAATTATACTTAACATTAAGATATTTAGTTTATCCGTCATACTGTTTGCAAGATTTCGGCGCACCTGGTTTGCAACACGAGAATTCGTATAATCGTACAGCAAAAAAACCAGCGGTATCGACAGCAAGGACGCAGAAACATTTATAACCAAATCACGAATATTTTCATTGGGCGCATTATCAATTGCCCCTGTATATAAAACAATACCACCTGCAATTGACATCAGATACGGTATAGACTTTAGAAAAAGGGTACGAAAATTAATTTTCATACCCATACTTTACAAGAATATTGCGGAAATATGTACAGGAACATTGCCCTATTCCGTACATCCAATTGAAATTTTGCATCTATATCTTAGGAATCCAATCCCCCAACCACATAAAATAAACAATAATATACCAAGTATCATTATGCTGTAACGCCAACTGCCAAGGCTGCTGCCCAGTCCAATAATACCACAAACCATTATATAAACCAGATATGTTAATGTGGTATATAATGACAATACTATCGTTCTGTTACGACGGGGTATCAAGTGCTGGAACCTTGAATATAACAAAGTAAATAAACCATAGAAAATCATATAGGCAATCCCCAAAATCCACAAAGCATCTTTTGTATATAATGCCGCAAAACATACATATAACGCCCCAACCAAGCCAACTAATAAATATACCGCAATGTCAGACATACGAGAAAAGCGATACGCCAAGCGTTGACCAGTGGTCGCACACAACAACAGGAAGAAGGACACAATACCAACATATTCTGCACGTATCCCAAGCTGCATAGCAATAGGACTTAAAAAATCATCCAAAAATGGAATGTTGACCATCAATATCGTAAACAGCATTATTGATAATAAACAGGGCGTCTTAAGACATAGTTTAAATCCGGTCTTCATCAATTTAATCAGATGACCTGATTGGATTTTCTTTTCCTTGATTCCAGAAGATTTTGGAAACATCAACAAACACACAATTGACAACACCAACCCCAATACGGACAACCATGTAACCCACCCATATCCTAAAAACATCAATAATGAACCAGCTGCCGAAAATGTTACCCCAAGCGCTTCGTATGTAGATTTTCGCCCCAAAATTCGCGAGTAATCACGCGCACGCCCATTTGCACGAACAGTGTCATAAACCAAGCCCTCGAATGCGACACTGCGTGCACCAGACTGAATACCCCATAACACCATACCAATAACAAAGCCCGTGTAAACAGGTATATACAACCACAATAATATAGCAGTCATTTTTAACAACTGACCAATTATCATGGTAATCCTGCGCCCAAAATGATTGGCCGCAAATGCAATGGGCACCTGGCCAAAAATTGTTCCCAAAGACGAAAAAATAAACATTGTGGACAGCTGCAAATCGCTGACACCGTTTGCCAGCATAAATATTGTATAAACAGGGGTCAACAACAAAAATTTATTAAAAAATGCGAAACCGTATAATGAAAATGCTAATCTACTCAATTTATCCCCCATAAAATAGTTATTGGCATCATATCATTTTTTTGTTTTTTTGTACATAAAATATTGATTTTTTGTCAAATTTACCTATAATAGTATAGACAGATAAAGAGGTGAATAGATGGCAGACGTAACAATGAAAGATTTTTTATTGCAATATTTTATGCAGCTGCGTTTTGATGAGATGCCAACCGAGGTCAGAGCGCAGTATGATGAATATTCTGCAACAGACAATTTCCACAGCGACAGCAATATGAAAATGTGGAAAGATAAATTGGAAGGCAAACCAATGCCGGATCCAAAAGGAACCGAATTTCACCTGACAGATGATGAATGGAAAAAAATATACGAAGAATTTCGTCGCGCCTTTCTTGAAATGCATAATAATCGCGACGACCTAGACGAGAAAGCAGTTGAAGTCTTGGATAATTATTTCGGAGAAAATAAATTATTTTCCAGTGCAACTGCAACACCAGAAGAAAGTGCAAAAATATTAGAATTAAAATCATTATTAGAAACACATGATCTTAGTACGCAATTAAAGGAACAAGAAATCCTGAATGATGATTTTACGTACAAAAATTTGCTGGATGGGCTGACATCAAGAAAATATAATACAGACCCCACATTTCAATCAAAATTAAAGCAAGTTGCTAGCTATTTGACGATGGCTACTGATGAAACAGGATACTATTTTGATGAAAAGTTGTTAAAATTAGTACTGAATAACCAACCGGCAGACTTTAAATTACTGGAAAACGCTTTTGAAAAACCAGAAATCAATGATGCCAAGATGGAAACCTTTAAGGGACGCGGTTCCACCCATGGGGATTTTGATATTTTATTAAGAGAACTGTCATCTAATAAAAAATTCCGCGATGCGTTCCCATCTAGTAAAATCAAAGAGCCATTTGAAAAAGCAAAAGAAAAAGTTGCATATGACAATGCGGACAGTAAAGACTATGTTCCACCAAAACACAAAGAAAAAGTAAGCGCGTGGAAGAAAATATCCAGCATGGTTGGTAAAACCTATTCTGATGTCTTTAAAAAATATGTAAAGTTTACAGGAGATAGATTAATGTTCTCGCCACAGGCAAAGGACATTATAAATGCTATTCACAAGGAAAAAATTAAGCCAACAGAAGGTTTGGAAGCGGTCTTGAAAAAAGAAAAAGAAATTATAGACGCGCTGAAATACAAATCACCAAAAGCATCTGAACACTTTGAGTGGTTTGTTAGCACGATGAAGGAACTGAAAGACATCAGACCAGAAGCATATAAAGGCGCCTTGAAAGATGGCTCAAAAATGCGTCGCCTGGTCGAAGAAATAATTATCAAAGCAGCACGTGAAGGAAAAAAAGAAGAAGCAAAAACAGTATTAGAAACACTGTCTGTCATCAAGTACGGCTTTACAACCAGCAAAATTATGGAGACCATTGGCAAAGAAGAAGTCAGTATCTTTTCAGACCCAAATTTATCCTGGAACAAAAACGATAGTGTAAAGCTTGTTACAGCAGCAATGGACAAAACCATTAAATACGCTTTCAAGGGGCTGGGATATGGTATTGCGACAATTGGGAATATCTATAAGCTAAATAAAACTAAGTTCAAAGGTAAGTCTAAACGATTGGATGAAGAACGTGCGGCCATGGCGATAAAAGATGACGAAGAAAAGCAGATAAAGGAAGGTGCACTGGATAATCTGAGGGCAGAAGCGGTGACACCTACGACAGAGTTGGACAACCTTGATCGTACATGGAACATAAATGACAGCACTATTGCACGTCGCGAAACAGAACTGCAGCGAGATCGCACACGAGAAACTGCACAGCGCACAGACCGCGATAATGCAAAAAATCGTTTGGACGCAGCCCAACAGAAAGTTGATGCATTTAATCAATTACGAACAGATATTAGTAACCTGACAGCAGAAATCACAGCAATAAAAAATGAAATACAGTCGATGGAGACAGGTGATATAAACAAACTGAAAACCGAATTGGCAGCAATACCGACACCATACCCAAATGCAGCCATAGAACACGAGGCACGCACAAAACAACAAAAGTTGGCAGAACTGACCCAGCAGGTTGAAGAAAAGAAAGAAGAACTGAAAGAAAAAGAAGAAGAAAAGAAAGAAAAACAAACCGAGCGTGGACGCACGCAATCAGCAGCATACTATGCACGCAGCAGAATCCCACAGCTGACGCGTGAATTGGGACTGAAGGATGCTACACTGTCTTCGACAAAAGATATAAACGATAGACAGCAAGAACGCATCAATCGTTTCAAGGATGCAAAGGCCAGCTTGACAGAGCTAAATAACCAGATAACAGAGCATGAAAACGAACTGGCCAACTGGGATGCAAACCACAAAGACAAGCATATTGAGGACTATAAGGAACTGATGTCGTATTGGGATCTGCTGGAAACAGGCCGCGGAACCCATATGGGCAAGATGTATAACTGGGGTCGACTGGGGTTCAGCGCAGAAAATGCCCAAAAAAAGTTCGATGTGAAAAAACCAACAATTATTGCAAACCACTTGGCGGGATACAGTTATGCAGCTTGATTTTTTCCTTAAAATATGTTATAATGCTGATAACAGCCACCAGAAATGGTGGCTTTTTTATTCCCTGCTTTTTTTAGCAGGTTTTTTTAACTCTTTAAATAAGGATATGTTATGACACGTGTACTGCAATTAAGACGCGGAACAACCGCAAATAATGATAAATTTACAGGTCTACCAGGCGAAATAACAATGGATACAGATGCAAAAACATTGCGTATTCATGACGGCGAAACACTAGGCGGATTTGAAATTGCAAGAAAAGACGATATACAAAACAGTAATTTCGATATAAACAATGTTAGTGATGAATTTTGGGAAAATCTATTTAATCGCTTTGCGCCAAAAACACTGACTAAAATAGAGACAGTATCTGTACCTGTTAATAGCCAGGTCAGCTATCTAAATATTGCCGTCAACACCAACAAAATGCCCACCATTGTAAACACGGTACTTATCTGTCAAAATGCCGAAGCAGGTTATAACGTTGGCGATGAAGTTATGGCATTCGGTATTGGTAACAGATGCAACCCAAACCCCAATATAATCATAGAAAACGACGAACTAAATCTTTACCTTATGATTGGCGCAGAAAACTATTGGGTATCTCATAAACAAAATGGAACGCCGATTAAGGTAACTGATGAAAATTGGAGAATTTTATTCCGAGTTTACTGTTGAAAATAAGAAAAACCTTTGCTATGGTTGGGGGCGAAGAAGAAAAAAGGATTTCAAATGTATATACTTGCACTGAATTGTGGTTCTTCGTCCCTGAAATACCAGGTGTTTGACGTAGATTCAAAACAGCCAATTGTTGGTGGTAATGTTGAAAAAATCGGACTGCCGGATTCTTTTGTGACCCAGAAATACCCTGATGGCACAAAACAAAAGAAAGAAACATCTATGAAAAATCATGACGAGGCATTAAATGTCGTTTTGTTCATGTTGCGCGAGGCTTCTATTGACCTGAATGAAATCAAGGGCGTTGGTCACCGCGTTGTTATGGGTGGTGATAAATTTGCATCTTCGGTTGAAATTACAGATGATGTTATCAAAACAATTGAAGAGTTGTCTGCGTTGGCACCATTGCATAACCCACCTGCCCTGATGGGGATTGTGACAGCGCAACAGTTGTTGCCAAACGCAAAACAGGTTGCAGTATTTGATACAGCCTTCCATCAAACAATGCCAGATTATGCGTATCGCTATGCGGTGCCAAGCGCATGGTATCGTGAGTTGGGTGTTCGTCGCTATGGATTCCATGGGACCAGCCACCTGTATGTATCAAAGCGTGCGGCAAAAATGCTGGGCAAGCCTGCCAGTGAATGCAATCTGATTACACTGCACATTGGTTCTGGCGCATCTGCTACTGCAATTCGCCACGGTAAATCTGTTGATACATCACTGGGTATGACACCACTGTCAGGCTTGACAATGGGTACACGCCCAGGCGATTTAGACCCCGGCGTTGTTCTGTATGTAATGGGTCGCTTGGGGCTGACCCCTGATCAGATGCAAAAGCATTTGAACAAGGATTCAGGTCTGATGGGTATTACAGAATGCTTTGCCGACCGTCGCGATGTAGAAGGCAATAAAGACGAAAACGATTTATGCCGTCTGGCCATTGACACAGAAGTTCACAATGTGAAAAAGTATATCGGCGCATATATGGCCGAATTGGGTCATGTTGACGCATTGGTATTTACAGCGGGCGTTGGTGAAAATGACGACTATCTGCGCGAAAAATTCTGCGACGGATTAGAAGAATTGGGCATTAAACTGGATAAAGAAAAGAACAAAAACGCCCTGGCGCGCAAGGGAATTGATGAAGCAATCATCAGCACAGATGACAGCCGCATCAAAATCTTGATGGTGGCAACAAATGAAGAACTGGTTATCGTAGAAGATACACTGGCCATTATGAATGGGACATATAATCCAAATCATCTGGAAATGGAATATTCGTTCATAAAATAAAAAATCCCCCATTTTGGGGGATTTTTTTAACCGACAATCTTTTGCCACAATGATTTTTTGCGACCTTGTTTTTTACGACGACGACGCTGCGCACTGACAGTTGTCTTTTTTGCATCAATATGTTGTGCATTCTTCTTTTTTGCATCTGTCGATGGTGCATATGCGCCCAACAAATCTTCGGTTTTGTTTTGTTCTGGTGCAACACGTTGAATTGAATATTGATCGATATTCATTAAACTGTCATCGCCAACAACAACAATTTCCGTTTCGAATTCGGATTCCATCTGGGCCAATTCTGCGCGTTTATGATTCAACAAATAAACCGCAACATCTGTTGGCACAGTCATGATAATTTTCTGTGCGGCCTTGGCCAATAATTTTTCTTGCAGGTGACGGAACAATATAATCGCTGCAGTTTGAATAGATGGAACAACCCCTGCCCCCATACAATGCGGACATGCAACATACGAAGATTCCATAAAACTGCTGCGCAGACGTTGACGCGACAGCATCAATACGCCAAAATTGTTAATTTTTGCAACCTGGGTACGTGCACGATCGCGTTTCATAACTTCACGCATTTTTAATTCTAATTTACGGTTGTTTTTTTCTTCTTCCATATCAATAAAGTCAATCGCAACAATTCCCGCCAAATCACGCAGACGTAATTGCAAAGCAATTTCTTCGGCTGCTTCCAGATTGGTGTTCAGCGCAGTTTGTTCAATATCTTTTTCTTTGATTGCACGTGAAGAATTAACGTCAATCGTAACCATTGCTTCGGTTTGATTAATTACCAAAGAACCACCCGACGGCAATTGAACATAAGGACCATGCAACCCTTCCAGCTGTTTTTCAACGCCGGCTTTAACCATTAATGGAACTGCGGCATCTTTGTATTGAACCAACTGTTTGCGTGGGGCACGACCATACATCTGCTGAAAATATTGTTTTGCTGCATCGAATGTTTCTTCGCCTTGGATAACCAGGACGTCTTCTTTATCGCTTAGGAAATCGCGAACAACGCGACGCAACAGGGAATCTTCGGTATGAATTGTAACAGGCGCGACAGATTCCAGCGTAGTTTTACGAATTTCATTCCACAGATTTACCAAATAATCGTAATCCGCAGAAATTTCTGCAGGTGTCGCACCCATTGCAGCAGTACGCAAAACAACCGTCATCCCCTTTGGGATTTTAAGTTCATGCAACACTTCGCGCAGACGTGCGCGTTCTGATTTATCAGAAATCTTTTTTGAAATACCATAGCTGTTACGCTTGCGCGAATTGGGCATCAAAACCGCGAAACGTCCCGCCAATGACAGATATGTTGTCATAGACGCGCCTTTTTGTCCGCGTTCTTCTTTGACCCCTTGAATCAGCAAGATTTGTTTCGGCTTTATGACATCTTGAATTTTAAATTCACGTGCACGTTTTGTAAATTCGTTGTTGTCTTCACCTGCGCTGTGATCATCGTATTCTGCGACTTCATCTTCTTCATCATTTGGATCGTCGTCGTCGTCAACAATGTTGGCGTGCGCCAGTTCAAGTAATTTCTTTTTTTGTTCGGGCGTTACCTGATAATAATCTGGGTGTATTTCAGAAAATGGCAAGAAACCATTTTTCCCAGAACCATAATCAACAAACGCCGCCTGAAGTGACGGTTCTACACGAATAACCTTGGCCAGATAGATATTTCCTTTAATCTGGGGTTTCGTTGTGGTTTCAACGTCAAAGTCAGACACACGATTTGTTGCCGTATCAACAACAACAACACGTGTTTCTTCCGGGTGGACTGCATCCACGTATATTTTTTTTGACATTTAATAATCCTTTGGTTTTTGTGGTGTATGCAATGGCAACAACCCGTCCCCATGGGGCGTCCATGCCCATGCCAAGGGATTGCGCCACGATAATCATCAGCGCCATGCGAATTGTTAAAAACAGTGACAATACAAACACTTAAATATTACCCCATTTTCATACACAGGGATTATTCTAACACGCCAATATATCAGTTGGCAAGGTATTTATTTTCTGATTTTTATTTCGGATTTTATTTGATTGATTTTTGCAGGAATTTTTTCTTTGGCTTCGTTCAACCATCTTTTCATGCGACTGCGCAGCCAACGTTCATAGATAAAAAACAAACTGCCCACCCCAATCAGTGGCAAAACATAGTAAATAATACGATATGCCAACAATGCGCCGAATATCGCAGCCTTGTCCACGGTATCGGGCAATGCCATCAAGAACACGCTTTCGAAAACGCCGATTCCGCCGGGAACCTGGCTGAACACGCCGGTTGTTTGTGCAATTGCAAACAAGCCAATAAATACAACAAATGGAATTTCAACAAATGGTATCATACAAAAATACAATACCAATCCTGCCAACACACTGTCTGTTATTCCCAACAATGTTTGTGCAGTTGCCATTTTGGTTGATGGTATTTGGAATTTGATTTGACCGATTTTTATGCTTTTCTTGTGAAAAATGATTGTAGTCGCAAAATATGCCAGCAATGCAGTTATGCAAAATATGAACAAGGCGTTAATGCCCATACTGGCCCCCATTGAATTTTGAAACAGTTCACGCGGTATCAAGAAAAAACTGATAACAACAATTGCCGACGCCCCCAAGAAATACGTAAAGCCAGATATCGTCAACATCTTTAATATATCACCACCGCGAATACGCCAACGCGTGTACAGACGATATCTGATTGCGCCACCACTGACCACCGCATGTCCGGCATTATTACTGATTGCGAATCCCAACATCCCAGCCAACATCCATTTCCACCACGCAACCCGACCACCGATATAATTTAATGCCAAATAATCATACAACGACAGCGCCAAATATCCCGCAAAGCAGGCAACACACGCCATAACCAAATTTACAAATGGTATGTCCAGTATCGCATGCGCAATGTCGTACAAGCTGTATTCACGCAACTGCCACCACAGCATACCTGCAGCCAGAATAAAAAATAACACGCCAGAATAACTGATAATTTTCTTTACCAGGCGCTTTGCCTTGACAGACATATAAATCCTTTGTTCTTTATGGCAGAGTAACAATAACCCCTGTGAAAATCAACACCAAAAATTTTATTTAAAAACATATCAATTTTTATCTTGCAATAAAATTAGATATTCGCAACAATTGTGTATATTATTATTGCGCATGCGTCACAGGGGGAACAATGTATCACAGTCGGTTTATTATTGCATGTATGTTTGCACTGACATGTGGCGCAGTGCCAATGATTGTGCATGCCACCCTCCCGAGTCCCAACTATCATTCTTTTACAGTAACCGGTGATGAAAAGACATATTGTTGTTGCAAACGTAGACGCTCTCAACTTTGCCAGATGGGTTCATGTGATGGAATTGAAGGTGTTACAAAAGCTAGCTGGGGGTATCAGACAAAAGGCACAGTAATACATAATGATGTAAATAGTATTGTAAATAATGATGAAAATTATGAAGATAGCTTTATCACATGCAATGATGGGGCCCTGACTTTTGAAGACCGAAAATATTATTCTGACAACGACTATGGTCTTAAAGACGGCGAAATCACCGGTGGTGAGCATGATGTATATTTTTTTGATCCGGGAAGCAAAAAGTTATACCCAGAAGAAAGCGGTTTTTGCCAGCCTGCTATGGATGCTGTCCTGTTACGCGCATGTAAGGCTGATTATATCCTTGATGATGAATCTGGCTGTCAATCAATAACTGATGTTAATGTTCAAAATAAAATGTGCAAACAGAATAAGGCCCATACCTTCATCAACGAAGAGGATAAAATACTTACATACAAACGACACCAGTTAGACGAATATTGTATTTCGGGTACGCATTGTGTTTATGAGACTAGTGGTAATTATTTTAATTGTGGTGAAGGACACCACGAAACCATCGAAGATTGTAATAGCTCAGATTGTCCCGATGGTGATTGCAAAGTTGAATTGTATACAAAAGATGGCAACCCTTTTATTTACAATACCCAAACAATACTGAAGGATGATTTAAGTCAATTTTGCTTGCATAAAATATCGCACACACCCGAAACCCGTAGCGAGCATTTAAATGACTTAAGAGAGCAATGTAGGGGAAGCGGTGGTACATGGAACAAAGATGCAAAATCATGCAGTTGCCACCATCGAAACATGGTATTGGATGGCACTAAATGTCGCTGTGCTGATTATCATAGACGCACGGATCTTAGTGATATAAGTCAGGGCTGCACAAGGCAGGACATGGATCAACAGAATTGTAATGGAACAGATATGCAGTGGTTGGAAAGTTCCGCCACATGTAAGTGCAAAGCGGAAGGCTATTATTACAATATAGACACATACAAATGCGACCCGTTAGCCGATTATACGTTGTGCTTAGCCTTGTCAGAACAGGCAACATGGGACGACACTAACAAGAAATGTGTTTGCAAGAACGGAGATACAAAGTTTTTTGCAGGCAAGTGTGTTGATACAGACGAATATATTACATTAACTGCAGAACAGGCGGCGCAAGATGCGGCTATTGAACAGATAGGGAGACAAGGCGACGAACGCAAAGAAGCAACCAGGGAGCGATTTGGCAGATATAACACCCACAGCCCAATAATCAAGGAAAAACACAGTGTGTTAGAAGAAATGCGTCTGCAGTTTGACAGCAGTGTATGGCGGGACAAAGAAGGCAAACTGAATGTCGCGCGCATTGTTTCTGATTCTGTTGCAGGCGTCGCGTTGGGAACCACAGGTGGCGTGGTAATTAATAATATGATGAAAAAAGATCAAGTAGAAGACGGCTTTGAAGATTTAAAATGCAAGATTGGCACAGAAGTCGTTGCAGAATGGGGCGAAGTCTTTCGTGCAGGTCAATAATACGCGTATGCCACGCGCGATATGAACAATCGGGTATTTATTTCTCTTGTTTTCCTGTGTAAATGCCATTTGGTTTCCTTTGTTATCTCTGTTTTTGTTGAGTCTTGTTAAGGTATTCATGCATCTTGGTGGCGCATTTGCCGTGGCAACCGTCTGCAAAAATATGATTTATTGTTGGGTATTTATCATCACCCCAACTGGGATGCGGATGCACTTGACATCCCATATAACATTGCCGTTCGCACCCATCACATCGCACAGGTGTCTGTAATGGATTTTGTTCCTGATAATGTTTCAAGCCAAGATTAAAGCATTGGACCGCTTGAGGGAATTTTTGAGATTGGGTTTCTCGCATTTTCATAGACTCACCAGACAGGGTCCGCATTTTATAATGCCCGACTAACGATTGCACCGCATTACGGAATACCATATCTTGTTCTGGGGAAAAACGGATAACGGGAATCCCCCTATATGGTTGCATTTCATATGGATTCCAAATATATACTGTGCCGTTTTGATAGCAATAATAATTTCGTTCAAATTTATAGAACCTGTAATGATAGGGCATCCCTGGGGCAAACGAAGTGCCTTGTCCGAATCTGATC
>JAZSDC010000023.1:0-40880 GCA_045530935.1 Candidatus Enterousia sp. | reverse complement strand
GTTGTCGTATAAACACGTGTGCAAACACCACGTTTCTGTGGGTTTTCCATCATGTCAGGCGCAGTACTTTTCACCACGACTTTTTTACGAGGTTTCCGAATCAGTTGGTTTACTGTTGGCATTCAAAATCTCTTTGTTTTTTTCTACCTGTTTTACTCTGCACAAAAGCCACCTTATCAGACTTATTTCAACGACTTATTGCCGGATTATAACTCTGAAACATTAGGCGGTTTCCTGTGTTCATTACTCTCCTTAATTACACGGAAAGCGAACACACTATAATCGTCCTACCCCAAATTGTCAAGGAAAATCTGGGAAAATCCACACGTTTTCCGCTTGAAATTTGTGTTTTTTACATTGTCATCAGAAATGCAATTTTTATGTTAAAAAACATTTTTTCAACGTCCGGAATGTGCCATTAACTGTTGTATTGCCATTTCATTTGCCAAGCCACGTAATTTTTTAATAAAATCTTCATATTCTGGCAACGTTTGTATCTGGGCACGCCACCATTCAAAATCTTGATTAACCCGATCAAACCATCGTTGCAAAGTTATACCCATATTTGGCTTTTCTGCCGATAACTCTTTGTAATTGGTCGGCAAAAAACCTTTATATTCCGCACCATGCAACATCCGATATGTATTTTTGATACTATTGGCACGTTCAGCAATTTTTGATTCACACACCCCCATCATATCAATTGAACGATTTCCAATCAAAGCACGTATTACGTTCTCCCCCCCTATCTTATTCTTATTTCTTTTAATATATTCAAAAACCCGCCCCAAATCATCGGTCAACGTCAGCAGACCACCCTTATCACCATCTATTTGAAAACCATTTCTTAAAAAACCGTCTAACTCAATCCACACATCACGTTCTATATAGCACTCTATACTCTCACCATGCACCTTATCCGTCTCACCCGCATTAAATTTATTGGCCCGTGCAACCTCTGCAACCTTGACCGCCATAGCAGACCCATCACTAGTGGCCTGCCATACATGCCCGCCCATTTCCATCATACATGCAACAAACGCCATATCTCGAACCTGTTGAGCCAACAAAGCGCCACGTTTTTTGTCACCTTGTTCCAAACTGTCATAAGAAAAACGCTTTGACCAATCAAACTCTGATACAATCATTTCTTCTTCTTCGGGGGTATAATTTGCAGATTTATAGACAATATAACTTCCACGCACATCAATCAATTTCCCATCCGTCAAATCCTGGGCCGGCCGCACCACCCGTGCACCATTGGGCAATATCATCCCCCTGTCAGGATTTGGCGAAAACCAAGTATCAGCCAACGCAATATATTCTGGATTACCATTTTTTTCAACCATCGACATATATGGCGCAACAACCACATACGGCGCCCCATCCCAGTTTCCCTCTAAATGCCCCGCCACAATATGATTTAAAGCAAAATGAACCGTTGAACGAGGAATTTCAAAATTCGTCGCCATCGCAGTTGTCGGGATAAACAATTCGCCATTATCTGCCAAACGGGGCATATATTTTGTCACATGAACCAAAAACCAATTTTTCATATCCGACACCGACATTTCATCGGCCATCGACATTTCACCATAATAATCATCGGATTGCGCACGCAATTTTTCAGACGCTTCTAAAAACAAATTCTTCAGGTTCATACCACCCCCTATGAACCAAGATTATATCAAGAAACGTCCGAAATATCAATTTTATTTCTAAAAATCAATACCAAAGACCACGCCCATCGTCGCCGGGCTATGCTTGAAACTATGCACCACATCCTTGGCCGCGTACAATCCGATATACTTTGTCGCATCCAGATTATAGTTCGCCCCAACCTTCAATCGCAAACGTTCCCCATCGTAATATTCATCAAACAAATCAAAATCAAACATCAGTTCACCAACCAAATTCCAATTGTTATTTAGTATATACTGCCCCTGAACACCAACCGTCATCGCCCAGGCATCTGCATTTTTATAATCCACATCATCGTTCAGATAGTCAACTTCGACCACACCGGCCACGGCCCATTTATCTGTCTGTCGACCAACCTTAGCGCCAACAATCCAATTATAAGCAATTGTTTCTAAATGCTGACGCGTATCATATACCTGCATCGCACGCCCATATATATCGGCCTGATATTCACCATCATCCGCCACCGTCCAATCCAGCCCAACCTGTAAATGATTCCATGACCATTTTCCAAATTGCGGTCTGTCCGACGAATCATACGAACCCGCCGTCTGAACCATGGCGGTCAATTTGTCCGTAATACCATACCCAAATTCATCCGCCATAACAAAACGGTCAAATTCCGAATTAACCTCTAACGGTGTCAAAATGTTATAAAAGCGCCCCTGCGCCGGACTATATAATGGATTCCCATTAATAATATTTGCTGCATTTGCCGCCGTTGCAAAACAAACCAGCGCAGCTGAAAAAACAACTATCTTTTTCATATACATCTCCTCTTTCGCATATGAATTGTAAAAAATATGAAACCAGATATAAACAGGAACGAATTCAGAAAATAAACACGTATTGACAACAAGATTTTTCGTCCTAAAATATCAAAAAATGGAATTATATCACGGAACAACCGTTCTAAATCTTGAACAAATTACCCCACACCACGATGGCCACGAAAATATGCCATATGTTTTTGCAACCCCAAATTTTGCATCCGCCCTGCGTTATGTCACCCCACGCAAGGGAAATTTATATTTTGGCATAGAAAACAACACTGCCATAATAGTCGAAAAATTTCCGGGGGCCTTTGAACAAACATACCAGGGCATTTCTGGGGTTATCTATGTATTGCCGGCAAAAGAATTCCGATTAGCCAAACTAAACAATCGCATAGAATACATATCTTGTCAGCCAATCACCCCCACAAAAACAATCCCCATTATGGACACCCTGCAAAAATTACGTGATGCAGAATCCCGGGGATTGATAAAAATATATCGTTATCCCGACATACCACAAAACTATTTACTTTATGACGAACCCTTGCACCAAAAGACAAAACGATTTATACATAAAAAATTTAGTCTAATAGCCCATTTATGCAAAAAAATTAAAATCATATAAAAAATCCCCCCCATCTGGGGGATTTTTTTATTATGGTTTATTAAAAATCAATTCCAAAGTTTACACCAAAACCAAAACCATCGGCAAATTCCCAATCACCTTCTGCAACATGGGACATTTCCTTTGTGATATATGCACCAACAAATTTGGTTTCATCAATATTGTAATTTGCACCAAATGCAAAATCCCATGAACCCAAATTCAATTTCCACATATCTCCATCAATCCACGCGGTATATTCCGCCGCCCCAACCAGGTTCCAAGAATCATTAATCACATACTGACCATCAACACCAAAACGCATCAGATGTAACCCACCATCACGTTCATCCCAGTTAAACGATTCCGTCCCAATGTAATCAAACATCACATGACCTGCAATCGTAAATCCGGCACCAACATATCCACCACGAACACCAACGGTCCAATTATACAACGTCGTATCTTTATCCATAAAGGACGCATGATCACCCCATACCGGCGCCACAGAATAAGACGCCAACAAATCCGCCTTCCATGCACCTTGATCGAACATACGATAATTAATCCCCAGCGACAGCGTATTCCACGACATAGAATCAAACCAATCCGCCTGACCCGCAGACGTACCAACAACAACTGTCATATCTTCGGTAATACCATATCCAAACTCTTCATACAGTCCTACCTCATCAACTGCCTTGGTATGCGAACTAACAGATGTCACACTATAAAAATGCCCCTTGTCCGGACAATACAATGGATTACCATCGATAATATTTGCCGCCTGGGCACCCGAAACCGCAAAAAACGCCAACAAAGAAGTTAATGCTAATTTTTTCATATTTCATCCTTTCGTTTTTGTTAACCAAGACCTCTATCATCAGTCCAGTTAATACAATTTTATCAGGTATAAAATCCCACCTGCAAGGTCAAAGATTTTTGCAAATACCCCAATTTTATGATACAGTCCTGCGCGTGCACGAATCGTATTTTCACACAAGAACAAAACACAACGCCCACACAACGGGCGTTTTAACACTTTTGTTATAATTTGTTATATTTTTTAATAATTACAATTTATAACCAAGTGACGACTTCAACAAAAAAATTTTTAAAAATATTTTTCCAAAACCCGCACAATAAAAAAATCAAACGATAACAGTGCAGTTATACAGCCCCCCTTAACACACCAGCAGATTTTATTTTTGTTTTTTTATTTTGCGCCAATCGGCATGATTCTTCTTATGCGTTTCATAGTCTTTGGAAAACCTGTGTCCGCCTTTACCATCCGCCACAAAAAACAAAAAATTTGTTTCTGCTGGGTTTAAAACCGCACGAATTGCTGCCTGGCCAACATTGGCGATTGGTGCCGGTGGCAGCCCCGAATTACGATAGGTATTATATGGACTTTCAATTTTCAAATGCCCGCGCAACAACGGTTCCCCTTGCATATCACCCAATCCATCCGTCAAAGCATAAACAACCGTCGGATCGGCCTGCAGACGCATCCCCTTGTTCAGTCGATTTAAATAAACACTGGCCACAATTGGCATTTCACGCGCCAACGGTGTTTCCTTTTGCACAATTGATGCCAACGTAACAACATCATTCCAATTTTTTAACGGTTTTGGTAATCGACGACTTGTTTTTCCCCAATCCTGCTCCACCTTAATCATTTTTTTATAAGCTAAATCCAACAAGGCTAAACGTCTTGTCCCACGCGCCACGGTATAAGTATCCGGAAAAACCATCCCATCTTTTAAATCACATACTGGCGACTTAATATTTTTTTCACACTCAACAGATCCAGATAATGCAGACGACTGTAATAACAACTTTTTTATCTGTTTTATTGTTAACCCCTCTGGAATAAGGATTGTTGTTGATGCCACGCGACCATTTACCAACATATCTGCAATTTTCCAAACACTGGCACCACGCGGTATATCATACTGTCCTGACTGAATTTGCCCACCCTTGACCCGTACAACTTGCTTAAACAAAACATCAGATTCGATTAAGTTTTGTTTTAACAACTTGTTTGCCACACCTGTTACCGAATCGCCACGCACAACATCAAAAACAACCGGCACACGAACCACGGAACGAATACCAAATACATAAAACACCGCGCAAACAACCAATATCAGCGCCACCACAATCAATCGAAAAAAAATACGTCCAGGAAAAAAAGCTCTTCTTTTTGGCATAACCGTCAAATTATTACAAATTAAAAACAATTTGCAAACCCCAAATAATAGAAAAGGTTGACAAACTCTAATTTATACCCCAAAATTTTATTAAACATAATCAAAAAGGAAAAACATGACAACATTTGAAATTGTTCGAAACACAATTGCCAAGAAAGGATACATGCCAAAAAATACTATTACACAGGCAACTAATTTATTTGAACATATGGGGCCAATGGCAATACTGGATGTCGTATCAGAATTACAAGAAATGCTGAACACCCCAATCCAGGAAAAATATTTTGACAATGTAAAGACTGTTCGCGACCTGGTACGCGCATACCAGGCACAATCCCGCGCAAACCTGGACCAGGATTTAAAACTAACATACCAGCAACTGCGCACACTGGTTCCTGTCCGTGCGAAACAGGCAAACTTTCGCACCCGCTAAATAAAAACCCGCCAACCAGCGGGTATTTTCATCACTAAATCATTTTATTTAATTTTTTTCAGAACAACTGATGCATTTGTTCCACCAAATCCAAACGAATTGCTTAAGGCAACATTAACCTGACGTTCTTTGGCCTTATGTGGCACCAGGTCAAAATCACCAACCGCATCTTCTGGGTCATCCAAATTAATCGTAGGTGGCACAACGCCATCACGAATCGCCAGCGCACAGAAAATTGTTTCCACGGCACCCGCGGCACCCAACAAATGCCCTGTCATTGATTTTGTAGACGACATGGACACCGGCACACCTGCAAATAAATTCTGCACCGCCGCCAATTCGCCAACATCACCCAAACCTGTTGATGTTCCATGGGCATTGATATAATCAACATCTGCCAGATTCAGCCCCGCATCTTTTAACGCAGATTGCATTGCACGCATACCACCTTCGCCATTTGGGGCGGGCGCAGTAATATGATACGCATCACCCGACATGCCGTATCCGGCAACCTCGGCATAAATTTTTGCGCCACGTGCAACCGCGTGTTCATATTCTTCCAGAACCAATACACCGGCACCTTCGGCCATAATAAATCCATCACGATTTTTATCCCATGGACGCGATGCACGTTCTGGCTCATCATTGCGTGTACTTAATGCGCGCATTGCCGAAAATCCCGCCAGACCAATACGTCCAACCGCACCTTCGGTGCCACCACACACCATAATATCTGCATCACCATATTTAATCATACGTGCAGCCTCGCCAATTGAATGCGCACCTGTTGCACATGCTGTTACAACTGAAATATTAGGCCCCTGCAAACCATACTTGATTGAAATATTACCCGCCGCCATGTTAATAATACCTTTTGGGATAAAGAACGGACTGACACGACGCGGCCCACCATCATGCAATTCAACACAATTATCATATATAGTATTCAGCCCACCGATACCACTGCCAATTGACACACCAATGCGTGTCTTATCCCCTGTATAGTTATCCAAGCCTGCATCTTTAATCGCTTCGTCCGCCGCAACCAATCCATACAGAATACACTTATCTAACTTGCGCTGTTCACGTGGTTCCGCAACCGCATCAAAATTACATTGACCTTCCTCTGTTCCAACCTGTGGAACACCTGCAATTTGCGATGCCAAATCTGACACTTCAAAAGAATCAATTTTACGCACACCCGATTTACCGGCCAAAATATTTTTCCACGCATGTTCAACCCCCGTTCCCACAGGCGACACAATACCCATACCGGTAATAACAACTCTTTTCATAATTTATATCCCTTTATAAAATTATACATAAACTAACATACGCAGTATATAATAAACATTTTTACATCAAAATACAGTAAAAAAATCCGTCGGCACACACGCACCAACGGACATAAAATATTTTAACGAAACACAAAATTAGTTTTTCTTGTTTTCTTCAATATATTTAACTGCGTCACCAACTTTTTCCAATTTCGCAGCCGCATCATCTGGAATAGTAATATCGAATTCTTTTTCAACTTCCATAACGAATTCTACAACATCCAAAGAATCTGCGCCCAAATCATTAACGAATGCAGCTTCTTCTGTAACTTTTTCTTCTGGCACCCCCAGTTTTTCAGCTACGATTTTTTTTACTTTTTCAAAAGTTGTCATATTTCTTTCCTTTGTTTTTGTTAAATTGTTTGGTCCATACCATGACCGTAGTTATACTGTACGCTATCATTTTATAGGGTACGTGTCAAGAATTTATAACAAATTATAACAGACTTGACAAAAAACTAAAAAACATCCTCGGCAAAAATTTCATCTAATAAGTTATTTAAATTCATCCGATAGTCTTCTTTATCTGACGCCCAAACCACCTGACGCATCAAAAATTTATACACATCATCCATTGTTAAATTTGGGATTCCTGCATCCTGTGCAACGCGACGCCATGCAGTACGCGGATCAATCAAATGTACCCCACCCCGTCCTGGGAAAACCCAATGACCATCCTGGGGCAAATCTTGCAACAAAACAATCGCGCGATCTGACAACGGACGCCCATTCCATACATCATGATTAAAATCTAAATCTTCCCATGCCATAGAAAAAATCTTCGAACGTGGCGCAAAACCATATATCAACATATAAAACGCAGAACGCAAAACCAGATTTTCTACATTATCTATCGCCGCAACCAAGCGCCGAAAGCCCGCACGATTTAATGGTCGAACACGTCTATTTTGCGAAATCTTTTTTAATCCAACCACAGGATTAATTTTTACATAACCCATTTCAATTGCATAATTAAAAACACTTTGCAAAAATTCCTGCATACGTGCTGCAATTGCGCTTCCCTTGATATTTGAAATAACATTTTGAACATCATATGATGTGATTTCTGCAATCTTTTTTTCAAACAAATCTATCAAATGTCTATTAATTGCACGCACCAGCTTTGCATGAGAATCTTCACCACGTCTAACCTTGTTTTCCAAATACAAATTTAAAAACTGTTTAAACAAGATTCTTTTCCGACGCAACGGCGGTTTTTTCATCGCAGCATCTAAAATCTGAGGCACCGCGCTACGCGCATCTTCAATATCTATTTGTGGATACCCACCTATCAAAATCCGTTTATCCTTGCCATGCACACGTTTACGCACAAAAAAAGTTTTTATTCCCCGACTGGTAATATACATCCGCAAACGTGGTTCTGAAATATCCTGGACCACATCAAACCCCTTGACCGGCGGTGGCAAATTATCCAGAATATATGGGTTAAAATAGAATTGGTGCGCCATTTCAGCACCCCCTTTTTTTCTCTTTTATTTTACATTTTGAAATTTTTTATTCCAAAACTCTGCCAGGCGTGCTTGTACAACTTTTAATTCATTGTACATTTTCCAATACCTATCATGTTGAAAACCACGCGAACAACGTCCGTCGCAATTTCCTTGGAAAAAATTTTCGCAATAATTTACGCTATAAACAGGTTTAAAAAATCTTTGTTCACCTGTTTTTTCTTTACGAATACATTTAATTCTTGTATTACCCCATCTCTCAGAAATTTGTTTATGACGAAAATCTCGTTCATTACGCAACAGCTTGCATTTTTGACACAGATTTCTATACTCGGTCCAGTCATCTAACATCTGCCCGAACGGTGTTTCAACAATATAACTATAAAAACTCATATCTATTTACCTTTATTTTTTATGATACTTTTAACGCATTAATAAACGCAGACTGTGGAATTTCTACATTACCGAACGAACGCATACGCTTTTTACCTTCCTTCTGCTTTTCCAACAGTTTACGTTTTCTTGTAATATCCCCCCCATAACACTTTGCAGTAACATCTTTACGATATGCCGCAATTGTCTCTCTGGCAATAATTTTCCCACCAATCGCCGCCTGCAACGGAATTTTAAACTGGTGTCGCGGGATTAAATCTTTCAATTTTTCCACAATCTGGCGCCCACGTTTTTCTGCAAATGACCGATGGCACATAAAAGACAAAGGCTCTACATTTTCTTCATTAACCAGAATATTAACCTTTACCAAATCCGATGCTTGATACCCATATACCACATAGTCAAACGACGCATACCCAGACGAAATTGATTTAACCCTGTCATAGAAATCAAACACAATCTCTGCCAACGGCAATTGATATACCAATACCGCACGATTACCCACATACGATATATTTTCTTGAACCCCGCGCCGCTCTGAACACAGCGACATAATTCCACCCATATATTTATCCGGCATCATAATTGTCGCACGCACCCACGGCTCTTCAATCGATTCAATTTTAGTAGGCTCTGGCATATCAGCAGGGTTTTCTAAATCAATTACTGACCCATCGCGCAAATGAATTTTATACAACACGCTGGGGACCGTATTAATCAGATTCAAATTAAATTCGCGTGCCAATCGTTCACTAATAATCTCCATATGCAACAAACCTAAGAACCCGCATCGCAATCCAAAACCCAACGCCGAAGACTTTTCCACCGTAAACATAAATGACGCATCATTTAACGCCAGCTTTTCTGCACTTTCACGGAATGTTGGATAATCATCTGCCTCAACCGGAAAGAAAGACGAAAACACCACTGGCACAGATGGCTTAAACCCTGGCAACATTTGTGCATTTTCACTGCGCGCATCAATAATAGTATCCCCCACCTTACAGTCATGAATTGTCTTCATTCCTGTAATAATAAAACCAATTTCCCCTGTATGCAACGTATCTACATTAACCATCTTTGGTGTAAAATATCCAATTTTATCGACAACATATTCTGCACCTGTTGCCATAAATTTGATTTTCTGACCACGGCTCAACGTTCCATCAACAACACGCACCAGAATAACAACCCCCAGATACGAATCATACCAAGAATCCACCAACAGCGCACGTGTTGGCGCATTTTCGTCACCGTGTGGCGCGGGCAACTTGTTTACAATTTCTTCCAACAATTCTGGCACACCATCACCAGTCTTACCTGATACAGCCAGCGCATCATTCGCATCCAGTCCTATAACATCTGCAATTTGTTCACGGGTTGCTGCAACATCACTGGACGGCAAATCAATCTTGTTCAACACTGGCAACATTTCCAAATCATTATCCAACGCCAAATATGCATTCGCCAATGTTTGTGCCTGCACCCCCTGGGTTGCATCCACCAAGACCAACGCCCCTTCGCATGCCGCCAATGACCGCGACACTTCGTATGAAAAGTCCACATGTCCCGGCGTATCCATCAGATTTAATTGATATTCTTCACCATTTTTCGCTTTGTAATTTAATCGTACTGTCTGCGCCTTAATCGTAATCCCGCGTTCGCGTTCAATATCCATAGAATCCAGAACCTGGGCCTTCATCTCGCGCGATTGCAGACCACCTGTGAATTCAATCAACCTGTCTGACAGCGTTGATTTACCATGATCAATATGTGCAACGATTGAAAAATTACGAATATTAGACTGTTTCATGTCATTACCAGTTGTTAGTGATTAGTGCAAGTGGCTAGTGAACGAATCAATCCTGACAACATTCTCAGCACTTCCGCTATATCTTTAAGTATTTTTTCCGCCTTGACTTTTTCTATAAAACCCAAAGCAGACGCTAAATCTACTTGCGTTTCCAGTTCTGCAACAGACCCTTTTGCTACATACACAAAACGCAAATATTCTTTGGAGGTTCCCCGCGCTGCCCCCTCTGCCAAATTAGAACAAACAGACACAGCCGCCCTGCGCATTTGTGAAACCAACCCAAACTGCTCACCCTGTGGAAAGCAAGCCGTGACCTTGTATATATCAATGGCCAAACTAAAGCCACATTGATAAACTTTTAAATCCTTAACCGATTTCATTCATTCCACCACTGGCCACTTACAACTTACACTAACCACTAAATCATCTTATGCGGCAATGATAAACCAGTATTGCCGCATTCGCAAGGTGAATTTTTACAAAGTTTTTTCCATAAACCTATCTGTACTAATTTGCAGATATCCATTTTTAGCATAGAAATTTTTTGCCTGCTGGGTTGAACGCGACTGCAATAATATACGCTTTGCCCCATGATTACGGGCATAGTCTTCATACGCACGCAACAATTCCGTCCCTATTCCCTGGCGATGATAGCGTTTATCGACATAGATTCGCGCCACACGTCCCATATCGCGCACCATATAACCTAAAACAAATCCCTGCACATTCCCATTATTTTCTGACACAAATAATGTATGTCCGTCCTTGTTCACCGAATCGCGAATCGTATAATAAATTAAATCCGCATCCCCAACTGACGAATTTGCCACCGTATAGCATATCAAGCGCATTTCATCACTAACATTATAAATCTGCTTAATCATTACCCGTATCCAAATTACTTAACAATTCATCAATTCTGGCCGCCTTTTCCAGTGTATCATCATATGAAAATTTAATATCTGGCACATATTTTTGATTCATCCGCGCAGCCAGTTCAAACCGCACCATACGCGTAATCGCATCCAGACGTTTTTGCACCGCATCTACATCATCATGCCGTGTATAATAAAACAAGCGAACAAATTGCAATCCACCGTGCGCCACACTACCCACCAGTGACACCCCAGACACCAGCGCATCTTCCCCCCAGTTATCACGCAAAATTTCTGCAACAATCGTTTGCACTTTGGCTGCGATACGTTCACCACGATTCGAATTAAATTGTCTTTTTGCCATATTTATATCTTTTTTTGTTATAACGATTGTAAATTAATATTTTATATTTTACAATCAAGTAAATTTTTTAAAATCAAGGGGCAGGAATGAAATTTTCAGAATTTATATTACAGAAATCCGAATCGCGCGGCTATTCATGGTTGGTCTTTTTCTTAACAATATGCGAATCCATATTTTTATTTATTCCACCAGAAGTATTCATGACCCCACCAATTATCGCGAACAAGCGGCGTGCCCTGCCCATAACAATTGCTGCGGCACTTGGGTCAATTGTTGGCGGTGCAATTGCGTACATGATTGGATTGTGGCTATACGATTCTGTTGGCGTATGGTTAATTGAAACATTTTCAAATCCCGAATTAATTGAAACCGCCATCAAACCAATGTTTACAAAATACGGCATACTAATAATTGTTCTGACTGCGGTAACACCGATACCATATAAATTGCTTGCTATATGGCTGGGGTTTATTGGATATCCAATGCTATTATTTTTAATTGTATCTGCAATATTCCGCACAGGACGCTTTGCAATAATTGCAACACTGTTGTATTTTTTCCAGGAACGCGCAAACGCAATCGTCAAGAAATATTTTTGGCCCCTAACGATTGGCGCAATTGTTGCCGCAATACTGGGGATTGGATTAATCAGTATATTTTAAGAAAAACCGTCGAAATTCGACGGTTTTTATCATGTGGTCGGAGTGACGGGATTCGAACCCACGACCTCTACGTCCCGAACGTAGCGCTCTACCAGGCTGAGCTACACTCCGCAAACAACTGCTGTGCGATTATGAGCCCTTTTAATAAAAAAATCAATCCTTAAATTTCATTTTTTATTTGTAATTTGCAAAACAAATATTATATTTAATCATGCACAAAAACAAGGGACAAAATATGTTCGCAAAACGATTCTTGAACAAAGATATATTTGAAAATTATGATGATTATGTTCAAAACGCCACTACAAACATTCCTGAAAACTTTAACTTTGCATACGATGTTGTTGACAAGATTGCACAAGAAACCCCTGACAAAATTGCGGTTCTATGGATAAACGACACAGGCGACAAGAAAACAATAACCTTTAAAATGTTATCTGAAATGTCAAACCAGGTTGCAAATTTTCTGGTCGCACGTGGCATGAAACGTGGCGATACCGCTTTGCTGTTTATGCGTCGCCGCTGGGAATATTGGGTAACAATGATGGCAATGCACAAGATGGGCGTTATTCCGATTCCTTCAACCAATCAACTAAAAACCGAAGATATAAAATATCGTCTGGACATGGCAGATGCGCACACCGTAATTGCATTTGATGATGGTGTAATAATAAATGAAATCAAAAATGCAATTGGCGACGACACCGGAATTCAATTAATTGAATCAACCGAAATTGCGAATGCAAGCGAAACGTTTCCAAAAACATTTGAACGTATTCCGAACGATAACAACGATACAATGGTCGTATATTTTACCAGTGGAACAACAGACATGCCCAAAATGGTTGCACATAATTTCACATACCCACTGGGGCACATAAACACCGCTGTATTTTGGCAACAATTGAATGACAACGACATTCACTTTACTTTATCAGAATCTGGATGGGCCAAATGTTCGTGGGGAAAGATGTATGGCCAGTGGCTTGCCGGCGCAACAGTATTCGTATTTGATTTTTCACGCGTATTTACAGCACATGATTTATTAACAGCAATATCAGAAAATCATATAACATCATTCTGTGCTCCACCAACTGCATACAAAATGATGATTCATGCGAACATGGCACATTATGATTTAACATCCCTGCGCAAAGCAGAAATCGCAGGCGAAGCATTAAACCCAGAAGTGTACGAACGCTTTTTTGATTCCACAGGCATAAAACTGCGCGAAGGTTTTGGTCAAACTGAAACATGTGTATTATTATTCAACAATCAGTGGATTGAACCCAAACCTGGTTCTATGGGTATGCCTGCGGCGGGTTGGGACATTCAATTATTGGACGAACGCGGACGTCAAATTACAGAAAGCGACACAGTTGGCGAAATTTGCGTTTCATTAAAAAATGGATGGCCTGTTGGTCTATTTAAGGGTTATCACAAAAATGAAAAACTAACCGCAAACGTTTCACGTGACGGATACTATCACACTGGCGACATTGCGTATCGTGATTGTGATGGTTATTACTGGTTTGTTGGTCGCAACGACGACTTGATAAAGACCAGCGGATACCGTGTCAGTCCATTCGAAGTTGAAAGTGTACTGCTGGAACACCCATCTGTTCGTGAAGTTGCCATCACAGGTGTCCTGGATCCATCACGTGGCCAGGCCGTCAAGGCGACAATTGTCCTAAACAAATATTTCCAGGCCACAGATAACCTGACACGTCAACTGCAAAATCACGTTAAAACCCGTACCGCACATTACAAATGTCCACGCATAATCGAATACGTCGACAGTTTGCCAATGACAATCAGCGGTAAAATCAGACGTGCCCTGATACGAACACTGGACAGTGCAAAAGACAGTCTGGTTACACCAATAAAAAATACAATTGGTCTGGGCAAAGAAGAAGAAAAGAAATAAAAAGAAAACAAATAAAAAACAGGGGCTTTTCAGCCCCGTTTTTACATTGGTATATCTTCACATTTTTCAACAGGTTTCGATGTTGTGCACGATGTAGAATTACTGCCACCGATACCCAAAAATCCATTTTTCTTTTTTGTACTGCAACTTTGTGTAACAGTGCTGGTACAAAAATGACAATTTCTGGTATCACGATTAAACACCGACCAAACCTCGCGCGTGTAACCCGCCCCCGAGAATTTATGACGTTTTGAACCAAAATTCAAACTAGAAAAATCTGCACCAGATTGACTGAAATCTGAACTGGTTTTCAAACCTTCTGAAGAAGAATGCCCACCTTTCAGCAAATCACTGTTCATCAGACCAACCCCAACATCATAAGATATTGCATACGGAGGTGCCAATGGTGTATCAACTGCAGAATTCGGTGCCCCCGCCAATTCACCATTTGTTGCAGCCAAACGTTGACACATATACTGTCCTAAATCCGCTGACGCATCTTTTGTCGCCGTATAAATCGCATCATTAAATTTTTTGTTATAGTTATTCTGAGCCTGGCGCAATGCAGCAACTGCGATTTGCATTTTTACCTGATTCAACAAATTCGGGAATCGTGCCTGTGATTTCTTACCCCGTTCACCTGTTATCCCTGACAAATCACGCCCTGTTACACAAAATTGGATTTCTGGGTCCTGTTCAATCATATCAATTGTGCGATTAATTGTTCCAACAATGTTATTAAGCTCTTCTTCAATTGTTGCAATTATCGCATCAGAATTTCTAACATCTGCATTAACTTCGCGAATATGCTTCAAATATTCTTCAACATCTAATTGACCCGGGCGCAATTTATCACCAGATGCAACATTACCCATCTTAATCGAACCAAATGAAATCATACCTGTAACACGATAAATTGTACCATCTTTTTGCGAACGCAAACTGCCCGCCCCCATATATTCATCTGCTGCAAAACGATTACAGTCTTCTGTACTGCCGCAAATTTCTGCCATCTTGCTATCGACCAATTCCTGGCAACGATCCAATAACGAATTATCGATATTCAGATATAATCCCATTAACATGGAATCCAAATCCTCCATAGAGAAATTAGCATTATTTGCCTTGCACACGACCAACGAATCCAGCGGACATATATCATGTATATAGTCATACCCCATACCAACGCAGTTCTGGAAATTTCGTCCACATCTAGTTTCATCTGTGAAACAATCTTTAACTTCTTGGGTACATGCATCGACACGCATTGCCTTTAATTTATCAGATACATACCCAAAAATTAATGGTTCCATGCGTTCACATGGATCAATTTCCACCTTGCAAAAACTGCGCACCATATCCGGGCGCGACAAACACGCATCCATTGTTGCAATTCCCTTGCCTGCGATATCATCTTTACATGCGCGTTGAATACAATCAGAAATATTTGTTAAACACGATTGACGAAATTCTGATTCAACATATTGTTCTGCAACTTTTAATGTTGGCGCCGCTTCTTTCAAAAACGTTGGCCAAACCATATCACGAACCACCACACAGTTTGCCAATACATTTTCACAAATTGTGCGTTTATTGCTTAGTATTTCCATCGTAGATTCTGTGATATCATATTTATCGACAGTTGCGACCTTGGTATTTGCAGTACTAACCGCTTTTTTATTCTGCATATTTTCCATTGCGATTGTTGAAACACAATTTCTCCAATTATCACCACACGCGTCTTCGCCTTGCATACATTTTTTAAACTCAACAACACACTGTCCTAAATCATATTTATTTGCCTCGTCAAAGCTTTCTTTTAACGCTTGTCTTACTGCCTGTTTTGCATCAGACATTAATTTATCTGCCTCGGCCTTTTTTGTTGCCAAACTGTTTTCAAACCCCTTGCAATCAGACAATATTTGACGCGAATACATATTCTTTAGAATTTTTATATCGCCCTGACACTTATCTGGCATTTCCGGCAAACACAATTCTTCAGCAGCATTATACAACGCCACCCCCTGCAGGTCTGCAATACCTTCTTCATCATCACCAAACAAATCATCATCTGTTTCGACACCTGAATACAAAGAACTAAACATCGCTTGCAATTCTGCCTGGCGCTGTTCTTTTTTTGACCCCTTGCCGATATCTTCTATTTCTACTAGATTTCCATATTCATCATATTCACGTTTACCGGTAAAAACGATATCAGCATTTGCGCCCATTTTCACACGTTCAACTTCTTCAATAGAAACACGTTCCGCTTCGGCCAACAAATCCTTGATTTCCTGTAATTGTTTTTCATATTCGATACTGTCATCACTGCACGCACAACTGCCGCCACTTTCATTATCCGTCATACAGAATTGATCCATACAACCATAATAAATATCATAACACTCCTGGTCATATAAAGCGCCGGCTTCTGTTTTTGCACGAACAGTCGTTCCTTTTTGAATTGCTGACTGTTTCTTTGCTGTTTTTTTCACAGCCAACGCCTGTGCATCGTGTCCAGACACAAACACCAGCGCCATCACAACCGACAAAAAACCCATAAGACGTTTCATACTCTCCCCTTTATATGAACACATATTACATATTTATATCTTCACAAGATTCGATTTCCTGACAAAATTCCTTTTCATCTGCAGCCATAGCGCCCAACAATCCGCCACCAACCGCGCCGACGATACCACCAATTGCGGTTCCCCAACCAGCGTTAACCATTGTTCCCATTGCTGCCCCTGATGACAATCCGCCGGCGGCACCTTTTGCAATACCAGTTCCCTCAGATTCACCACCAACTTCACACACCTGCTGCATACGGCATACGTGACAGTTTCGCAAAGACGGCTCAAACGAAACACTGCGGATATAACTATAATTCTTCTTGCCCTCTTCTGGTTCTTCAACCTTGTAGGTGTTTAAACAAGCTTGCTTTGCTTCTTCCAGGTCTTTTTCACGTGACAATTCCGCAATTCTATTTTCTAATTCACGCAGATAGCGCTTTTCTGTACTAATTTCTGCGATTATCTTGGCGGTATTAAATACAGCATCAGACAAATCTTTTTCACCCGCTGGTTTTTGCGATGTCTTACACGCTGCGATTTGCTTATCCTTTTCAAAATCTTTCATAAACGTGGACACTGCTGACCTTGCTTCTCCAAGAACCTCTGTCCGCAAAGCAGCAAAACCTTCTTCATCTTCGGGCAATTCCTGCAACTTCATAACCCTGGGGCTGCCTGGCAAACACGCCATATCGGTTCCACATGCACGCCCTAATTGTTCACTGAAATGATTGATACATCCCTGCATTAATTGATAATCCAACTGCAACATAACAGATGAAACAATTGTTTGAAAATGCGTTTCACTAGCACATGCCGGGAACATTGTTTGTGGACATAAATCTGTAATCTCAGATGACGTCTTACCCAGACATTCCGGTCCAGAAAAATTTTCCCCGCATTTTTCTTTAAGGCACGCCTCTACATCATTTTGACAAAAACGAACCCGTAAATACTTTAACTTATTTTCAATAACCGTCCTTATTCCTGGTATTTTTGCATCACACTCATCGATTATCGGACAAACGCCCGCTGCCACCTCTACATCCTCTAGACAGGCAGAATTTGTTGATGTTGAACAACCATCTTCCAGACATAACTGAATCTGACTTAAACACGTCTGGCGCATATATTTATCCGCATATTTTTCAGCCTCGCTCAAAATATATTCTGATTCAGCCTCCCAGTCGCTTAACACATCAGCGCGAACAGCCATACACTGTTCTAAAACATTTTCACACGCGTGTGCACGACGATTCAGCAAATCTGCAGCCAAACAATTCTCAAAGTTGGCACCACAGCCCCCCTTGTCTGCAATGCATGCACGGTACGCCAACAAACATTCACCACGATTATATTTATTCGTCGTTCCCAGCATAGACAAACGCGCCTGACGAACCGCCGCTTCGGCAGTACGTTTATTTGCCTGGGCATTTATTTTTTGATCAGCCAAATAAGAATTAAAAGATTTACAATCTGCAACAACTTTACGTCTGTATAATGCATTTTCCTTTTCAATTTTATCCGGACACCCTTCTAATTCCGACATACAAAATTCATTTGCCATATCAAACAACGCATCACCAATATCCGTATCTTCATCCAAGCTGCCAGAAACAGTTCCATCTTCATCCGTCCCATTCAACCAACGATAGAAACTGACACCTGATATTTCCGCACTTTTTTTCGCCTTGTCACTGGTTCCAAAGACTAACTCCGCCTTGGCGCCCAACTGTTCACGTTCAACCCCTTCGGTATATAACTTGTCTGCTTCGGCCTGAATATTTTGAATTTCCAGAATTAAATTTTTTGAACTTTCTATATTTGATGAACACGCACATCTGTACCCCTCTGATTCATCTAACAAGCAAAAATCATCCATACATGCCTGATATGCTTCATGACAAGCCTTGCTGTCAACAACAATATCAGAACCACCATCATTTTCCGACCCACCATTCGAATCAGAATCACCGCCATTATCATCCGCAGGTGGTGTCACAGAAACAGACGTATTTCCAACCGAAATATTCGTCGTCATTGTTGGCATACGCTGTGCAGCTGCAGTCACGCGATTAACACTAACGCGCGGATTTGCAGAACGCACTGCTGCATCTACAACACATGGTACCAATATTAACATAATAGCTAAAAACTTCGCATTCATTTTACTCCACTCCCTAGTAGATAATGTGATTATTTTATCAGAAAACACACCTTTTCGCAAGCAGATAAAAAAAACTTGCTTTTTTTACCTGCACAAACTATCATAAACAGCAAAAACAATAGGATATTACCAATGGCAAAAGACGATGTGATTGTTTTCACAGGCACCGTAGAAGATAAATTACCAAACACAATGTTTCGTGTAAAACTGGAAAATGGGCACGAAATACTGGCAACAGTATGCGGCAAAATGCGCAAGGCGCGTATATGGGTAAACGTTGGCGAACGTGTACGTGTTGAAATGACACCATACGACCTGGACAAGGGGCGCATAACATTCGTTGAACGCAATCGCCCAGGGGCAGAATCCGCAAATTAACCCATGGCCCACATGGGCTTTTTTTTCACCAAAAACACCCTTGTTTAAATGTATCTTTTCTGGTAAAATATCATAAGATATTAACCAGAATGAAAAAGATATATTTTATCATTGTCGCACTTGTATTTTACAGCAGTGGTCACGCCGCTGTTCGTGACAGTAACACGGTAAAACGGCAACAAACATCAACAATAACCACGCGCAGCGCAACAAACAACACCGTCAATCGCACTATCACAAAAAAAATAACTGCTCGCACAGCACAATCACCATCACGCGCCACCATCAGTCGTAATGCAACCGTCACACCTGTACAGCAAAGGAAATCTGTTGCACGCACTGCGATTGATAAAATACGCACCACCGCAAATCGGGTTGCCCGCGCCAGTATTTTACAATCCCCAACAAATTCAAAATCATTCGATGCGGCATACAACACATGTCATGACGCATATTTTACATGCATGGATCAATTCTGCGCAACAGCAAATGACAATTATCGCCGATGCATATGTTCATCCAAACTGCCTGAAATTCAATCTCGCGAACATGCATTAGGCGCCGCATCAGATCAATTGCAAGATTTCAAGAATTTAAATCTTGAAATTGTAAACAAAGACAAATCCGAAGTTCATGCAATGTTCACCGAAACAACAGGCGAACAAGCACAAAGCAAATATCAATCTGACTCTGTTTTACCCACCCAGTATTCTGGCATCAGCACAATTTTATCAAACATAAAAAAACAATCTCTATCTACCCAAGGAACAGTTGACATTGCCGGCGACATCAATGCAATATGGTCAACCACCACGTTAACCGAAGGCAAAAACATCGCAAATCTTACCGGCGAGTCACTTTACAACGCTGTACACGCCCAATGTTCTGAATTAGTATCTGACCAATGTCCATCGGCATCCATATTAAAAATGGTTACCAGCGCATATGGAATGTACATTGAAAATGATTGTTCTATTGTAATAAATTCACTGAATAAAAGAAAGAACAGCACCGACAGCAGTATTCGCGCATCAGAACATGCACTGCATATGGCGCGCCTTGAAAATTATAACAACCACAATTCAACATCTATCAATGATTGCGTTGCCCAGGTCCGCCAAGACATCACTGCAGACACCGCATGTGGTCCTGATTATGTACACTGCCTGGACCTAACAGGTCTGTACCTAAACAAAACAACAGGCGAACCAATATACAGTGCAAATTTTTATCAGCTGGGGACATTATTATCACTTAGCGGGGATGTTCTGACTAATTCAACAAATCGCATTTTTGTTTCAGAATTAAATAATATGCGTAAATATGCCCAGCGTGGACTGGACACGTGTCGCGACATATCTGACGACGTATGGGATGAATTCATGCGCCAGGCAATATCTGAAATATACCAAGGACAACAAGAACGCATCCGCCAAGTAAAAAAAGAATGCATTAATGTTGTTAACAATTGTTATGACGAACAGACTAAAAAATTAAAAGACTTCTCGAACACGAAATCATATATGCTGGTTGGTCAACGCCTTGAATTATCCGAACAATTATGCCAAGAATATTTAACAACATGCAGCAACGTGTACGGTGGTGGCACCGATGGTATGTCTGAATTATTAATCGCGATGCACAATATCACAGATCAAAAAATATCAAACATGTGTCTAGACGCCTTGACTGAATACGCATCTAATTTATGTGCTGTACCTGGCAATGACAGCGTCCACAAATACCCGTACGCATGTCGCGCATATCCAATGGGCGCGAAAAAATACGCATCAAACCCAATCTGTAACAGCATGAACAGTAAAACAACAGTAGAATACAACTTGGCAACCAGTACAGAAGACACCAACAATTATGTATGTAATGATACAGCACGAAAACAATATACCAAATGCAAAGAGCATTATTTCCTGTACAAAAATAAGTGCTACATATGTCCTGAAGATGAAGTTTGCCCCGAAGGCACAACCGCAAAAGATCTTAAGGCAACACAATGTGGCACAAGCTATATCGGCAGTATATATCACAAAATTGCAAATTATGCAGCCCAGGTTTGTGTACGCCCATCCATCGACAGTGACACCATGCCCGATATAGTAATGCAAGACATAAATATTGTCGTTACACAAATCAGCAAAGCAATGGCCCAAGAATTATCCAACGAATGCGAACGTCACGGTGGCACATGGGTAAACACAATATGGCAAGACGATGAGCCTAACACACTGCATGACAATACAGGCGATTGGTTACACAAAAACTTCTATGCAACCACAGGTGCAAACACCGAATGGGGATATTGTGGCACAAAAAATAAGAATCTGGCGATAACCAACGAAACACAAACCAGCACAGAGATCTTTCCGACCGCCAAAGGCACCGAAACTGGGGGCGAAGGAACCGGAACTGGAACTGGGGGCGAAGGCACCGGCACCGGAACTGGGGGCAACGACACAACAAAAGATCTTATCCCACAAGAATAGTAACCAAGCAACTTGCCAACAATAAATTAATTTGATATAATTACACATAAAGTGTACAAGAGAGAAAACATGAAAAAAGCATTCACATATTCTATGTTATCATTAATCGCCATTAATGCCGCATCTGCCGCAACACCATGGTGGCAACAACCGACTGTATGCCGATTAAACCCAACCGAATGTTACAAGGCTATGGGCGCCGGATATGATGCAGAAATGTGGGATGCGACTGGGAATTGTTGGGGATTAAAATTAATATGCCCATCCGCATTAACACGCACAACAGATAAACCTGTTGCGATGGGGCGCGCAGATATCAAAAGTGGCAACGGCATTAACCCTGACTATGATACAGATATGTTATCCGCCGACGGCGATTGTTTTGGCAGACGTAAAACTGGCAAAGATGGAACAACAGTATCCGTTAATGGCAAATACGTGAACATATATTGCCCCGGCATTTTAAGCAAGCCTGATGAAATCTTGTCAAACGGTGAAATCATGTACACAAATCAACCGACATGCAAATCATTGGCTGACATGGGATATGTTGCGGTTGAAAACAATAACTGTTATGGCAAATATTTTGATTTATCCAAATACTATATTGATTGTGGCACATCATTACTGCCGACCCGCTTAATCGCACTGAACGGCGCCGATTATAACGCCCCAAACAACGGCGGTCCAACGACAATGGATGCAGCCAAACAAATGTTTAACCAAATGTACAACACATCACGCGAACAGAAAGAAAAGTATTACAACAAATAAACAGACAAATAACAAACCGCCATAAAAGGCGGTTTTTTTATATTTCCTTTAATTCGTTACAATTCCAACATCTGCGCGTATCAGAATTGAATTGTCTTGCATGTTTCTTTTGGATCCGACCATTCCTTGCATGACGCAGAACTAAATATACCACTGGATGCATCGGCACAGTTAATAGAACGAATACAGCGTTCACATTCCAATGTCTCCCAATTAAACTGCGACGTAATTGTTTCCTGGTAATTCCATTGATTCAGGGTTTTTGACCCCACCAGTTCCAGATCCATTTCACTATCTGGCCCCTGTTCGACATTTCCGCCCCCCATTATAGCACTTGCCGCAAGAGAACCAACCGCCAAACCACCCGCAACACCGGCAACCCCTGCTGCAACAGTAGCTCCCGTCGTAACAGTAGCCGTAGTTGTCACAATCCCAGCACCAACAATAGTTCCCGGAGCAGTGAGAGATGCACCAACAATAGTTCCCGGAACAACAGTTGACGTTGTCACCGTTGCCGTAAAAGGAAACAATGCAACAGATCCCGCAACCGCTGCAACAACAACAGCCGCCGCTGCAATATAACCAAACGCATTAACCTTGGGTGGTGGCGATTTTGGCAGAATTGACGCCTCGGCAAAATGGACACATGCATATCGTGCTGTTTCACGACGAATGTCCTTGGCATTTTCGGACTGAATCTCGGCCAATCTGACACTGATACGTACATAATCCTGCATCATTTTTTCATTCAACCGATCATACTTTTTAAAATAATTGTCCCTGGCCTGCTTTAATGCCGCATTCGCAATAATTTGTCGTATGTTATATGTCAACCTGGGGAATCGTGCATTTCCAGTGCCACTGGTTGATATCTTTTGTTCATAGGTATCGCTATCTTGGTCTTGCGAATCATCCGCCGTGCCATCTGTCGCATCATCATCTGCCTTGGCAGAATTACGTTTTTTTACCCGCTGTTGCGACGCTTCATTATTTTTACCATCTTTTGAATTCTTTACCATCATCCCCTGAACATCACGCCCGGTCATACAAAATTGAACAAATGGATCTGATTCTATGGTGGAAATAACCTGGTCTACGTTTGATTGAATATGGTCTAATTCTAACTTTATCTTTTTTCTTTGGGTATCCGAAACCATTGGATCCACGTTCGATGAAGTCGAATTCAATGTTTTCTCATATTCACTATCCAGAACAATTTTACCATCGTTATTAATTTTTACCCCTTCCCAATAAATAATCCCATCCAAAACACCTGCGAATGGCGAAACAGGTCCTAACTCTGACGAAGGTTCACCTTTTCTGCCATCAATTCGCCCCAGCTCTTTATCACTTATCTGTGATATGTCATTACGACACATATCATAGTGTACAGAAATACTGTCTTTTTCATTTGAATACATACAAATCTTGTATTCCAAACTGGAAGTACCCATAACTTCATTAGTTGTCATATTCTTGCAATCTTCTGTTTCGCCACAAACGCGTATCATTGCTTCATTTGCGGCATTTTGACACGCTGAAAACAGTTCATTATCAATATTCAACATAATACCCTGAACCAAAGACGACAATTCTTCATAAACCTTGTCGCCACGTATATCTTCATCTTTATAAACCTTTTGACAGCCAACCAATTTGTCATATGGACACATACGCATTATCGTATCTGTATCCAATCCAATACATTGTGAATAATCAGAACCGCATCTATCCTTGCTTTGCAGGCAATTCTTTACATCCGTTGTACACGCATTAACACGCATTGACGCCAAACGTGCCAAAACAAAATCCCAAATATTTGATTGTTCCGCCATTTCTTCAGACGCGGTATTTACACCACAGGCATCTAATTGAACCTTGCACACATTCAGCATTGTACCCGGACGTGTTAAACACATATCATACGAACCGTCCGGGTCATTTGGATCAATATTATCCTTGCAAGCTTTTTTAAAACATTCCGATATATTTGCCACGCAACCCTGGCGCAACTTATCTTCGGCGATAATTTCCGCATTTTTCAGTTGGGGCGCAACATCTTTCAAGAACGTATCCCAAACCTGGTCTGCGACCAATGTACATGATTTCGTAACACTTTCACACAATGGCTTTTTTGCCAACAGCGTATCATATGTTGATGCAGAAATTTCAATATTTGTTATAGCGCCCTGAATTTTAAAACTTGAATTTGCTTTGCTGCGCGTACTTTTACGTGTCGATGTCGTATCCATTGCGCGCATTATTGCACAATTTGAAAAGTCTTCACCACATTCCGCAGTTGTTTGCATACATTTTTTAAATTCGATTGTGCATTGCCCTAAATCATACTTATTCTCATTTTGCAATTGTTCCAATGTCGCCTCGCGCAGGGCAATTTCTGCAGTAACTGTTTTTTGCAAACTCTCATTCTTCTTTACCTTCAATGCATTTTCATACGCCAAACAATCTGATTTAATACGTTGTTTATACATCATTTGCAACATCGTCATATCAGACGCGCATTCTGGAATTTTTTCAGCACACAATTCCGCAGAGGCTAAATATAAATCTTCACCTGTTTTATTCGACAAATCATCCGCAGAATCATCTGTAAACAAAACCTGGTCCACAGACAACAGATTATCCAAATTCAACTGGTTTGAATTATCGGCATCTTCTTTTATTGCCGCCACCACATCATCTGCAACACCATCCCCCAGGTCCCCCAGCTGCACACGCCGCACACCATACGTTGCGATATTGTACGTCTGCATATCTTGTGCTTCTATTTCTTTCAGGATTTTATCCAATTCCTGTTTCTGTGCATCACATGCGCAACGTCCACCAGCATCATTATCAATCATACAAAACGAATCCATACACGTTTCATATTTCTGCTGGCATTGTGACGATACAGATTTATTAGTTGCCGCCGCCGTAATTTTTGTCCCAGTGGCAATAACGTTTTGCATTGCACCTGCACGCGCAACAACCCCCGCCTTGGGTGCAGGTACAGGTTTCGCACTGCGTGCAGCCACCCCTGGTTTACGCGCAGAACGTGCCGCCATTTGCGATGTATTTGCGCCTGATTGGGTTTGCGACACCGCACCCCCACGCCCTGTTGCCCGCCCAGGCGTGCGCACCACACTGTACGCATCACATACAACAGAAAATATTGATAAAAATACAACAAATAAACGATACATCAGACCACTTTTATGTATTTTTTACGATTACACCAACCCCTTTTAGAATTGAATTGTTCTGCACTTTTCAACCCATTCACCCCAATGTTTACAATATCTAGAACCCATAAACTTTTTCTTGGTTTTGGTACAATTTTGTGAACGAATACAGCGCTCGCACCCCAACGTTACCCAATTAAATGTTGTTGTAATTGTTTCTTTATAATTCCATTGATTTAACGATTTTGAACCAATTAAATCTAATTCCATTTCACCATCCGCACCTTGCTTAATATCCGCCCCAATCACAGAACCCGCAATCACCGCACCAGCCGCAACCGCCAACGCAGATATCGCGACACCTGCCGCAACAACACTGGTACCGCCTGTAAAGGGCGCCGCCACAATCCCCACAGCAGCAACAACAACCCCCGTTATACCCGCCACAATCTTCCCCAGCACCCCACCCTTTGGTGCCGGCGTTTTTGGCAAACTGGACGCTTCTGCAAAATTAATGCATGCGACACGCGCCTTTTCACGGCGTACATCCTTAGCATTTTCCCCTTGGATTTCTGCCATACGTTCACCAATTTTCATATAATCACGCGACATTTTTTCAATTATCTCTTCATAGCGTCTATAATAATTTTCTTTTGCCTTTTTCAATGCCGCATTCGCAATTATATTACGCATATTATGCGTCAATTTTGGGAACCGCGCACGTGCCGCATCCTTGACAGCAACCTTTTTTTCTTGCATGGAACCATCCTTCTGTTTAACGCGCATTCCTTGGACATCACGCCCTGTTCTGCAAAATTCAACCGTCGGATCAGATTCAATTGCCTGAATAGCCATATCTACATTATCCTGCAACATCTTAACTTCTTGCTTTATACGTTCTTTCTGTTCTTTTGACATTTTTGTATCTGCTTCCAACGTTGTAAAATAATCCTTGCTTAATTCAATCTTGCCATCTTCATTAACTTCGATACTTTCCCAATATATTATACCATCTATAACCCCCGAAAATGGCTGAACCGGCCCTAAACGCGTGGTGGCGCCATTACCTTCCAAGATATCCATACGCCCCAATTCAACATCCTGAATCTGGGTAATATCGTCACGACATTCTGAATACAAAATTGTCATTTGTTCCTGGTCACCATCATATTTACAAATCTTGTACTTCAAAGATGTCGACCCAATGGTATCGTCTGTTGTCACATTCTTGCAATCTTCTGTTTCGCCACAAACGCGTATCATTGCTTCATTCGCAGCATTTTGACATTCTTCCATCAGGTTATTATCAATATTCAACATTATACCCTGAACCATAGATGATAATTCTTCATAAACCTTGTCGCCACGTATATCTTCATCTTTATAAACCTTTTGACAGCCAACCAATTTATCATATGGACACATATGTAATATCGTATCTGTATCCAATCCAATACATTGTGAATAATCAGAACCACACATATCCTTGCTTTGCAGACAATTCTTTACATCCGTTGTACACGCATTGACACGCATTGACGCCAAACGCGCGACAACAAATTCCCAAACATTTGATTGTTCCGCCATTTCTTCAGACGTAGTATTTACACCACAGGCATCTAATTGAACCTTGCACACATTCAGCATTGTACCCGGACGTGTTAAACACATATCATACGAACCGTCTGGATCATTTGGATCAATGCTATCTTTACAAGCCTTCTTAAAACATTCAGATATATTTGAAATACAGCTTTGACGCGCCTTGTCTTCGGCGATAATTTCCGCATTTTTTAGTTGGGGCGCAACATCTTTCAAGAACGTATCCCAAACCTGGTCTGCGACCAATGTACATGATTTCGTAACACTTTCACACAATGGCTTTTTTGCAATCAGCGCATCATATGTTGATGCAGAAATTTCAATATTACTCATCACGCCTTGAATTTTAAAGCTATTACTTACCCCACGACGCGTACTTTTACGTGTTGACGTCGCATTCAACGCGCGCATAGTTGCACAATTTGAAAAGTCTTCACCACATTCTGCAGTTGTTTGCATACATTTTTTAAATTCGATTGTACATTGCCCCAAATCGTACTTATTTGCATTTTGCAATTGTTCCAACGAAGATTCACGCAACGCCCTTTCCGCAGCCATTAATTTTTGCGCACTATCATTTCTTTTCTGTTTCAGTGCATTTTCATACGCAGCACAATCTGATTTGATATGTTGTGCATACATCATCTGCAACATCGTCATATCAGACGCGCATTCTGGCATCCTTTCAACGCACAGCGCTGCCGCTGCACGGTGCAACTCCTCTCCCGACTTTCCATCCAATTCGTTATCGCCAGATTCGCCAAACACACTGTCTTGGAACCCATCACCCGCAGTTGCAACATCTGTCAGTATTTTTGAAATATCAAAACCAGTCTTAGATTTTTTACGTTTTGCGGGCCCATTTACAATATCTTCGACCACATCATTCGCTTCTGAAACAGCCAGGTCACCAAACTCTCCCATTTCAACACGTTCCAGTCCAGTTGTCGCAATTTTATATGACTGCTGGTCCAACTTTTCCATCTCGGCCAAGATTTTATCATAATTCTCTTTTTTATCGCTGCACATACAACGCCCACCAGATTCATTTTCTATCATACAAAAAGAATCCATACAGCCTTCGTATTTCAAACGACATTCTTCATCTACGGTAACATTCTTGGTTGCACCCGCAACCTTGCCCGGTGCAGGATTTTTAGCAATTGCCGCACGCGCGACAACACCCCCCGTTGACGCAGCACCTGCAACACTTCCTTCTGTGTTTTTTACACTGCGTGCAGCCACCCCTGGTTTACGCGCAGAACGTACCGCCATTTGCGATGTATTTGCGCCTGATTGGGTTTGCACCACCGCACCCCCACGTCCCGTCGCACGTCCAGGTGTGCGCGCCACACTGTACGCATCGCACACGACACCAAAAACTGCCAAAATTACTATCGCAAAACGATACATTAACATTCTCTTACGCTTTCTCTTGATTATAACATTATAACAAAAATAAAAAAAGAATTTTTTAGTCCCCCCCATCTAAATTTTATTTAAGAAAAAGTGTCTATTGCCCCTTGAAAAGATTTTGTGCATAACTATATGGTAGTTAAGCAAAAATTTTTAAGGAGTACAAATTATGGGAAAAGTTATTGGTATTGATTTAGGAACAACTAATTCCGCCATGGCATTCATGGACGGCACAGACCCAAAAATTATTGAAAATGCCGAAGGGCAACGCACAACACCATCCGTTGTTGCATTGACATCTGGCGGCGAACAACTGGTTGGTATCACCGCAAAAAACCAGGCGGTAACAAATCCTGAAAATACAATTTATGAAATTAGACGACTGATGGGATTGCGCTTTGACAGTCCTGCTGTCCGTGAAATCGCGGCACGCGTACCATATAAAATCGTTGCTGGCGAAAACGGCGATGCATGGGTTGAAATGGACGGTAAGAAATTTGCCCCATCACAGATTTCTGCAATGATTTTGGCAAAACTGAAAAAAGACGCAGAAAGTTATCTGGGCGAAACTGTAACTGATGCGGTTATTACAGTTCCTGCATACTTTAATGATTCACAACGCCAGGCAACAAAAGATGCAGGGCGTATTGCAGGGCTGAATGTATTGCGTATCGTAAACGAACCAACCGCCGCAGCATTGGCATATGGCCTGGACAAGGGTAAAGACGGCATTATCGCAGTATACGACCTGGGTGGTGGTACATTTGACGTATCTATCTTGGAAATTGTAGATGGTGTGTTCGAAGTAAAATCAACAAACGGCGATACAGCGTTGGGCGGTTCAGATTTTGATGCACGTATCTTGGAACACTTAATCGCAGAATTTAAAGCCCAGACGGGAATTGACCTGACTGGTGATAAATTGGCATTACAACGTTTGAAAGAAGCTGCAGAAAAGGCAAAAATTGAATTGTCTTCTAAGACATCGACAGATATTAACTTGCCATATCTGACAGCAGATGCAACAGGACCAAAGCACTTTAACACAACATTAACACGTGCAAAATTGGAATCGCTGGTTGCGGATTTGATTGAACGCACAATTGAACCATGCAAAAAGGCACTGAAAGATGCAGGTTTGGAAAAATCACAGATTAATGAAGTTATCTTGGTAGGTGGTCAGACACGTATGCCAAAGGTTGCAGAAACAGTAAAAGAATTCTTTGGTCGTGAACCACACAAGGGCGTTAACCCAGACGAAGTTGTTGGTATGGGTGCAGCCATTCAGGGCGGCGTCTTAAAAGGCGACGTAAAAGATGTTCTGTTGTTGGATGTAACACCTTTATCATTAGGTATTGAAACATTGGGTGGCGTATTCACACGACTGATTGACCGCAATACAACAATTCCAACCAAGAAATCACAGGTGTTTAGTACCGCCGAAGATAACCAGTCCGCTGTAACCATCCGTGTATTCCAGGGCGAACGCGATATGGCGGCAGATAACAAATTATTAGGACAATTTAACCTGGAAGGGATTGCACCTGCCCCACGCGGTATGCCACAGATTGAAGTATCTTTTGATATTGACGCAAACGGTATTGTTCATGTATCTGCAAAAGATAAAGGCACCGGTAAAGAACAGGCGATTTCTATTAAATCTGATGGCGGTCTAAGCGAAGAAGAAATCAAGCGTATGGTTGATGAAGCCGCACAAAATGCCGAAGCAGATAAAAAGAAACGCGAACTGGCCGAAGCGAAAAACACCGCAGAAACAGCCGTATTCAGTATTGAAAAATCACTGAAAGAACACGGTGACAAAATCAGCGAAGAAGAAAAGAAAGCCATTGAAGATGCTAAAAAAGAATTAGCAGATGAATTGGCCAAGGTCGAGGCAACAGCAGAATCGCTGAAAGAAAAGACAGATGCATTAACAGAAAAAGCCATGAAGTTAGGCGAAGCGGTCTATAAAGCCGCCCAGGCAGAACAACAGGCAAACAGCGATGCTGGCGACAAGAAAAATGACGACGGCACAGTTGATGCAGACTTCTCAGAGAAGTAATAAACAAACACTTTGAAATAAAAACCCCAGATTGGGGTTTTTATTTTGAATATCTTAACATCTTTTCATACAATATATTAATTCGCGCATTTGCAATTTTTTCATCCACATTTGATGTTCTTTTATCCATTAACAGATTACTAAATTGCATTGCACGTCTATCACCTTCGATTTCTTTCCTGGGCACACGCAACACCGTTCTTGCACCATAATAATATCCAGACTCATGCTCGCGCGGCTTCATATTATTCGAATTTAATATATAGCGAACCAATTCATAATCTTCTTTACGACGTGGAAAACAATATAAATAAGTCTTGCCATTATTTGCCTTGGTATAGAATACATTAGTATACAACAACGATGCCAATGCCTCCGCATCTGCCTGCGGATCATCTGACAAAGGAACAAAATTCACAGGGAATAAGTCCTTAACATATTCTACCACCATTTTAAAATTAAGTTTCATTTACACAAATCCTTTTTTTGGCTAATTATAAATTAATATAAACACATTGCAATATAAAACCGGGCAAAAGCCCGGCATTTTTTTATATCCCCAGGCGATGACTTATTTTCATCATAAATATCGACTCGTTTCCGAACTCATCCGTATGATTAGGATTCACACGATATATAAAACCAAATGCCCCATCTGTAAAGCTACCAAAATTATGACGGTATGTCCCAGAATATCTAAATTCACGTTTAGAAGCAGCTAGCGACAAATCCTCTACATGCGTATCAATAATATTCAACACATAATTATTATCAGCCGTTTCAGACACACCATATTTGGCATATGCGTATTTCAATGCGGCATCCGTTACCGCCAACGGCATAGACGCCACAAATTCAAATTTACCAACATTTGCCCCAACCGCAAATGCATTTGAATAAATATCGGACAGACCTAAGACGTGCCCCCCCATCATATCATTTGCAGTCTTGGCAAATGTTGCATGCAACATCAGATTAACATCATCTATAATCCGATACTGCGACACGATATCAACATATGTTGTACTACCCGCCCCCAGATTTAACAAACCATCAGTATATGCCCCCAACAAAGTATCTGATTCATACGCGACCCCAAATGCTGTTTTTAATTTAAAGGCATCACTTTCCCACGCGATATGAGATTGCCCCCCCCGCATCAAACCTAATTTTGCAGGCATATATTGCGACGAAATCGTCGGATCATTTTCTAACAAACCTTCATCTGTAATCGCCCCAGAAAAAGCACGCACACCAACAGACCACTCGCCAAACTTATAATCAATATCTGACACCAATACATTAGATGCTATACCCAACACCGGATTTGCCGCACCGCTAAAACGCGAAACGCCATCTGTTAAATAACGCTGATAAGATGCTGCAAAATTCCAATTCCCAACCGCATAATCCAATCTGATACTATCAACCCCACCCATATTATCATCATATGGACGACCAGATACAGACATCGCAAATCCCAGATCGCCGACTTTCATTTTTGTCACATTATCTGTTCCAATACTTAAATCCCCCAACACATCCCCCATATACAGTGCATGACGTCCATTTGTCCCCATTGTAAATTCATTCTGCCATACACGCGGAACAGATAAATCTCCATCAACACTGGTCAACGTATCAAAGAATGGTGCACTGATTGTTTCACCAGACAAATTAAATACCGCAGATGGTCGAAACACAGTATTCGAAGCCGCACGCCAATACGCATTACCATCAGCCGACACAATATCATTTCCGTTATAATAATATACAGCCGTTCCCGGTTTTGTTGCACGTTCCAAATTAATTAAACCATATCCAAACACATTGGCAAAAGTATCCAAATAGTCTGCACCATTATCCACCATATATTGATATTCATTTGGCAACATGTACATAGACTGCAGATACGCAGCTAAACTTTCTTTTGTTATTGCCTTGCCATCAGCCCCGGTGCCCAGATAAGGACCATCTGCTGTCAATGCCAACAATGCAAATATTTGCGGATTACTTAAATAAGGGAAAGCAGACTTTACCGCCCCTGTTGCACCTGCTGCTGCTGATACGGCCATCTCGTCCGTAACACCTGCGGCTGCGAAACACCATGGGTCCACATCCCCTGCCCCAGTACCCGCGATACCGCAAACACGCGCCTTGTAATATTTATCAGTATCCGTATCATTCCATTGTGCCAGCGCAATCTTTCCAGATGGCGCATATCCCGTAACAGATTTTACCCCGGCTGTTCCACTGCCTGTTAAACCAACCCCAACAACCGACATAAAATAATGTTCTGAATTTTCATATGCCAACGGCACTGCATTTTCAAATGTTGCCGACAACGTCCGCCCAGAATAAGAACTGTCTGTTTCAAACGCCCCTGTCGAGAAAATAACCAACGGTGCAAATCCAGACCCTAAATTTCCAAACAAATATGTCGCATCAGCCCCCGGATAATAAGAATCATCAACCGCATCATAGTAACTATTCACCAATCCAGAAATCGCAGCCTGTCGCCTGTCAACATCCCCAACAGATAAAACATCCTCGATGGTTTCAACAGTCTTGGCGCGCAACCCATCAACAACAAATGCATTTGATAAAACATCCGGCTTAGAACGTCCGCCATCCAAATCACCAACCGCCCATAAATTAGCCGCATGGCGCAATCCCTTGTAATTAAAATAGTCAGATTGTTGCAACTGCTGTGTCAACGTTAAAACACCTGTATCCTCATTCATTGAATACGCCTGATTTACCGCCCCATCTGGTCCGATATACAGCAAACCATTTGTTCCAACATACCCAACATAAGACAAATCTTGTTCCTCATTTTTTGCAACAAAAGAATTCCCATTTCCCAACGTAACATCTAAATCTTGCCCAAACAAATTAATCGTTGATAATGCACCTGTATCATCCTTGGTAAAAGTGCCTGTTACATCATCTTCTGCGTCAACGAACGCCATTCCATTACCTGCGCGATAAATTGTCATCTGCCCATTTGGCATAAAGCCCATAAAATCAGCATTTGCATATCCAGATGTACGTCCACCGACAATTTTCACCAACTGATTATCTACATCAGACGCATAATAGTTATTAACAACCGTACCATATCCTGCCAAATCAAAATGTTGCAACGCAGCCGCATCTTCTGCCGTTGTTGCCCCAGACTGTGTTGCGTCACCCGCGCCTAAGATAACTTTATTATTGAAATACTTACTAGACACCATTGAATTATCGGCATTATTTACCGTTGTACCATTTGAAGTTGTCCACGGCAACAAAGTATCCGTCAAAGAATCCGACGCATCGACATCATATGCATATCCTGCACTGGCAATTCCATTTTGTGTAATCATTGCGACATTCACTGGCCGTCCGCCCATTACCTTGGAATTAAACCAATTCACCCCCAGCAAATCCAGCGGTTCCCGCGACGATATATTACGCAAAGTCTGCATTCCCATATAACCGCGTGCCAGTGGCGAATACCCATGCATCATCAGCAAATAATTTTGCCCATAATTATCCGTCATATATTTAAAGTTTCTAGCATAAATACTGTCATCACTAGGGCTATAGAAATCCAATTCTTTTGGATAATCTGCTGCTTCTTGTTCTGCATTTTTCATTGTTGGGCCATACGGCAAGACGAAGGCAGCATTTATATTTCCCCCTGTATCTGTTCCTGGGTTATTATCAGGTCTGTTTCCACCACTGCCCGCAGACTGATTATCATTTCCTGGGTCGAATACATCCGTCAACAGCAACAGCCCACCTACAACAACGGCGGCCCCTGCCGCCGCTAAACTAATGGTCTGGGCAGACGACAGTCCGCTAAACAAACCGCCCGTCTCCCTTGGTTTATTACGATTATTATATTGCTTAATCTGCCGATCGCATTTCGACGCATCTGCGCCATACATCTGCAAAATTTGTGCTGCACGTGTATCATTATTCATCAGCGCCGTACAAACAATAGACACGCCTGTCGAATCGACGAAATTGACATTTGCGCCTGCATTAACCAAACTTTGCACCTGTTGAATATCCGCCGCCTTGGCAGCCGCCAACAACTGTGCAGCCATTGTAAATTCAGAGTTTGCCGCGAACGAAGCCAATGGGGTCAAACAGAACACAAAAAATAATAATCTAATTATTTTCATCTACAAATCTCTCTATACGTCATGGCATTGATTTTATCACAAGAACAACATGTCGTCCAGACAAAAATAAAAAAAAGCCCGCACCGAAATGCGGACTTTATTCAATACGAAACAGATTATCTGCATCTGCCATATCTTTTAACGTATCTTACTTCTTCAACAGTAACTGTTACCGTTGGGGCTTTTACAGTAACTGTTTTTGTTGGCTGTTCAACAGTAACATTATTACCATGACCGGCAACAAATGCACCATTGTTTGTAAAATTTTCTTCAACGACCACACCAACATTAGAATTATTATTTGCACGTGGGTTTTCCTGTGTTACAACTGGCGCTGCTGTTCTTTTTGCAGGTCTTGCAGGCGCTGTTGTTCTTTTTGCAGGTTGCGCAGGTGTACGTTTTCTTGGTGTTCTTGCTGCAGGTTGCGCTGGCTTTTTTGATTCTTCACATTCAACCAACTGTTCTGCCAGAACATCATTTATTGCATTCAACGTAGAAATACTGTCATTCAGCACGACAATAGAATCACGTGCTGCCCCCAGGCTATCAACCTTGGCTGTATAATCTGCACATCTATCACATTCTGTATTTTCATCTTCACAGCTTGCAAAGATACCAAATGCAACTAATCCTGCAACAAGCAATCCTGAAGTACCGTGAATTAACCACCATTTTTTATCATATGTCGCCATTTTCTATCCTTTTTTTGTTATATGACACCATAAAGATAGACAAACAAAGGCATTTTGTCAAGAGGCGACTATAATTTTTTTCTTTTTTTTCTTTTTTGTTTTCCCGATATCTGTTATAATGCGGCATAAGAGAGAAAATGAAAACACAAATATTATCTTTACTAGCAGTACTTTTACTATGCTTTGACGCGTCTGCGGCGACTGTCCAATGTTCGCGTGCCAACCTAACCCGCTGTCTTGATTCTGCGTGTGCTATAAACGTATCATCAAATCCTGCGGCCCGTTGTCAATATTGCGGAACCAGTGACGCTGGCACCCCACCATCTGCACGCAAAGGTATGCGCACGGTATCTGCTGGTTCGTCTGCGAAATATAACATCAGCGACAAAGAATTAAAGAACGCGCCTGATATTCCTGGGGAACGTTATGCATGGGCAACAACGCTATGCTTAAAAAAGGTTTCTGGCTGTACACCCGACGACGTATCCGAAGCGTACGATGAATTAATTGAACAATCGTGCAAGGCTGCGGGCGTATCCGCAAAAATGGAAAATACGATTAAACAGACCAGTAAAAAGAAGACAAAATCTGTTTGTCGCACATCTATTCAATCATGTGTAATTGCCGACAAATCTTGTACATCGAATTACAGCAACTGTTCAACAGACGCCGATTTTGACCGCTTTTTTTCTGAATGCAGTGTTGAATCCACTGGCTGTGATGAATACTTGGCGTCTATTCGTTCTGAATTAATATCTGATCGCGACAACGCGATTAAGGCTGCAGAAACCATGTTGGCACAAATCATTGAATCATATAAGAAAGCGCGCGAAACAAAAATCGCCGACATTCGCAAGGGGTGCGACACAAAATCCATCATTGAATCATGTGTCAAACGCGCATGCGAAAACAATATGCCCAACAAATGCGACAACGACAGTGAACGTTCCGCCGCCCAGCAAATGTGTAAATTCTATGAAATCGCGTGTGCAACAATTGATTAACCGCACGCCCAGCAACAGGATAACCGCATGACAATCAGAAAACATCATATTAAATTAATTTCATTTATATTGTGTGCATTTATGGTTGCGCTGTCTGGGTCGGCGCATTCTGCCGTTGTATCCCGCACCAACAGCAAGCGTCCATCATCTGCGTCGCGCGTCCCGACAATGAGTGTTCCCATCCAAACACAAGACATAAACACATCTGGCACAGGTAATCAGGTCACCCCAGAACCAGAACCCGAACCAGAACCCGAACCCGAAGAAGAAATCATAATCGAAGACAAAACATCACAATTTGATGAAATTTTGCAAGAAATAACAGATGACAACGAAACATCAGACATTCTGGCGGAACAAATAAAACTGCAACGTGCCGCCCTGGACAACGCAAACACATCTGGCCAGAAATCCACATCTACATCGAAACGGATCAGCGCCTGTGATTTTGGTCTGCGCAAATGTATGCAGCAAAAATGTGGCGACGATTTTACGAAATGTTCTGGTGACACAGACACAACATTTGGCACGAAATTGGATGCATGTCGTCGCGACGTTGAATGTACGGGGCACGAATACACTGCATTCACCGAACAGATCAAGGCAGACCGTGACGCCAACGCCAAGATTGCATTATACAATTCCATTATTGAATGTGGTCAATCCTATAACAATTGCATTATGACAGAATGCGGCACCACATTTTCGAAATGCCTGGGCAAGCGCGCCGGCGACCAAGCCATATCGAAATGCGACAAGATTGCACGCGAATGTCGTAAAAACGACAGTGGCCTGTCTGCCCGAATACTGAACGTATTTGGCACGGTTCGCATGGATGCAGAATCCGCAATCCAGCGGGACGAGAAACGTCTTTACGAATTACGCGACGCGATGGCGTCTGCGTGCAAACGTCTGGGTGCAATGTTTGACGAACGTTCACTGGATTGTGTATATACCGTAAACTTTTTTGCAGGCGACAAGAACACCCTGTACGCATCCAAAAAGGCCTATGCCGGCAGTGTATTCAGCTGTAATCAAAACTGGTTTGGCGTTGACATAACGACATTCAAAGAAAACGCATTTCGTGCCACGCGCGAACAGTCATCTGCGACATCTGCATTTATGGGTGCGGGTCTGGGCACTGCGGTTGGCGCGGTAACATCTGGGGCGGTTGGCCGTGCAATTGAACGTACCAAGGCAGAAAAGGAGTTAAAAAAGGCAGAAAAAGAATACGAAGAAAACTATGGTACGGACGACTCGAAGACCGACGACGACGGCAAACCCGCTAAAGAAAAAGAGAAGGACCCGGAGCCCGACAAAACAGAAGAATCTAAATGGACAGATAACGGCAATGGCACATACACTTATAAATGTCCAGAAGATGAAATAACGGTTACATTTACCAAAACCGACAATGGTTGGTTGATACAAAATAACCAACCAGGAAGCCGAGAATTTAAAGTAACCTTTGAAAACTTTCCAGAAGAATGGGGTTCTGATTATTCAGCCAAGGAAAAATACATTGATGATAACGACCTATGTAAAAAACCAAGTAGTGCAAGCAACGACAACACGCCAAAAGTCGTTACCCCAAAAGGAGAAGCAAACGAAAACTGGACTTCTTCAGCAAATGGCGATCTACAGTATAAATGTTCAAATGGCAATACAATCACTGTGAAATATGACACATCTCAAAAAAAGTGGACTATAAACAACATAGAATATGATTTAAGCCAAGACACATCATATAATGATTTGGAAGAAGAAATTAAACCACTCTGTTCAAGAGGTCTACTAAACATCTAATAACTAAAAGAAAAAAGTAACTGACATGAAAAGAATATTTGCCATCTTATCAATTTCATTATTAATCGTTTGCGGCATATCACCAATCAACGCACATGCCAATCAACCCCTTGAAGGAACCAATTCCCTACCAAGTACACGCACCATCACAGGCCAAGTACTCGACAAAGAAGACGAAGACGAATCGATGTATGCCAGCTTATTGGTAACAAATACAGAAAACTTTGGCACTGTTACTGATGGTAATGGTAATTTTAAAATAGAAATAAAACAAAATAAGCGAGAAATAATTTGCTCAGATGAGACAAATGAAATCACTATACATATTTCAGCTGTGGGATATGAAGAAAAAAAAGTAAATATCAGCTGTTCAAACATTATTAATAACCCCACATACGATATGGGAATAATATACTTAGTACGTAATGCAACTTTAGATGAAGTTACAATAACTGGGCAACGCTGCGATGAAGATTATCTTGATCCACTAAAAGCAATATCAATAAGGAAGAGCGGCAATTCTTGCGCTATAACATGTGACGAAACAATGAAAAAATCCTACATAACAGACGAAATAAGGAGTACACTAGGATTAACCAACGCCACACATATAAAACATTTCTGCGAATGCGGCCCCAAACCAAAAGGTGCAACGAATTATAAGTATAAAGAAGTAAACCAAAATACTAAATATTGCTATGTTGACGAATGTGATACAACAAGATACCAATTAAAAACAAACGGCAATCAAAAAGAAAATTTCTGCGAAGAAAAAGCTTGCAACATTCCAAACGGCGAAGGCAAATGGGACGGCAGAGAGGGTGAGTGGGAATGTACCGTTAAAGAATGCAATCGCGATTATATTCATGACCCCGAGGAAAAAGAAGATCCTAACAAAATGTGCGTATCAAAAGACTGCATCAGCGAAATAGCCACAAACGCTGAAAACAAAGAACAAATTGTACGCGCCGAAAAAACCAAAAAAGACAACAAACTTGTATGTCAGGTCAAAGAATGTAAAGAAGGTTTCAAACCAAATGCCAACAAAGACGGCTGCGCCCAAAAGAAAAAATGTACATCTGAACAAGCAGCAGCCCACCCACACGCATCGGATACCGAATTTGATATTACTAAAAAAGAATGTATCGCAACAGAATGCTATTGCGGATATAACCTGAAAGAAAACAAATGCGAAAAATGGGTCGAAAATGAACCATGCGATAACGAAAACGATCCAAAACTACCTAAAAATGCAAAATCTGGAACCAAAGCATGTACACACCCAGAAATTTCAGACGACGCCGACAAAGACCAACGCAAAAAGAAAACAGCATACTGTGACATCTCCGAATGCAATGAAAACTACAGACAAGAAAAAGAAAATACATCCGACAATAAATGCGTCAGCACCAAAGGTGACAGTTGCTTAGATGAAATCAAAACCAAACAACCGCTCGCAGAAGAAGCAGAATATAAAATTGACAAAAATAATGAACGTAAATGCGTAATCACAAAATGTAAAACAGTCACAGATGAAAATGACAACAAACAGAAAAAAGTATACGTCCCAAATGACGATGGAACAGCATGCGTACAATCAAAAGGCGAATGCGATATTGACCAAGAAAAATACCCAGGTGCAGCCGAAGGTAAAATAAAGAAAGGCAAATGTGTCCCCAGCAAATGTAAAAAAGGATACGAACTTAAAAAAGATGAATGTATCGAAAAGAAAATCCTGTCCAAGGAAGACTCTGAAAAACAAATCGCAGAGCTGGAAGAAAATGTAAAAAAACTGAAAGAAAATGAACAGTCCAAAGAAAACCGCCTGCTGTCTGGTGCGTCGATGGGCGCAACCGGTATTGGTGGCATGCAATTGGCCAGTGCACTGTCTGAACAACAGGCAGACGAAAACGCCGAAGAAGCCATGCGTGCATATCTGGCAACATTCCATTGCAACTATGGCGATGGGAAAAATATC
>JAZSDC010000011.1:0-3022 GCA_045530935.1 Candidatus Enterousia sp. | reverse complement strand
AGTTATGTGCAGTGGGCGTTTGAATGGTGCTGAAATCGCACGTAGCGAACAAATCCGCGAAGGTCGTATTCCATTGCATACATTGCGTGCGGATATTGACTATGCGTCAATTCAGGCAAAAACAACATACGGTGTTATCGGCGTTAAAGTTTGGATTTACACAGGTGATGTTGTTAATAAAGATAAATTAGCATCTGAAATGGCGCGTCCGACAGAATATGCCGGCAGCAGCGAAAGAAAGCACAAATAATAATTGAACGATTATTAAATTGAAGGATTTGTATTATGTTAATGCCAAAGAAAACAAAATTTCGCAAACAGCACAAAGGCCGTATTCACGGTGTTGCGAAAGGTGGCAGTGAGTTGGCATTCGGTTCTTTTGGGCTGAAGGCAATGTCACCAGAACGTGTCACAGCGCGTCAAATTGAAGCAGCGCGTCGTGCAATCACGCGTCATATGCGTCGTATGGGTAAACTGTGGATTCGTATTTTCCCAGATGTTCCTGTTACTAAGAAACCAGCCGAAGTTCGTATGGGTAAAGGTAAGGGTGCAGTTGAATATTGGATCTGCCGTGTTAAACCAGGTCGTATTATGTTCGAATTGGATGGTGTTAAACCAGAAGTTGCATACGAAGCGTTTGCATTGGCGGCGGCAAAACTGCCAGTGAAAACAAAAGTTGTTGAACGAAAAGTTAACTAAAATAAATTGCAATCCCGGGGCGCGCCCCGGGGCAAGGCAAAAAAGGTAGCTAAAAATGGCAGAAAAGAAAGTTGAAACAGAATTGACGATGGAAGCATTGGAAAGCAAGTTGACTGACCTGAAAAAAGAACAGATGAATCAACGTTTCCAGCATGCTGCAGGTCAGATGCCAAAAACACATGTTATGCGTCAGACTCGTCGTGAAATTGCACGTGTGAAAACAAAGTTGAACGCGGCAAAAAAATAAAAATTGCTGATTTTTCTTGATATTTCTAAAAATTTAGATAATATAGGCAAGGTCAGAAAAGTAAAAACAAGGATTTAATCCGTGGATTTTATGTGCAAAAATTGATGTTTTTGTCGTAAAATCTGTGGGTTAGACAAACAGTATAAGGACAGAAGTTATGCCAAGACGTATACTGCAAGGAACAGTTGTTAGTACAGCAAACGACAAAACAGTTGTCGTAGAAGTGGAACGTCGTTTCCGTCATCCGCTGTATGGTAAGTTCGTTAAGCAGAACAAAAAGTATAAAGCTCACGATGAAAACAATGAATATAAAATTGGTGAAATCGTTGCAATTGAAGAACATCGTCCAATCTCTAAGACCAAGTCTTGGGTTGTTAAGGGACGCGTTGGTGTTTCCAAAGACGATGCAGTAGAAGTAGTTGACTAATAATCAACAGGTTCTTTGAGGTCGGTTCGGGAGAAATGTTAGGCGACAGTCGGAACCTATAACAAAGCGGTGGGGGATTGCCCCGCTTGCAGGAAAAGGATTAAAGTTATGATTCAAAATGAAACAGTTATGACAGTTGCAGATAACAGTGGTGCACGTAAAGCAATGTGCATCAAGGTTTTGGGCGGTTCACATCGTCGTTATGCAACAGTTGGCGACAAAATCGTTGTTGCTATTAAAGAAGCCATTCCACGTGGTAAAGTTCAAAAAGGTACAGTACAGCGTGCAATTATCGTTCGTACAAAGTTCCCAGTGAAGCGTCCAGACGGTTCAATCATCCGTTTTGATGATAATGCAGTTGTTTTGATTAATAAAAACAACTTTGAACCAATTGGAACACGTATCTTTGGGCCGATTGCCCGTGAAGTTCGTCGTAAATACGATGTTCAGAAAATCGTGTCTTTGGCACCGGAAGTAATCTAAATAACAGATGGAAGGTCATAAAATGAAAATTAAAACAGGCGACGAAGTCGTAGTTATTTCGGGAAAATACAAAGGCGTCAAAGGTAAAGTACTGGAAGCACGCCCAGCAGAAGAACGTGTTGTCGTTGAAGGTGTTAACCGTCGTAAGTGGCACATTAAACCAACACAGGAACAGCCAGGTCATATTATTGATCGCGAAGCGCCAATTCATGTATCCAATGTTGCGATTGTTGATCCAAAAACAAAAAAAGCAACACGCGTTGGCTACAAAGTAGAAGCAGGTAAGAAAGTTCGCGTTGCAAAAAAATCTGGTGCGGAAATATAATAGTTAGGAAAATTGTTGCCCGCTGTTACGGGAAACACAACATTAAGGAAAAAAGAAATGCAAAGCAGATTGCGTGAAATTTATGAAAAAGAAATTGTGCCAGAATTGATTAAAGAATTCGGCTACAAAAATGCGTTGGCAGTTCCAAAGCTGACAAAGATTGTTTTGAATATGGGTGTTGGCGAAGCTGTGTCTGATAAAAAGAAATTAGATGCTGCGGTTGCGGACTTGACAGCTATTGCTGCACAAAAGGCAATCAAAACACGTGCAAAGAAGTCTATCGCGACATATCGTTTGCGCGAAGGTCAGGAAATTGGTACAAAAGTAACACTGCGTGGTAAGCGTATGTATGATTTCTTGGATAAGTTAATTACAGTTGCATTGCCACGTGTAAAAGACTTTCGTGGTTTGTCGAAGTCAAAGTTTGATGGTCGTGGTAATTATGCGTTTGGTATCAAAGAACATTTAATCTTCCCAGAAATTTCTGTTGATAAGATTGATGCTATTCGCGGTATGGATATTGTTATTGCTACTACAGCAAAAACAGATGATGAAGCACGTGCATTGCTGACTAAAATCGGCTTGCCATTGGTTTTGAAATAATTAACAAAGGTTGAAAGAAAATGGCTAAATTAGCGTTAATTAATAAACAACATAAACGTGAAAAGCTGGTTGCGCAGTATGCGAAAAAGCGTGAGAATATCAAGGCAAAAATGTCTGTAAATGCGACACCAGAAGAAAGAATTGATGCAATGAAAAAGTTGGCAAAGTTGCCACGTAATGCAAACCCAACACGTTTGCGTAATCGTTGCAGTGTAACAGGTCGTTCACGCGGGTTCTC
>JAZSDC010000036.1:0-1824 GCA_045530935.1 Candidatus Enterousia sp. | reverse complement strand
TGTATGACGATGTATCCCTGGGCAAGACGTCTGGTGCGTTTGCGTCACTGGCGCGCGCATTGCAAGATCCAAATGGTCCTGACGCCCAGGCATGGGCAAAACAAAAATCCAGTACGAAATCAAAACTGACCACCGGTGCCGTTATCGCAGGTGTCGGGGCGGTTGGCGGACTGGTTGGCGACCTGATTATCAATAAAGACGCACCAAAAAATCAGGCAAAAGATATCATCAGCAGATACGAAGGCAAAAAACATCCCGCAGCAGAATTACTGGCTGATATTTTTAACGACTCGCCTGTAACAGGTGCCCCCGGCACCCCGGATTGCCCAGACGGCACAAGCAAAGTTGGCGAAACATGCGAGTGTAACGACGAAAACATGATTTATGATGCTGAAAAAAAACAATGCAAAGCATGTCCAGATGGTGCGACAAAAGACGGCAACACATGCAAGTGCAAGGATGACTTGGTTTATAATGCTAACAATAACAAATGCGACAAATGTCCAGATGGTGCGACAAAAGATGGCGACACATGCAAGTGCAACGAGACTAACAAAGGATTTGACTCCAACAATTGGAGATGCCATGATTGTGGGGAAAACAAAATACTAATTGACAACATTTGCCAAGCTTGTCCAAAACACTCTGAAAAAGTCGGCAACACATGCAAGTGCGAAAAGCCCGGTCAAACATTTGACCCCGCTACGGGGAAATGCAAATGCGATGACCCCAACAAAATCGTAGATAGTAGCACTGGAAACTGTGTCGATAAACCAGCTGAACTTGCACCTGGTGAAACAGCAACAGTAATTTTACCTGCCAGCGTTTTATTTGAAAATAACAACGCCGACCTAAAGTCAGAGGGTCAAAGCAAACTAACGGAATGGATACTACAAATAACCGGTACGGAAGAGAAAAAGTGTAAGATTGAAATTTTCGGTTATGCAGACCCAACCGGCAGTCGCAGCGGGAATCAAAAACTGTCAGATCTACGTGCAGAGGCAGCAAAAGAGCATCTGGACAGAATTATCCGCGAGAATGGTAATCAAAATAAATTTGATATAACCGCCAAAGGAGAGGGGGAGAAGGACTGTAACTGTGGACTTACCAAAGAATTAGATGAGAATCTGAAAGAGCTTGACGATTACAAAATCTGTAAGGACAGCTGGGGGGTTAACAATGGAAATATAACACGTGTTAAAGATACTGACCGGAAGCCATTGGCAGCATGCAGACGTATTGAAATAAAAGTAAAAAAAGACTGCATACTAAACACAAATAACACCGCTGCCGAATAAAAATAAGTAACAACGATGCAAAATAAAAATAAGTAACAATGATGCAAAATAAAAATAGGTAACAACGATACCGAATAAAAATAAGTAACAATGATGCCGAATAAAAATAAGTAACGACGTTACCAAATAAAAATAAGTAACGACGATACCAAATAAAAATAAGTAGCGACGATACCGAATAAAAATAAGTAACAATGATGCAAAATAAAAAAATCCCCACATTATTTTGTGGGGATTTTTTTACAAACCTATATTTCTCATCCCACCCCCCTGTCATCCCGGGGCATAAAAAATCTGTCATCTCATCACACACCTTGTCATCCCGGGGCATAAAAAATCTGTCATCTCATCACACACCTTGTCATCCCGGGGCTTGACCCCGGGATCCAGGTCATACATCCTTTCCCATACAATAATTTCTCATCCCAGGAAAAAAATTTCTCATTTTACCCCCCTGTCATCCCGGGGCTTGACCCCGGGACCCAGGTTATACATCCTTATTCCATACAATAATTTCTCACCCCCA